>DATLFO010000131.1:0-2325 GCA_035541035.1 Actinomycetota bacterium
TCTCGCTCACGCGTGCCGCCGCGTCGGCGACCTGCGTGGCCGACGGAGGGACGGTGATCGTGGCCGCGGCGCCGAACGCGACGATGCCTTCGCCTTCGCGCTCGAAGAAGAATCCGCCGGGCTGCCAGTACGGAAGCAGGTCGCCCGCCTCGATCTGCTCGGCGCGAACGTGCAGCCCGTCCGCCGCGAGCCTCACGCGCGTGTCCCGACCAGGATCTGCACGATGCCGCCGCCGGGCGCGATGCGCGAGACCTCGGTGAAGCCCGCGCGCTCGAGCATGCCGAGCATCTCGGCGGGATCGGGCAGGTAGACGATCGAGCGTGGCAGGTACGCGTAGGCGTCGCGGTTCGACAGCAGTCCGCCGATCAGCGGAACCATGCGCTTGAAGTACACGGCGTGACCGGCGCGCAGCACAACGTTGCGCGGCTCGGCGGTCTCGAGCAGCGCGATGCGGCCGCCCGGCTCGAGCACGCGCGCCATCTCATCGAACAGCCGTCCAAGGTCGCTGACGTTGCGGAGCGCGAACCCGCAGGTGATGCCGCGCACCGAGCCGTCGGCGACGGGCAGCGCGAGCGCGTCGCCGTGCACGAGCCGTGGCACGCCGCGTTCCTTGGCGCGCGCGAGCATCTCGCCGGCGAAGTCGAGCCCGATCGCGCGCCACCCGCGGCGTTCGATCTCGACGCAGAAGTCGCCGGTGCCGCAGGCAATGTCGAGCACGGTTGCGCCCCGGTCCAGCCCCAGCGTCGCGGCGGCGCGGCGGCGCCAGCCGCGATCCATGCCGAAGGTCATGATGCGATTGACGGTGTCGTAGCGCGGCGCGATCGCGTCGAACATGCCGCGCACCGCGCGTGCCTTCTCCTCGCCCGCCGGCAGCGGCTTCACTCGCCGGGCCATGCGGCCTCCAGGCGCCGGCGCGACTGCTCGCGCGTCGCGGCGATCTCGGCTGCGTCGCCGGTCTTTTCGATGTGCTCCTCGGCGACCTGCAGCAGCACGCGGCGGAAGTGGTGCGCGACGAGCGCGGTGACGGCCGGCAGCAGCTCGCCGAAGGCGGCGACGAGCTTTTCGGCCGCCTCCTCGTCGGACGAGGCGGACCGCTTGATCGGCGTGCGCACGTACTCGTCGAACAGCCGCACGGCCTCCTCGGCGATGGCACGCGTCGCGTCGTTCTGCGCTCGCGCGAGCGCGATCAGCTCGCCGAGCGGGAGCCCGGCCGACAGAAGCCGCAAGCCCGTGCGGACCAACTCGACGTCGGAGGCGGCGTAGCGCGTCTCGCCGTCGATCTCGCGGCCGATCGGAAGCCCTTCACGCTCGATGGATGCGAGCAGCGGCGCCGGCACGCCCGACCGCTCGGCGAGCTCCTCGAGCGAGATGAACTCCTCGGCGTCGCCCTCGGCCTGCGCGGAGGCGACGGCGGCGGCCAGATCCTGGTCGGCCCGGCCCAGCCGGCCGCTCACGACGCGCTCGATGGCTTGCAGCGTCAGGCCCTTCTTCTGCAGGCTTCGAATGCGGCGGATCCGCTCGGCATGCTCGGAGGAGTACAGCGCGACGCGCCCGCTGCGCCGGGGCGGCGTCAGCAGGCCTTTGGCCTGATAGAAGCGGACGGTGTCGACGCTTACGTCGCACGCCGCGGCCAGCTGCTCGACCCGATACTCCACGACCGTTAACTCTACGAGTAAACACTCGCAGGGTCCATTCGCTGGCGGAGCGCGCTACATCGCGGCGACGTCGGCCATGGCGGCACCGATGAACTCGTCGAGACGCTCACGGCCTTCGCTCGGCCAGCCGATCGTCAGATACGTGAAGCCGGCGTCGGCCTTGGCCTGCGCATCGGCACGGACCTCGGCCATCGTCTGCGACAGGCTCAGCGCGGTCGAACGGACGATCGAGGACGGATCGCGTCCGGCCGTCTCGGCGTGGCGGCTGAGCATCTCGCTGCGCTGCTTGAGGTCGTCCGGGCGGCCGAACGTGTGCCACACGTCGGCGTGACGCGCCGCGAGCGCAACCATGCGCGGGCCGTGCCCGCCGATCCAGATCGGCGGATGCGGCTGCTGAACCGGCTTGGGGTTGTAGCCGCCTTCGAGGCGGAAGTGACGGCCTTCGAAACGCGGGGCGTCTTCGGTCATCAGCGCGCGCATGACCTGCACGGCTTCCTCGAGCCGGTCTACCCGCTCGCCGGCGGGCGGGAACTCAAGTCCGAGACGCCTGTGCTCGGGTTCGTGCCATGCCGCGCCGACCGCCAGCTCGAGCCGGCCGTTCGAGATGTGATCGACGGTGACGGCCTCGGTCGCCAGCAGCGACGGATGCCGGTAGGTGATGCCGGTGACG
>DATLFO010000132.1:0-7195 GCA_035541035.1 Actinomycetota bacterium
CATGGCGGAAGAGCACGGCGCGACGTTCCTTCATCCGCACAACGACCCGCTGATCATCGCCGGGCACGCGACGGCCGCGCTCGAGATGTTCGAAGACGAGCCGGGCATCGATACGATCGTCTTCCCGATCGGCGGCGGGACGCTCATCGCCGGCGCCGCGCTCGTCGCCAAGACCCTCAAGCCCGAGGTGCGCGTCATCGGAGTGCAGGCCGAGCGGCTCGCGGCCTTCGCCTTGTCGCGCAAGGAAGGCCATCGCCTCGAGGTGCCACCCTCCACGACGTTCGCCGAAGGCGTCGCGGTTCGGGAGCCGCCGGTGCTCCCGTACGGGATGGTCGAAGATTACGTGGACGACATCGTGACCGTGTCCGAGGAGGAGATGCGGCGCGGCATCCTGCTCCTGCTCGAAAAGACGCACAACCTCGCGGAAGGCGCGGGCGCGGCCGGCGTCGCCGCCGTCGTTCAGCAGCGTGAGCGGCTCGCCGGGCGGACCGTCGGGACGATCCTGTCGGGCGGAAACCTGCCGTGGCACGTGCTCAACAAGGCGTTGAACGACATCCATTCCTGGTAGGAGGCCTGCGTTGCCGAAACGACAGAACCCGCCGCTCGGATTCACCACGCGCGCCGTGCACGGCTTGAAAAGCCCCGGGCCGGTCGAGCAAGAGCCGTTGTCGCCGCCCATCTACCAGGCGGCCACGTTCGCCTTCGAGGACATCGACGATTTCGCGGCGGTCGCGCAATCGAAGATCTCCGGGGGCTACCTGTATTCGCGATGGGCCAACCCCACCGTGGACGCGCTCGCCGGCGTGGTCGCCTCGCTCGAGGGCACGGAGGCCGCCGCATGCTTCGCGAGCGGCATGGCCGCGATCCACGGCGCCCTCACGTCCGTTCTTCGCGCGGGCGATCACGTGGTGGCGTCGAAGCATCTCTACGGTGGAACCTTCGGGCTGCTCAACCACATCCTGCCGCGAGCGGGTGTCGAAGTATCCTTCATCGAGCCAGCGGACCTCGACGAGGTCCAAGCCGCGTTCACCAGCCGGACCAAGGTGCTCTATGTCGAGACGATCGCCAATCCCACTATGCTCGTGGCCGATCTCGACGCCCTGGCCGTGGTCGCGCGGGCGGGCAAGGCGACGATGATCGTCGACGCGACCTTCTCGTCGCCCTATCTGATCCAGGCCGCCGACCACGGGGCCGACATCATCGTGCATTCGGCCACGAAGTACCTCGGCGGTCACTCCGACGTCACCGCAGGCGTCGTGGCGGCCTCCGCGAAGGCGATCGCCGCGATCCGCACCGATGCGATGGAGTACGGCGCGACGCTCGCCCCGATGGAGGCGTGGCTGACGTTGCGCGGCATCCAGACCCTCTCCCTTCGAATGGAGCGCATCTGCGGCAACGCGTTGTCGCTGGCTCATTATCTGGCGAATCGCAACGGCGTGAAGGCGGTCCACTATCCCGGTCTGCCGTCGCACCCACAGCATGCCCTGGCCAAGCAGCTCATGCCGCGCGGCTTCGGCGGAATGCTCGCGTTCGAGATCACCGGCGGACGCAAGGCCGGACGGGCCTTCCTCGAGCGTGTACGCGTTGCCGCTCCCGCCGCCTCCCTCGGCGGCACCAAGACCCTCGTCGTGCATCCCGCCTCGGTCACGCACACGCAACTGAGCGCGGCACAGCGCCGGGCGGGCGGAATCACCGACGGGTTGATCCGCGTCAGCGTCGGAATCGAGGATCCCGAAGACCTCATCGCGGACTTCGATCGCGCGCTCGGATGAGCGCGTCGCGCGCACGCGCTCCCGGCGGTAGTCTGTCGCGGTCATGAGCCCGAAGATTCGCGTCGCGATCGTCTACGGCGGCCGTTCGGCCGAGCACGAGGTGTCGGTCGTGTCCGCGCGCTGCGTCATCGAGGCGATCGATCGCGACAAGTACGAAGTGCTTCCCATCGCGATCACGAAGGCCGGCCGGTGGATCCTCCCCGAGCGCGGTCCGGAACAGCTCGAGGCGCCCAAGGGGTCGCTGCCGATGGTGGACGAGGCCGGAACGGATCTCGCGCTGCGCCCGAGCGGCGGGCTGACGGCCGAGTCCGGTGACGGGCTCGGTGGTGTTGACGTGGTGTTCCCGCTCGTGCACGGACCGTTCGGCGAGGACGGCACCCTGCAAGGCATGCTCGAGATGGCCGGAGTGCCCTACGTGGGCGCCGGAGTCCTCGCGAGCGCGCTCGGGATGGACAAGGAGATGCAAAGACGGCTGTTCGCCGCCCGCGGGCTGCCGCTGCTGCCGTGGATCCACGTCCATGAATCCGACCGGCGCCGCAACGAGCAGGGCTGCGTGGACCTCGCGCTCGACCAGATCGGGCTGCCGGCGTTCACCAAGCCCGCCCGCCTCGGGTCCAGCGTCGGCGTGGCGAAATGCAAGACGAAGGACGATCTGCGTGAGGGATTGCGGCTCGCGCTTCGCTACGACGACAAAGCGATCGTGGAACGGGCCGCGACCGCACGGGAGCTGGAATGCGCGGTGCTCGGCAACGACGATGCCGAAGCGAGCGTCGTCGGTGAGATCGTGAGTGCGCACGAGTTCTACGACTACGAAGCCAAGTACATCGAAGAGGCGAGCCGCACGATCGTTCCTGCGCAGGTTCCGTCTTCGGTTTCGGATCAGATCCGCCGCCTGTCGATCGAGGCGTTCGCGGCGGTCGAATGCCGCGGGATGGCCCGCGTGGACTTCTTCTACGAAGAGGCGACCGGCGCGGTCTTCCTCAACGAGATCAACACGATTCCCGGCTTCACACCCATCTCCATGTACCCCAAATTGTGGGAAGCATCGGGTGTTCCGTACGCGGCGCTGATCGATCGTCTCATCGAGCTTGCCCTGCCAGAACGCTGAGAATCCGCAGCGGTGAGGACGCCGTATACCGGAGTGGTGCATTCCTTGACACCCCTCGAAGCCAAACTTAGGCTGACAGAATCAGGAAAGCGCATAGCCGGATCAGCTACTCCGTGACGGCGCACTCCGTTTGGGCCGCCGCCACGCGGAAGGGGTGAAGCATGAACGGACGGCGACTGTCCCGAATCATTCCCGCGCTCATGGCGCTCGCGCTCGTCGCGGCCGCGTGCACAAGCAACGGAGAGAGCACCGATCAGGGCCAGCAAGGCACGCAAGGCCTGCTCGACCGGATCAAGAACCGCGGCAGTGTTCTGTGTGGCGTGAACAACCAGGTGCCGGGATTCGGCTTCGTCGACCAGCAAGGCAACTTCTCGGGCTTCGACATCGAATTCTGCCGCGTCGTGGCGGCAGCGGTGCTCGGGACGCGACGAAGGTGACCTTCAAGCCCCTGACCGCCGATCAGCGCTTCACGGCACTACAGTCGGGCGAGATCGACGTGCTGATTCGCAACACGACGTGGACGGCCAAGCGCGACGGCAGCGAAGGTGCGGCGTTCGCGGCGACGACGTTCTACGACGGGCAAGGCATGATGGTCCGCGCCGACAGCAAGTATCAACGGCTCGAGGACATGGGAAACACCACCATCTGCGTTCTGAAGGGCACGACGACGGAGACCAATCTCGAGTCGCAGTTCCGTGGCCGCAATATCACCTACACGCCGCTGTCGTTCCAGGACAACGACACGCTTCGTGAGGCCTTCATCCAGGGCCGGTGCCAAGGATGGACGTCCGACAAGTCGCAGCTGGCGGGCATCCGGTCGAACTTCCCCGCTGCGCAAGGCGGGCCGGAAGGACTGCGGATCCTCGACGTGACGCTGTCGAAGGAGCCGCTCGGTCCTGTCGTCCGCGACGGTGACACGAAGTGGTTCGACGCGGTGAACTGGGCGACCATCGCGACCATTGCCGCCGAAGAGTTCGGCCTGACCAAGGCCAACGTCGATCAGATGAAGTCGAGCTCGACCGATCCCGAGGTGCAGCGCTTCCTCGGCGTGACGCCGTCCGGCGCCGATCCGTTCGACGCGGGGCTCGGCTTGCCGGCCGACTTTGCCTATCAAGTGGTCAAGCAGGTCGGAAACTACGCGGAGATCTACACTGCGCACGTCGGGCCGGAAACGCCGCTCGGCCTGCCTCGCGGCGTGAACTCCCTGTGGACGGACGGCGGGCTCCTGTACGCCCCGCCGTATCGCTAAGGATCCGATTGGAGCGCGAAAGGGCGGCGGACGGGGCCGGACTCCGGCCGCCGCCCTGGCGTGACGTCCGGGTCCTGCGCATCGCGTTCCAGGTCCTGGTCGTGGGCATCGTCGCCGGGCTCGGCCTGTATCTCGTCGGCAACCTCACGTCGAACCTCGATCGTCAAGGCATCCGCACCGACTTCGGATACCTGTCCCAGCCCGCCGGGTTCGCGATCGCGGACACTTCGTTCCGGTCGACCGACTCGGTGCTCGACGCGCTGAAGGTCGGCATCCGAAACACCGCCGTGCTCTCGCTGATCGGCATCGTCTTCGCGCTGTTTCTGGGCATCGTCGTCGGCGTCGCCCGTCTGTCGCGCAACTGGCTCGTGCGTAAGGCCGCCGCGGTGTACGTCGAGTCGCTGCGCAACATCCCGGTGCTGGTCATCATCATCTTCTTCTATATCGCGGTGGTGCTGCGCCTTCCGCCGATCCAGCAGGCGTCGGAGTGGTTCGGCGCGGCGGTGATCTCCAACAGCGGCGCCGTGCTCCCGTCGCTCCGCGATGCCGGCGCCGCGAATTTGTTCACCCTGTTCGTGGTGGCCGGGTTCGTCGCCGGCGCGGCCGTGGCATGGATGCGGACGCGCCGGTTCGATCGCACGGGCGAGCCCCATCATCGCGTGCTCTGGTTCGCCGGCGTTTTCTTCGTCGTGGCCGGGGCCGCCTACCTGGTGCTCGGCCGTCCGGTTGCCTTCTCGCTGCCGGTCCGGGACGGGCTGGTCGTCGCGGGCGGTATCCGGATGCCGCCCGAGTTCGCGGCGATGCTCGTCGGCCTGGTCGTGTACACCGCCAGCCACATCGCCGAGATCGTGCGCGGGAGCATCCTGGCCGTCGCGCGTGGCCAGAGTGAGGCGGCGACCGCGCTGGGGCTGACCGACTTTCAACGGCTTCGCTTCGTCGTGCTGCCACAAGCGTTTCGCATCATGATCCCGCCGCTCGCGAACCAGTTTTTGAACCTGACCAAGAATTCGTCGCTGGCGGTCTTCATCGGCTACGCGGACGTCGCCAGCGTCACCGGCATCATCGTCAGCCAAGGGAACCCGGCGCCGCAGTCGATCGTGCTGCTGATGGCCGTCTATCTGGTGTTCTCGCTCACCATCTCGCTCGTGACCAACACCGTCAACCGGCGCATGACGCTCACGACCCGATGACCGCGCTGCCCGAAGAGACCGTGCGCATCCCAAACGAGGCGTTGCGACCGCCGGTGCACGCCCGCTCGCCTCGGGAATGGATCAAAGAAAATCTGTTCCCGAACGCTTTCAACAGCGTGCTCACCGTCGTGTTCGGAGCCATCATCATGTGGGCCGTGGTGCGCACGGCGCGGTTCGTTTTCGTCACGGCGCAATGGAGCATCGTGCGCGCAAACCTCACGAACTTCATGGTCGGGTTCTTCCCCCGCGATGAGATCTGGCGCATCTGGGTCGCGATGATGCTGCTGGCCGTCGTGACCGGGCTCCGGTGGGGGAGCGGCGGGCGGCGCCGCATCGCGGAGCGCACACCGCAGCCACTGCGCCAGTCGCTCAAGCCGCTTTGGCCGCCCGCGCTGCTGGCCGTCGCGATCATCGTGCTCAGCGGCAGTGCCGTCACCGCCGGCTTGATCACCGCGCTGTTTCTGGCGGGGTTCGGCGGGCGGATCGCCGGGGCGGCGCTGCCGCAGCCGATCGGCCGATGGACGGGCGTCGCGCTGGCCGTCACCCTCGTCGTGGCGTACGTGCTGGTCGCCGGCCCCGGCGGCTCGGGCGCCTCACTGTGGCGCGGGCTGCTGCTGACGATGGCGCTTGCGGCGGCCGGCATCGCCCTGTCGTTTCCGATCGGCGTGCTGCTCGCGCTCGGGCGGCGCTCCTCGTTCCCCGCGATCCGCGTGCTCTGCGTCGGCTACATCGAGCTGATTCGCGGCGTGCCGCTGATCACGCTGCTGTTCATGGCGTTCCTGATTCTAGGGTTCTTCCTCCCGCCGGGAGCCGAGATCCCGACGCTGGTCACCCGGGCGCTCGTCGCGCTCGTGCTCTTCACCGCGGCCTACCTCGCCGAGGTGGTACGCGGCGGGCTTCAGGCCGTTCCGAAAGGACAGATCGAGGCCGCGCAGGCGCTGGGGCTTTCGCCGGTGACGATCACGCGGCGCATCGTGCTTCCGCAGGCGCTGCGTGCCGTGCTGCCGGCGATCGTCGGGCAGTTCATCAGCTTGTTCAAGGACACGTCCCTGGTCGGGTTCATCGGCTTGACCGAGCTGCTCGGCGTCGCGCAGCAGGTCACCAAGCAGCCGGAGTTCCTCGGTCTCGGCCTGCACGCCGAGACGCTGGTGTTCGCGTCTTTCATCTATTGGGTCGGCGCCTACGGCATGTCTCGCGCGAGCCAGCGGATGGAAACCAGACTCGGAGTCGGAGAGCGATGAATGAGCCCATGATCGTATGCGACAGCGTCGAGAAGTGGTTCGGCGACTTCCGGGCGCTCAAGGCCGTTGACGTGACCGTCGAGCGGACCGAGGTTGTCGTGGTGATGGGGCCGTCCGGGTCGGGCAAGTCCACCCTGATCCGCTGCATCAATCGCCTCGAGAAGCACGACCGCGGCCGCATCGTCGTGGACGGCGTCGAGATGAGCGACGACGTGCGCAAGATCCAGGAGATCCGCCGCGAGGTCGGCATGGTCTTCCAGCAGTTCAACTTGTTCCCGCATTTGACCGTGATGGAGAACATCACGCTCGCGCCCCGTCAGGTGCGTCACCGGCCGAAGGCCGAGGCCGAGCAGATCGCCATGGAGATGCTCGAACGCGTGAAGATCCCCGAGCAGGCGCGCAAGTTCCCCGGGCAGCTATCGGGAGGTCAGCAGCAGCGTGTCGCGATCGCGCGTGCGCTCGCGATGCAGCCGAAGGTGATGCTCTTCGACGAGCCGACCTCCGCGCTCGACCCGGAGATGATCAAGGAAGTGCTCGACGTGATGAAGGAGCTGGCGAACACCGGCATGACGATGATCGTCGTGACGCACGAGATCGGGTTTGCGCGCGAGGTGGCAGATCGCGTGCTGTTCTTC
>DATLFO010000133.1:0-7416 GCA_035541035.1 Actinomycetota bacterium
CAGCGTCTCGTCGATGGCCTGCTTCATCGTGGCGAGCTCGGAAACGGCAGCGGGAATCTCGCCGCGCTCCAAAAGGCGCTGGCAGGCGTGCACCCGGAACCAGATGGAGACGAGCTGTTGGGTAACGCCGTCGTGGATCTCGGTGGCGACGCGCCGGCGCTCCTCCTCCTGAACCTTGATGGTCTGGTGGACGAGGGCCGCGAGCCCTTCTTCCTTGCGCCGGGCGAAGCGGACCGTGCGCCCTCCGGACGCTGCCTTCGCCGGTCCTGGTCCCTTCGGCATGCCCCTCCCCGACATTCGAACATTCGCATTTGCGATTGTTGCACTCCGTTCAGACCGGGACAAGGGGTCCGGGGATGTGGCCGGGGGATCGTCGATCCCTCGATCCAGTGATCTTGCCCGCTCGGCCGTCCTCGCCCGCTAGGCTTGCGCGCCATGACCATCTCGGATCTTCGCTGCGACTTCTGTGGCCGTCTCTTGGCGGGATCGGCCTGGCTCGAGCCGGGGGATGCCGGGGCCATCAGGCTGTTCATCCATCCGGGGGACCCCTTGCTCCGGGACGATCAGCCGCTGCTGTGCCGGGTGTGCTGGGCCGCGCTCCGCTCGGAGATCGGCGAGCCGGATCGCGCCGACGAATGCGCGATCTGCGGAGAGCCGCTGACCTATACGGCGAGCCTTCATCTGATCGAGATGACCGGCCGGATCGGTGAGGCTCCGGCGTGGCAGTTCTGTCGCGAGCACGGGACCGCTCTTCTGAACCGGTTCCGGTTCGTCGAGCCCAAGATGGCGCCCGCCGATCTCGCGCTCAAGGCGGACTTCCCAAAGCGTTAGGCGGCCGGCCGGGGGCTGTGCTTTCGTCCGATTTCCTGAGTCAGAATCAGGACAAATCATCACGAGAAACCCTTGACCGCAACATTCGAATATGGTCATATGGCTTTGCGTTCCTGCACGAAACAGGGCGCGGAACGGGAGGGGTGAGGCCTGTGGCAAGTCGCGTCCAGGCGGACAAGGTCCTCGATGTGAAGGGGCTCCTTTGTCCTTTGCCGGTGATCAAGCTCTCCAAGGCGATCAAGGAGATCGACGTCGGCCAGATCGTCGAGATGCAGGCGACCGATCCGGGCGCGGAGCCCGACATGGACGCCTGGGTGAAGAACACCGGGCACGAGATGGTCGATCACACCGCGGAGGGTGACGTGTTCACCTTCTGGGTGCGTCGAACGAAGTAGGGGGGCGTTGTGGACGACGACGTCAAGCGCATCCTCTACGTGATGACCCACGGCGTCGAGTCGCCGGAGCGCTGCGCGACGCCGTTCTTCCTGTCTGCCGCCGCGGCCGCCATGGAGAACGAGGTGTCCATCTACTTCACCATGAACGGCCCGACCCTTCTGCGGAAGGGCACCGCCGAGAAGATGGGGCCGAAAGGCGACCGCGGGCAGCCGCTGTCTTTTTTCATCGATCAGGCGCTCGACGTCGGTGTGAATCTCTACGTATGTCAGCCGAGCCTCGACCTTCACGACATGACCATGGGCGACCTCATCGACGGCGTGAAGATGATCGGCGGCGCCGCCTTCAACAACATGGCAACCGAATCCGACGCCGTGATCTCGTTCTAACGGAGGACTCCGTGGCCCTGACCGCTCATCCAGCGCACAAGATTCAAAAAGGCCGCTACGACGACGTTCCCCACGAGGAGAAGGCGCGTCTGTTCGAGGAAGTGAAGGCCGACCCCCGCTACGAGGATTACCTCTACGGCTGCTACGAATGCGGGATCTGCGTCGCGGCCTGTCCGTCGGCCCGCTTTTACGACTTCTCGCCCCGCCGCGTCGCGCAGGCGACCGCGCGCGAGGACGTCGAGCAGATCTACGAGCAGATGAACGACGACATCTGGGAGTGCTCCCAGTGCTTCTCGTGTCTGCGTTGCCCGCGAGGCAACAACCCGGGCGGCATCATCACCATCATGCGCGAGGTCGCGATCAACAACGGGATGGCGACCGCGAAGGAAGCGCTCGAAGGCTACACGCGCATCATCTACAAGATTATGGGCACCGGCACGCAGGTTTCGCCGGACATGCTCCAGCCCGACGCATTCCCCGACTGGGGCCCGCAGGTCAAGGAGGTCTCCGATCAGCTCGAACTGTGGCGCCGCATGCTTCCGCCGGAGACGCTGCACACCACATCCACCGGCTGGGCGATCGAGCCGAAGACGATCATGGAGCTCTACGTCATCTGGCACGCCACCGGCGCGCTGGACATGATCAAGGACGTCGACTCGAACCTGCACATGATCCTCGAAGAAATGATGGAAGACCGGCTCGAGGACGCGGACTACGACACTTCGCCCGTCACGAGCAACGGTCACTGAGGAGGCCGGCATGCCGATTCCTGTCGAAGAGATTCTGAGCAAGAAGGCGAAGTTCGAGCGGGACCCCGAGCGCGCGCCCGAAGACTTCCACGACGAGCTGTTCAAGCTCGAGGAAGAGGGCGAGTGGATCATCCAGCGCGTTCCGGACGACGCTATCGAGGTTCCCACCAAGTACGGCCGGCCCAAGAAGGTTCCGCGTCAGCCGACCTGGCATCACAAGTCCTGCGGTCAGTGCGGTCACATCCCCGGCTACTCGACGTCGATCTTCTGGGTGATCCGCAAGCTCGGGCTCGACTACATCGACCCGAAGGACCAGACGTCGTGCACCGCGTGGAACTACTACGCCTCCGCGACCTCGAACGCCGCCGCGCAGGCGGCCGTCGCGATGCGCAACTTCGCCGCCGCATACGAAACGGGCTACTTCCCGATCATCCACTGCGGCACCTCCTACGGTCACTACAAGGAAGTCCGTGAGGAGCTGCTCGGCCACGCCGATCTTCGCAAGCAGGTGCGCGAGGTTCTCGGCCGGCTCGGCAAGCCGATGGTCATGCCCGAGGAGATCGTGCACTACAGCGAGTGGTTCCACGCCATGCGCCACGAGATCAAGGCCCAGCAGGTGGTGGACATGAGCAACATCGCGGTGACGGTCCACCCGGCATGCCACTACCACAAGCTCGTCGAAGGCGACGCGATCTACGACCCCGACATGTACCAGGGACAGAGGACCTCCATCGTTTCCGGAATCGCCGAGACGCTCGGGGCCGAGGTCCGCAACTACTCGACCTGGTTCGACTGCTGCGGCTTCGGCTTCCGCCACATCCTGGTGCAGCGGGACTTCACACGCTCGTTCGCCACGCTGCGCAAGATCCAGGTCATGAAGGAAGAGGCCGACCCGGACGTGGTGCTCACCCACGACACCGGATGCGTCACCACCCTGGACAAGAGCCAGTTCGCCGCGAAGGCGCACGGCGTGACTGCGTCGCTCCCGGTGATGAGCGAAGCGCAGTTCGCCGCACTCGCGATGGGCGCGCATCCGTACAAGGTCTGCCAGCTCCACTGGCACTCGGCCGACTACAAGCCGCTGCTCGAAAAGATGGGGATCGACTGGGAGTCCGCGTGGGCCGAGTTCCAGGAGGACATGAAGAAGCTCGAGCGAGGCGAACAAGAATTCCTCACCTGGGAGGACGTTGATGCCTAGCGATGCCGTTCTGATCGTCGGTGGAGGCCCGGGCGGGCTCGAAGCCGCAGCGACCGTGGTGGACCTGGGCGGTCGTGTGGTTCTGGTCGAGAAGCACGAAAAGCTCGGCGGTACGCCGATCCACGAGAACTATGCCGCCCTGACGCCGCATTTCGAATCCGCCGAAGAGGGCATGCAGCGTATGATCGACCGCGTCGTCGGCAACCCCAACGCGGACGTGCGCACGCAGGTCACCGTCGCCTCGCAGGAGGGCTCGGCGGGCGACTTCCGGGTCACGCTTTCGGACGGGTCGGTCGTCGAAGCCGGCGCGGTCGTCATCGCAACGGGCTTCCAGCACTTCGATCCGGGCCGCGAGACCCAGATGTACGGCTACTACGAGTTCCCCGATGTGATCGCGCTGCAGGATCTCGAGGCGATGCTCAAGGATCACAACGTCGTGCGTCCCTCGAACGGGGAGAAGCCCAAGCGTCTGTGCTTCATCCAGTGCGTGGGATCCCGCGACCGGCGAATCGGGAACGAGTATTGCTCGAAGGTGTGCTGCGGAATCGCGTCCAAGGAAGCGATCGAGGTCCGTCAGCAGAATCCGGACTGCCAGGTCTTCATCTTCTACATCGACATGCGCATGTACGGCTACTGGGAGAACCAGATCTACTGGCCGGCGCAGGAGCAGCACAAGGTCCAGTACGTCAAGGGAATCATCACCGAGATCTTGCCCAAGGACGGCCGTCTGCTGGTCCGCGGCGAGGACACGACGATGGGTCGCCCGATGGAGGTCCCCATGGACATCGTCGTACTGTCGGTCGGCATGGAGCCCTCGAAGGGCACGCGCGACATGGCCGGCATCTTCGAGATCCCGCAGAACAAGTACGGGTTCATCGAGACCGCCGCTCCGCCGCTCGACACGGTGACGACCGCGAAGGAAGGCGTCTTCGTGTGCGGAGCGGCGATCGGTCCGGCCGACCTGGAGGACACGATCTCGAGCGCAGGTGCGGCCGCCTCGAAGGCCGTCGCGCTCGTGCGGCGCACGGCCGCGGCCGGCGCGCCGGCGTAGGGTCGCCGCAAAACCAACGAGGGGACGGGGGTTCGACAGCGTGGGCGGACAGGTCGTAGACACCCTCACCGCCGAGGAGTTCATGCAGCAAGTGCTGCAGAAGATCTCGGTGGAAGAGATGGATGCGATCGTGACGGCCGCCGAAACCAAGGCCGCGCGCTTCCGCGAGATGTTCTCGGACGGCGTCCCTTCGCGTGCCTCGCTCGAAGCCGGCCTGTCGATGATGTTCGGCATCCGGCGCAAGAGCACCGGCGTGATCGAGGAGATCGGCGCCGACCGGCTTGCAGGGCTGACCGCTGATCTCCTCGCCACCGGCGCGGTCGACGAGCGTTTCGACGCGTTCTGCGCCGGGCTGCCCGACCACGGCGACGTCGCGGCCGACATCGCGGGCGAGCTGCTGCACTTCACGGCCCCGGAGGACTACTGGCTCTGGCGCCGCTGGATGTGGGACCCGCGGACCGAAACCGGCTCGTTGCGTCTGGTCACCATGGACGATTTCGATCTCGCCGGGGCGACGCCCGGCCAGACCTACGTTCGTGTCGGACAGGCAATGGCGTTCGTGACCGAGACCGGTCATGCGATCGGATTCGCGGGACGTCCGCCGTTCGGCATGGACGTGTTCCTGGCCTGCGTCTACGGCATCTACATGTACACCGTGCTTCGTATGCGGATGACGCAAGAGTTCAACCACGTCGTCCCGCAGCTGCCCGAGCTCGCGCGCCGTCTGCTGGGCGTGCATCGACTGGAGGCGTAGCCCGATGGGTTTGGAGAAGCAATATCCGGCACCGATCGAGAAGGAACTCGCCGTCATCGACGGCTACGAGCTGCCGGGTCAATGGAACCGCATGTTCGAGCAGCGCGTCATCTGGGACTACGACGCCGAGCAGCTCGAGCGGATCGGCGAGCTTCCCGGGGGCGAGTCGTTGAACTGGTGCTACGGCTGCGCGAAATGCGTTCCGGTCTGCCCCGTCGACGTGGTGGGCGAATACGGGCCGCGCAAGATCCACCGCGCCGTCCAGGCCGGTCAGATCGACCTGTTCACCGACGACAACCTCTGGTTGTGCACAACCTGCGGCAACTGTCTGCGCGTGTGCCCGAAGGAGGTCGACATGATCCAGATCATGCCGGCCGTTCGCGAGGTCGCCGTCGGCGAGGGCAACGTGCCCGCCGAGCTTCAGCAGGTCTTCGAGAAGACCGCGCGCTACGGAAACGCTCTCGGTGAGAACGCCAAGAAGCGCACCGCGTGGACCAAGGGCGCGAATACGGAGGTGCGGGTCCTGAAGGACGATCCCGCGCCGGTGGACGTGCTGTTCCTGATCGAGGACTACTGGGCCTACCACCCCCGTGGCCAGGAGGCGGCGCAGGCGAACGCCCGCGTGCTCAACCGGCTCGGGGTGGACTGGGCGATCCTGGGCGCGGAAGAGAAGACCGTCGCCGACTCGCAGCGTCTCGCGGGCGAGAAGGGTCTGTTCGAGATGATGATGGAAGAAAACGTCGCGGCCTACGCCAAGTACGAGTTCAAGCGCATCGTCACCTCTGATCCGCACGCGTTCAACGCGCTCAAGAACGAGTATCCCAAGCACGGCCACACCTACGACGTGCTGCACTACACGCAACTGCTCGCGACGCTGGCCGACACGATGACCTTCAACAAGTCGCTGGACATGACGGTCACCTTCCACGACCCGTGCTACCTCGGCCGGCACAACGGCGAGTACGACGCGCCTCGGACCCTGATCGAGAAGATCCCCGGCATCAAGTTCGTCGAGATGCTGCGGTGCAAGTCCAACGGCTACTGCTGCGGCGGCGGCGGCGGCGGCATGTGGCTGGACGGGCTGGCCGCACAGCACCAGACCGAGCGGCTATCCGAGCGGCGGGTGCGTGAAGCGGTCGAGACCGGCGCGGAGTGTCTCGTCGTCGTCTGCCCCTACGAGGTTTCGCGCTTCGAGGACGCGGTCAAATCCACCGGCAACGACGGAAAGCTGGTTGTGCGCGACCTGGCCGAACTGCTCGACGAGGCGATGGCTTGATGCTGAGGCTGCTCGATCTCGGAACCGTGTCGGGTCTGCGCTCGCAGACCTGGTGGCACGCGGTCGCCGAGACGATGCAGCCCGGGGACGCGCCGGTGCTCGCGCTGATGACGCCCGGAGAGCCCTACGTCTCGATCGGATTTCACCGCCGGACCGGCGAGCTCGATCTCGCGGCGTGCGCGGGCCGGGGCCTTGGCATCTTTCGCCGGCGAGCGGGTGGCGGACCGGTCCTGTGCGACGACGGCCAGCTGTTCTTCCAGCTGATCGCGCCGACGTCGTCGATCCCGGCCGCGCTGGACCGCGCGTGGCAGCGGGCGCTCGGCCCGGCAGTCGACGCCTTTCGGTCGCTCGGAATCGACGCGAGGCTCGCGCCCGGCAACGACATGATGTGTGGGGACCGCAAGATCAGCGGAACCGGCGCTGCCCAGATCGGTGAGGCTAGCGTGTTCGTCGGCAACGTCATCTTCGACTTCGACTACGACGAGATGGCCGACATCCTGGCGCTGCCCCCGCACGCGAAGAGCGAAGCGGCACGGCTGATGCGGCGCTACCTTGGACCGGTGAGCGACGTTGCCGGCCGCCCGGTGACGCGAGAGGAGGCCGCAGGAGCGCTCATCGCGTCCTACGGCGACGCCTTCGGCGGGATGATTCCGTCCTCGCCGACCGCAATCGAGGCTCAGGCCGCGGCCCGGCTCGACGATCGCTTCTCCGATCCGGCGTGGGTGTTCGCCGAGCGGGCCCCCGCGCCGCCGCGCGTGAAGATCCGTGGGGGCGT
>DATLFO010000134.1:0-9389 GCA_035541035.1 Actinomycetota bacterium
GGAAGGATCAGAACCCACTCGCGCGGCTCGACCAGCATCTGGGACGTGAGCACGATGTCCTGATGGATGCGGAACGGGATGCGCTCGAGCGCCTCACGCACGTAGGCCGGCTCGGGCATGGTTTCGAGGAAGTTTCCGCCCGCGGACCACAGCAGGTCCAGATCGCCGCGGTGCGCGGCGTCGATTTGGTCGGCGGTGGCAAGGCCCGGCACGGACGGAACGTCGAAGCCCCACAGCGCGCTCATCTCGCGTGCGGTGTCCTCGCCGACGGCACGCCCGCCCGGAAAGGTATTGGGCACGCAGCCGACCTCGGCGCCGCCTTGCACGCCGCTGTGGCCGCGGATCGGCATGACCCCGCAATGCTCGCGGCCGACCCAGCCGAGCGCGAGCGCCACGTTGAGGATCGCGCGCACGGTATCGACGCCGTGGCGATGCTGGGTCGCGCCCATCGACCAAACGAAGATCCCGCTCCGCGCCTGCGACAGCATGCGTGCGAACGCCAGCATCTGATCGCGCGACGCACCCGAGGCCGCCTCGAGCATCTCCCACGGCTGCGCGGCGACGGCGTCGGCGGCGACGTCGAAGCCCTTCGTGTGCGCGGCGATCCACGGCAGGTCCACCCACGCCTGCTCGATCAGATGCTTGAGAACGCCGTTGAAGAACGCGAGATCCCCGCCGGTGTGGACCGGGTAGAACTCGTCGGTGATCTTGGTTCCGAACATCGCCGACTCCGCGACCGACGGCACCCAGTACCGCCGCATGCCCGGCTCGGCATACGGGTTGACCATCGCGATGCGCGTGCCTTGCTTCTTCGCGTAGTAGAGGTACTTGGTCGTGACGGGTTGGTTGTTGGCGACGTCGCTGCCGACGAACACGATCAGGTCGCTGCCGATCCAATCTTTGTAGGAGCAGGTCGAGGCGCTTACGCCCAGCATCTGCTTCATCGCGACCGTGGACGGCGCGTGACACAGCCGCGCCGAGTTGTCCACGTTGTTGGTGCCGAGGAACCGCGCGACCTTCTGCGCGACGTAGTAGACCTCGTTGGTGATTCCGCGCGAGGTCAGGTAGAAGCCCATCCGCCGCGGATCGGTCTCGCGCAGCGCGTCGCCGGCCAGTCCCAGCGCCTGCTGCCACGACACCCGCCGGAAGCCCGCCTCGCCGCGCCGCCGCAGCATCGGGGATCCGAGCCGGCCGAGGTCGCGCATCTGGGCGCTCGACAGCGCCTCGACGTTGCGCACGTCGGCCAGGACGCGGTGATCCATCGCGTCCATCGTGTTGAGCTTGAGCAGGTTGAGCCGCACCGTGCACAGATGCACGCCGTCCATGGTCCAGTCGTGCAAGCCGGTCGTGCCGAGCGCGCAGCCGTCGCAGACGCCGTCCCGCAGGATCTTCCACGCGTACCAGGGATGGCTCCGGTTCTCCCACGCGATGCGGGCCATCTCGAGGTAGTGGTTGGGCTTGACCTCGCCGATGCCGTATGGGATCGGCCCGACCCAATCCTTCGACCGCTTCTTCGGCGTGCTCATCGACGCGAGTATAGGGACGTCGCATTGACTTCGCGGGAGCAAGCCGGGATAGTGCCCGTATGGAGACCTTCTTTCGCACCTGTCCCCTGTGCGAGGCCACCTGCGGCCTGGCGATCACGATGGACGGCGACCGCGTCGCCGGCATCCGCGGCGACGACGAGGATGTGTTCAGCCACGGCTACATCTGCCCGAAGGGCACGACGCTGGGCGACCTGCACCACGACCCCGACCGGATCCGCCGTCCGCTGATCAAACGCGACGGCCGCTTCGTCGAGGCCACCTTCGACGAGGCGTTCGCCGAGATCGAGCGCCGCCTGCCCCCGATCCTGGCCGAGCACGGCCGCGATGCCGTCGGCCTGTATATAGGGAACCCCACGGTCCACAACATGGACTCGACGATCTTCGTGAAGCCGATGGCCAAGGCGATCGGCACGCGCAACATCTTTTCGGCCTCGACGGTGGACCAGCGCCCGAAGGAGCTGGCCTGCGCGTGGATGTACGGCGGCGGGCTGACCGTCCCGATCCCCGACATCGACCGGACCGACTACCTGCTGATCCTCGGCGCGAACCCGCTCGACTCGAACGGCTCGCTCGCGACCGCACCGGACTGGCCGGGCCGGCTCAAGGCGATCCGCAAGCGCGGCGGCAGGGTCGTGGTCGTGGATCCGCGCCGCACGAACACCGCCGCCAAGGCCGACGAGCACATCGCGATCCGTCCCGGCGGCGACGCATTCTTCCTCGCCGCGGTGGCGCACACGATCTTCGACGAGGGGCTGGTGACGCTCGGCACCGTCGACGGTCACGTCAGCGGCCTCGACGAGGCCCGCGAGGCCGTGGAGCCGTTCACGCCCGACGCGGTCGCGGCCGCGTGCGGCATCGACGCGGCCACCATCGTGCGCATCGCGCGCGAGCTCGCGGCCGCACCGTCCGCCGCGGTCTACGGCCGCATCGGCACGACCACGCAAGAGTTCGGCACGCTGGCGTCCTGGCTGGTGGACGTGTGCAACATCGTGACGGGCAACATGGACCGGCCCGGCGGCGTGATGTTCCCCAAGGCCGCCGCGGGCGCGTCCAACACCCGTCCCGGCAAGGGACGCACGTTCCGGATCGGCCGCTTCACCTCGCGCGTGCGCGGGGCGGCCGAGACGCTCGGCGAGCTCCCGTCCGCCTGCCTGGCCGAAGAGATCGACACCGCGGGCGAGGGACAGATTCGCGCGATGATCACCATCGCGGGAAACCCCGTGCTGTCCACGCCCGACGGTGCGCGCCTGGACCGCGCGCTGGCCGGTCTCGACTTCATGGTCAGCGTGGACGTCTATCTGAACGAGACCACGCGGCACGCCGACGTGATCCTGCCGCCGCCCGAGCCGCTCCAGCGCTCGCACTACGACCTGGCGTTCTGGCAGCTGTCGGTTCGCAACGTGGCGAACTATTCACCGGCGATCCTTCCGCTGCAGGACGGACAGATGCACGAGTGGGAGATCCTGTCGGTGCTCGCGACGATCGCGCAGACGGGCACACGGGCGGACCCCTCGATCGTGGACGATCTGGTCGCGATGACCGTCGCGCAGGGAGTCGCGACGGAGTCGCTCACCGCCGAGCAGCTGCTCGAGGCGACCGCGGCCCGCCGCGGCCCCGAGCGGATCCTCGACATCATGCTTCGCGGCGGCCCGTACGACTTGACGCTCGACGACCTGCTCGCCGCGCCGCACGGCGTCGACCTCGGCCCGCTTCAGCCGCGCATCCCCGAGATCCTGCGCACCGAATCCGGAAAGATCGAGTGCGCGCCGCCGCCGCTGATCGCGGACTTGGCCCGGCTCCGCGCCGCGCTGGACCGGCCCGCGAACGGCATGATGCTGATCGGGCGGCGGCATCTGCGCTCGAACAACTCGTGGGGCCACAACGTGCCCGCGATGGTCAAGGGCCGCGACCGCTGCACCCTGATGATCCATCCGGCCGACGCCACCCGGCTCGGCCTGGAAGACGGAAAGCCCGCAACGATCGTCAGCGGCACCGGCACGCTGGTCGCGCCGGTCGAGATCACCGACGACATCCGCGAAGGCGTCGTGTCGCTCCCCCACGGGTGGGGCCACGACCTGCCGGGGATCCGGCTGTCGGTCGCGTCGTCCAAGCCGGGCGTGAACACCAACCTGCTGACCCCGTCGGTCATGGACGCGCTGAGCGGCAACGCAGTCCTGAACGGAATCCCCGTCGAGATATCGGCCTAGCCGCCGCGCTCTCCCGGTCTCCACCGGGGGGGACACGTACCGCATGGTCGGCTCACCGAGTGAGCCGGTTGACGCCCCCGGGCGCGCCCGAGGCGCCGGCGCCTCTTTTCGGCACCGGCACACTCGGCGGCTTGCGGGCGGGAACGGCTCTACTCGCCGAGTGACTCTCCGGTCGAAACGCGACGGCCTCTCCCAAGCGTTACCGCGCCTGCCGCGAGGCTCGCCGCGCCGGCGACGGCGGTCCAAATCGCCGCGCCGAGGCCGATCCCGGTGTTCGCCAGCCCGACGACAAACTTGGTTCCCAAGACAGCGGTGGTTCCGCCACCTGCTGCCGGCACAGAAATAGACATGCTCTGCTCCTTTTTTAGTGTCCCTTGACCCAGGCGACACGGTGCCGCCTGGCGATCCATTCGATGATCAATGCTTCGAGATAGAAGTACGAGCTCGCCCAAATAGTGATGAGATATGCAGGAAAGTTCTTCGCGGTCTTTCGCCACCCGATGACGGTGATGCCGGAGATGATCGGGAGGAGCAGGAACGCGGACGACATAGCAAGGAACGGCCACGAGAACGAGCCTTTTATCGTGGCGATCGTAAGCATCGTCAGGAATATGGGCACCGTAATCACATCGAAAACCGCTGCGGCTACGATCAGCGCAAGGCCGGGCTTGTGCCGCAGGCGCATCCGGTGAACCCCGATCGTCTGGTAGAAGCCGCTCGCCCAGCGGCGGATCTGCGCCCGATACAACGTCCAGGTCGCCGGCTCGACCGGATACGACATCGCCCGGCCGTTGTATCCGGCCTTCCCGCCCTGCAACTGGTGTGCCCACGTCAGATCAAGGTCTTCCGCGAGCGTTCGATCCGAGAATCCTCCCAGGCCGCGAACGAGCGACGTACGAAACATCGAGTTGCAGCCGGACATCACCACGAGTGTCCCGAGCGCCCGCTGAACCGGCTTGAAGATTCGGATCGCCATCGAGTACTCGATCGCACGACCGCGGGCCCAAATCCCTTGCTGCAGGAGAGGCAGGCAGGCGCCACTCGTCGCATCGAGACCACGCCGCAGGTCGTCGGACAGGTGCTCGAGGCACTCGGGGTGGAGTTGCGTGTCGGCGTCCAGGATCATGACCGCTTCGGTGCGCACATCGGCGAGCCCGGCGTTGCTGGCTATCGCCTTGCTTCCTTGTGCGGAGCCCGGACGGATCACGCGGGCCCCGTGGGCACGAGCGATATCTCCCGTTCCGTCGTCGGACGCGTCGTCCACGACGATCACCTCGTCGGGAACGATCGACTGCGCTTCGAGCGACCGAAGCGTTTCGCCCAAGTATGCGGACTCGTTGCGGGCAGGTATCAGCACGGTGATGGTCGGGCGATCCTGCCGCGGCGCCTTCGACGGGCTCGCCAGGCCCCGGCGGAGCGAGTGGAGGCGCGCACCGGCCCGGCGGAGCAAGCCGATCGTTAGCGGGGTACCGGTCAGCCACCCGGCGCGCACCAGCCAAAAAAGCAGCACCGCGCTTACGATGACGCCGGACCCCGGGTCGAGCGGCGCTCGACGGAACATGCGCAGCCGGATGGCGGTCCCGCGATCGCCGCGGCGCGTCGGAACAACGAGCCCTTCGTGGTCTCGGAGACGGCTGGTTGCCCGCCTGACGGTCCCACGCCGCAGGATCGTGCCGGCGCGCAGCAGGATGATGGCCATGCCGCTGCGCTTTCCCTGGGTTGACCGGGCGAGATAGTCCAGGGCGGCCGCGGGGCCCGGCCACGGATCCAAAACGAACGAGTCGGCCAGTCCTGTGACGGCGGCCGCTTCGGTAATCGAGGGGACCGCGCACCACACGTGCAGGGCGCCCGTGGCCACGACGGTCTCGCGGAGAGCCTCACCTCCCGCGCCGCCGACGACGAATACACCGACCGCTCCGGCAGAGTCCGGTTCGACGACATCCCGATCTCTGGTCACAGCACGCTCTTGTGAAGAGCGGGCGGATCGGAGTCCTGATGCAACGATGCGACGTTCCCTCTCCGGATCACTGTCTTCTCGGCCCGACGAAGAACTGACGGCAGCGGCTCAGGCAGCGGCTCGCGCTCGACCTCGAGCTGGAGCTCCAGTTCGGTGTTGAGCAGTCCGACCTCGTTCTCCAGTCGGGCGAGCTCGGATGCGGCGGCGCGAAGCAGTTCCTGGACCTCATGACGGTCGTACCCGCCGACTCGCCGGCGAAGCTGGGCCTGCATCAGTGCTCCTCGAATCTCGGCCGAGGGCGGCCGCCGTCTCATTCGCCGGATTGACGCCGACGTCTGTTCACGCTCGTTCCGTGCATGCGCAAGCTCGTCCTCGAGATCGGCAACGAAGGCCGACACCATCGTGAGCCATGCTCGCACGGCGGCGGGGTCGAGGCCTTGACGCGCGGTGGGAAACTCGCGGGCCGCGATCTCTGATGAATGCATTCTGATACTCGTCATGCCCGAAGGATCGTTCACGACTGTCACGTGGCCGTCACCGAGGTACCGCATTCCCAAACCGCTCAAGCGAGCTGCTCACATCAGCAAGCACCACCGGCACAATGCTGCGACAAAGCACCCTCGCGACATCGAGTGCCGGATCGCGCTTTGGTCTTGCGGCCTAGCCGCCGATCATCGACATGGAGCGGCCGGGGCGTTTGAAGCCGGGCCGGTCGATCAAATGCCCGCGCCACTTCCCCGCCACGTTCGCGGTGATCGCTTCGATGATCTGATCGTCGCTGGCCTCGCCGCGCAGCATCGCGCGCAGGTCGGTCTCGCCCAAGGCGAACAGGCAGTTGCGCAGCCGCCCTTCGGCGGTGATGCGGACCCGGTTGCACGAGTCGCAGAACGGCTCGGTGACGCTGCTGATCACCCCGACACCGCCGGGCGCACCGTCGGCGAATCGGTAGACGGTCGCAGGCTCGGGGCCGTGCTCCACGGGCTCCAGCGCGAACGCGTCTCTGATTCGATCCAGCACTTCGGCGGACGGAACGACCGCGCTACGCTCCCACGCTTCATCGGCGTCCAGCGGCATGAACTCGATGAAGCGAACCTGATAGCCGGTGTCGCGGGCAAAGCGCGCGAAGTCCACGATCTCGTCGTCGTTGGTGCCGCGGACCACGACGGCGTTCAGCTTGATCGGCGCCAGGCCGGCTTCTTCCGCGGCCTTCAGACCCTTCATGACGGCCTCCAGCGCAT
Organism: Actinomycetota bacterium; assembly: GCA_035541035.1. Taxonomy (GTDB): domain Bacteria; phylum Actinomycetota; class AC-67; order AC-67; family AC-67; genus DASWHR01. The sequence continues at coordinate 6,950 of DATLFO010000134.1, forward strand.
CGCGGCGTGTCATCTCGGCGAAGCGATGCCGCAGCAGCGAGTCCACACTGACGTTGATGCGCTTCAGCCCGGCCTCGGCCAGCTCCTTCGCTTGGCCGGCGAGCCAGAATCCGTTGGTCGTCAGCGACAAGTCCGGAACGCCGCGATCGTTGAGCATGCCGACCAAACGGGACAGGTCGCGTCGCATGAGCGGCTCGCCGCCGGTCAGCCGGATCGTCTTCACGCCCAGCCCGACGAAGATGCCCGCGAGCCGGTCGATCTCTTCGAAGGTCAGGATCTCGTCGCGCGGCAGCCACTTGAGGCCTTCGGCCGGCATGCAGTACGTGCACCGAAAGTTGCACTTGTCGGTGACGCTGATGCGCAGGTCGTCGGCAACGCGGCCGAAGCCGTCCACGAGGCTCATTCGCCCAGTATAGGGGTGGCCAGCAATCGCCGGATCCGGCTTGCCGTTTCGGCCGGATGCTCGTCGACGTCCGTCCATGTGATCTGCAGGACCCGCCAGCCCGCCGCCGTCAGCAGATTCCGCCGCTCGCGATCGCTCTCCCACGAGCGCCGCCCGTTGTGATGGCGATACCCGTCGGCTTCGATCGCGACCTTCGCTTGCGGATACGCGAAGTCCAGGCGCATCCGGCGGCCGCCCAACCGCAGCGCATGCTGATGAGTCGGTTGCGGCAGGCCGTGGTCGTGCACCAGACGAACGAACATGGTCTCGAGCGGGCTTTCGGGAACGGTCACGCCGGCAGGCCGGGCCGCGAGCAGGTCACGTATCGCCGGCCCGCCGCGTATCCGGTCCCGCTCGATCACCCGCCGGATCTGAGCGGCCGTCACGAGCCGTCGGTGCAGCGCGTCGTCCAGCGCGATCTCGACCGAATCGAGCGGCTGGGTTGCGGCGAGGTCCACAAGGGTGCGCGCCACGGTGGTGACCGGGATGCCATCGACGCGGGTGACCTCGGACGCGGGAAGGGATCTCACGCGGTGCACGGTGAACCGCCGGTGCCGCACGCCGCTGCGCGCGGCGGTGATCTCTATCCTCGATTCCTTGAAGCCCGCCAGCGACCGAAGCGCCGCGGCCGCGGTGTGGGACGCGACCGCATCCGGGCCCGCCGCAAGGCACGCGGCCAGGAGCGTCTGCCGCCACGACGGCGGATTCCCCTCGACGACGTAGACCCCGGGGAAGATCAGCCGCCATCGTCCCAGCGCGAGCCGCCGCTGGATGGCGCTTGCGGACGCGCCGGCGGCGAGCGCCTCCGCGCGAGAGACGACGCCGTGGCGGCGGGACGCGCGCCGGGCGAGCGTCACGTCCCACCGTTCGTTGGTCATTTGACTCCGAATAGCGAACTCATATGACCAACAAAGCACGAAGGCAGCCGATGCCCAAGCGCCAAGCGCCGCGTTCGCGGTGCTTCGGAAAAGAAAGCGCCACGGCCGGTTCGGCCGTGGCGCTCCGATCGAGCGGTTAGTGCACGGGCCAGATCGCCCAGGCGAAGAGCATCCCGACCGTCGCCGCCGCCGCCACGCGTCCGATGAGCGACCAGACGCTACGACGCCTCCCGATGTTGGCCGGAACGCCGCTCACCGTCGGGGCCGGTTGCGGTTCGGTCGCGGCCGGAAGATCCGGCGCGATCAGAACCTGCACCGGCGACGGCCTCGGCAAGCGCACCACCTTCGCGACGGAGCCCTCCGCCGGAGGCGCTGCTTCGGGCACCGGCGTGGCTGCCGCACGCATCACGCGCGCCAGGTTCACCGGCCTCCCCAGCCGTCTCGCAACCGCCGCTCGGGCGCCTGCGATGATCGGCTGCACTTGCGCGGGCCGCACGCCCAACACGCGTGCGACGTCGCTCTCGCTCATCTTCAGGCCGAGCCGCATCAGCACGGCCGCTCGCTGACGATGTCGCAGCGCGATCGCTGCGCCGAGCATCTCGCCCGGCGAGTCCGCTGCGGCGCGAACGGTTGCGGCTTCCGCCTTCAAGGCCTGATAGGCGAGCCTGAGCCCGAGCACCTCCTCCTCGTCCGGCCGTGCCCTGCCCGCGTGCACGTACCGAGCTGCCTCGGCCAGCGCCCACAGAAGGGTTGCCCGGACGCCGAGAGGAAGCTGTTGCGGCGCCCGCCCCACCAGAGCGGAACCGAAGAACCGATACGACCACGGCAGGACCTGCTGGGACCGGACTGCCGGTCCCGACCGGACCTGTGTCACGTGGAGCGCTGAATCCATGACCTCCCCTTTCTCGGGGACGGATGAGATCGGCACGCTCCGCTTCGCTATGCCCCCGACCCGGGGACAGCAAGCAACAGTAGCCCCGAAGGGCGGCAGGTCAAGGAGGTTCGTGGGGCTGGGCCTTGGCGGCCCGCTCGCGGCGGTTCGTGGGGCTGGGCCTCGGCGGCCCGCTCGCGGCGGTTCGTGGGGCTGGGCCTTGGCGGCCCGCTCGCGGCGGTTAGTGGG
>DATLFO010000135.1:0-13893 GCA_035541035.1 Actinomycetota bacterium
CCGCACCCCGCCGCAGAACGAGCTCGCCGTTGTGTTCCCGCCGCCGCCCGCGCCGGTGGTGGCTCCGGCTCCGCCGGGCGCTCCCGGCGTCGGCCGCAAGGAAGAGCACGAGGTCGAGTTCGAGACCGAGTCGCACGACGACCAGAAGCACTCGTTCACGGCGGTGCGCATGCATCAACGCAAAGACCAGGAAGCGATCGACCGGGCATGGACGATGTTCGGTGCGGCGCTGGTGCTGTCGCTGGGCGGCGCCGCAGCCGCGGCCGTCTACCGGCGCAGGTCCGTCGTGCCTCATCACGAGCGAGTCAGGAGGATCTGATGAAGAGGGCTCTGCTCGCGTGCGTGCTCATGCTCACGATGGTGGGCGCGATCACGCCTGCCGTCGCCGACGGTCACGACAACTACGACAACGTCGATCGCCTCTTCGAGAACTCGAAGTTCTGCGACAAGTTCCAGTCGTTCCGTCCTCGTGAGGCGGTCGTGGACGGACCGTCCTCGCAGCTGGGCCTGTTCAACGAGGTTTTCGAGCCCGCATACGCCAAGGCGTGCCGGATCGGGTCGGGCCTGCTGACCTATCTCGGCACGGGCGAGCGCGCCGGTGTGAACGCGATCCTGAACCGCCGGGCGGATCGCGCGTTCGGCACCACGGACGTCCCGCTGTCGCAGGTCGAGATCGTCGAGGCGAACCTGGACCTTCGTGCGCCCGACCGGCGCGGCCGCATCACCTCGATCCACCACATTCCCGTGGCGGTGCAGATCACCGCGGTGGTGTTCAACCTGTCCGCCTGCGGCGTGGATCAGCTTAACCTCCGCAGCCCGGTGTTGAGCTCGGTGTTCTCGGGAACGATCACGCGCTGGAACGACGGCGTTCTGGTCCGGGACAACCCGAAGCTCGCGGACTGCGACGCGCCGATCCGTCTGGTCAAGCGCGCGGACGTCGCCGGGTCCTCGCTGTCGCTCAAGGACTATCTGTCGAAGCGGAACCCGCAGTGGAACTACTACCGGCAGCCGTCCCGGAACCAGGCGTGGCCCACGATCCAGAACTATTGCCCGGCGCTGGACGAGGGCGGCATGGCCGATTGCATCCGCTCGACCCAATACTCGATCGGGTACATCCAGTATCGCGCGGCGCGTCTTGCCCGGCTGAAGGTCGCTCGCCTGGACAACCCGGTGAGCACGGCCTCGCTCGACCCGGACACGGCCTTCGTGGCCCCGAGCCCGGCGGCCTGCACCGCCGCTGCGGAGTCGGCCTTTATCCCCCCGGGGCATCAAAAGCGAGCGGTCACGGCGACGTTCTTCACCTTCGAGACCCCGTCGGTGTCGCCGACCCGCGGAGACTGGAACTCGGTCTCGCTGACGGACGCTCCCCGGGGCTATCCGCTTTGCTCGCTCAGCTACGCGCTGATCTACATCTCGCTCCAGAACACCTACCACGGGCAGCTCTACCTGCCGGGAACGGCCAGGACCGCGGTGGACTACCTCTGGACGGCGGTGAGCCCCGCCGCCCAGAAGCGGCTGCCGGCCTTCGACTTCGGGACCCTTCCCGACCAGATCGTGGCCGTCTCGCGCCTGGGCCTGAGCGAGATTCGCTACGCGGGATAAGCCGGAGATTCTCTCCATTTCCTCACCGCGACCCGGAATTGGCTCACTCCCCCAGCAGGATTCCAGACTGTATGCCCAGAATCATGCACATGATGCAGTAGGTCCGGTTCATCCTGGGCCGATGGGTCGGCTTCCCCATCCGGGGGCCGACGGGGAGGGTGATCGTTGCATGGATACGGTCGTTTCCATAGGGGGGAGATCATGAGTCGTCGGGCACGTTTGGTAGCGGCCGCGTTTGCCGCGGTTGCATTGTTCGGCTCGTTCGCGCGAGCCGAGACCGTTTCGATTCTCTCGACGGCGACCAACGAAGCCGTCGCCAGCACGTCCGAATGGGGCATGTACCTGCCCGCCGGCGGCTCGACCACGTACTCGTACCAGATCGTGGCCAAGCAGGGCCAGACGTGCGTGGCCACGAGCGCGAACCCGGTGCACGTCACCGTCATCGCGCCGGCCGAGATCGACGTCACCTACCCGGCTGCGCCGCAGGAGAGTGACCCCGAGAACGCGCTGACCTTCCGTAGCTGTGGCGCCGGCCAGACGGTCACCATCGGTGGCGACACGATCGGCAGCTTCGACATCACGGCCCTGGCCGACAACGTCGACGTCGACCCGGCGAAGGCCGGCTACACCGTGCACGTCCTTCAGAGCGGCTCGACCGACGCGGTCGGCGACGGCGTCATCGTCGTCGACAGCTACACCGACTACCGCTACCAGGCACTGCCCACGCAGGTTCCGAACTCCGACGGCCGCTCGCTGGCGTGCACGCTCGCCGACGAGGACGGCAAGCGCCTGGTGCTCGCGCTGTCCGCCCCGGCCGAGATCGAGCTTCAGGAGCCGGTCGTGCAAGACCCCGAGAACCCGATCACGCCCGACCCGGTGAGCGAGCTCACCTTCACCAGCTGCAACAACGCCACCACCGTGCGCTTCGCCTCGTCGACGCCCGGCACGTACCAGGTGACCGCGAGCGTCGTGGAGGCTCCGGTCGGCTTCGACCAGTCGCCCACGACCGTCACCGTCGATGTCGTCGCGCCGGTTCCCGCGCAGAACCTGAACGTGACCATCGACACTCCGGGCGGTCGCCTGTGGAGCGTGCCGGCGATGCCGGGCGGCTTGCCGGCCCAGACGGTCGGTCCGATCCGCGTGGACAGCGTCAAGGTCGGCCCCGTCACCATCGGCCCGGCCGAGGTCGGCGTGTCCGTCACGGTCGGTCCGGTCGACGGACCCAAGTACCCGGACGCGATGGTGGAGAACATCACCGGCACGGCCAGCTTCGACCGGCTCGACGGCAGCGGTGTGGTCGTCCAGTTCATCGGCCGCAACGTGCAGGGTGAGGAAGTCGAGATGTACACGTCGCCCGCGCAGATCACCTGCGACGTGAACTTGGCGTGCACATGGTCGCTCCGCGTGCCGTTCGTCCTTCCGCCGGGTGACTACCGGATCGAGGCCACCGCCAGCCAGGCGAACGCCGCGACCTCGAAGATCCGCGACTCGAAGAAGGTCACGGTCAACGCGACCGTCCTGTAGGGACACCGAACGCCGGAAAGACCCCCGCCGCGCCGGGGGTCTTTCCTTTTCCCCTTGAACCGGGTCGCGGCCGGGAAGGAACCGATCCGGTCAAAGGCGAAGTAGCACGTCCAGGGAAGGGTTTGGCACGAAAAGGGAGTGTTTTCCATGCGTCGACGCATCGCGCTCTGCCTCGTCGTCCTGCTCGCCGGGATCGCCTCCGGCGTCGCGCGCGCCGATCATTTCGACAGCAATGCGGGCACCGGCTCGTTCAACCCGCAGCTTCAGGTGACCGTGAGCCAGTCCGGCTCGCCGCTGCTGGTGAACCGGCCGACGAGCTTTACGCTCAAGATGACCCAGACCGACCACGAGGATCCGCCGGTCGTCACCCGGCTGCGCACGCCCGGCGACTGGAACTACGCGTTCTCGTCCACGCGGCAGGCCGAGAACTCCTTGAACGTGCCGACGACGCGATGCACCGACGCGATCGACAATCGCAACAACTCCCCGAACGGCACCGGCACCGGAACGCAGCTCGACTTCTCGAAGCGCACGGATGCGTTCTTCGCGCGAGCGGAGCGGATCGGGACCGGCCGGCTGCTCGTGCACGCCGACGGCGTCTCGCGTCCAGGCGACCCGATCCTGTGGAACGCGCAGCTCGCGTTCATCTCCTACGACGCCGTGGCCGACACCGCGCAGATGTGCGCGCTGTTCATCACCAACGATCCCCGCGTCACCCAGCTTCCGGACCCGAATCCGGCTAACACCCGCGACGACATCGAAGGCGTCACCGAGATCGTCGGGCAGTTCCCGGTCGCACGCGTGACCGAGGGCGGCGTCGCCTACTGGGAGACGCTCGTCGACCTCACCGATCTGATCAAGGATTCCACGCTGCAAGAGCTCAAGGTCAGCGTGCTCGAGCTGACCTCGAGCTTCACGGCCCAGTCGGTCGGAAACTGGCACGCGGGCGGCATCACGTTCTCGCGCGGCTCGGTCGTGTCGGGAACGAAGTCGTTCCAGGGCAGCTTCAAGACTTGTCCCGCCGACGACCCGTCGTTCGGCAGCTGCAAGAGCGGCCGGCCGGACGTGACCCGAACCTCGACGTTTGCGTTCACGCTGCCGGCTCCGGCCATCACCGCCCCGGCTTCGGGAACGCTCACCAACGTCAACCCGGTCTCGGTGAGCGGCACTGCCGACCCGGGCGCCTCGGTGCAGGTCTTCTCGGGATCCAACGCGGCCGGCTCGCCCGCAACGGCCGACGGCGCCGGCGCGTGGACCGCGTCGGTTCCGCTCGCCGACGGCACGCACAGCCTGACCGCCAAGACGGTCGACGCCGGCGGCGCCTCGCCCGCGTCGAACAGCCGCACCGTGACGGTGGACACCACGCCGCCGGCGGCGCCGGTGATCGTCTCGCCCGCCGAAGGTCAGCTGCACGGCGGCACCGCGGTCACGATCAGCGGAACGGCAGAGCCTCTGTCCACCGTCCAGATCACCGAGGCGGGCCTGCCGCTGGCGACCGTCGTCTCGACCGGCACCTGGTCCACGACGGTGAACCTGACGAAGGGTCCTCACGCGATCGAGGCCCGGGCGACCGATCCGGCCGGCAACGCGGGCGCGTCCGGCCCGCTGCGGAGCTTCGACGTCACCACCGCCGCGCCGGTCGTGTCGTCGCCGGCGCAGAATGGGGCCACCAACGCCACGACGGTCAACATCGGCGGTGTGGCCGAGGCGAGCGCGCTCGTCGAGATCGCCCAGGACGGCGCCCCGCTCGGATCGACGCTGGCGTCGACCACGGGCACCTGGACCTTCCCGCACTCGTTCCCCGAAGGGACCCACTCGCTGACGATCACCGCCACGGCAGGCGGGTTCGTCTCGCCGGTCGTCACGCGGACCTTCACGGTGGACTTCACGCCGCCGGAAGCGCCCGTCTTTACCGCGCCCGAGCCCGGCTCGACCGTCCGGTCGATCAGTGTCCCGATTCGCGGCACCATGCCCGCCGCCGAGGTGGGGGCGAGCGTGGCCGTGTTCGAGGGCGGCACGAGGCTCGGCACCGCGCTCGTCGATGCGACGGGCGGCTGGGCGATGACCGTGATCCTGCAGGACGGCTTGCACCGCGTGCGCGCGATCGCAACCGACCGCGCGGGCAACACCGGCGCCCCGTCGGCGTTGCTGAGCTTCACCGTGGACGATCCGCTCGAGATCACGCATCCGGCCGCGAACAGCTTCAACCCCGGCACGATCGAGATGCAGGGCGGCGCCGACCCGTCGGCGACGCAGGTCCGGCTGTTCGAAGGCCCCGCGGAGATCGCGCGCGTCCCGGTCGTGGACGGCGCCTGGACCGCGACCGTGTCGTTCGCGACGGGCACGCACACCGTTTATGCCCGTGCGGTCAACAACGGGATCCTCGGTCCGGCGAGCCCCGGCGTGACGTTCAAGGTCGACGCAACGCCGCCCACGGTCAAGGTCAAGAAGCCGCAGGGCTACACGCTGTTCGGGTTGCTGGCCGGCAGCCCGGTACAGGGATGGGCGACCGATGAGGGTCCGGCGGATTCGCGGCTTGATCGCGTCGAGGTCGAGTACCGGAACTCCCTGACCGGCGAGACGGTGACGCGCGTCGCGTCCTGCACCGGCTGCGGCGGGCCGAGCGCGACCTGGACCGAGTCCCAGCGCGTGCTGCCGGGGTTCTACTCGGTGAAGGCGACCGCCTACGACAAGGTCGGCAACGCCACATCCGAAACGCTGCTGTTCCTCATCGTGTAAGCGGCACGGAAGGCGTCCACACGACGCCGAGGCGCTCGAAGATCGCGCGCGCCTCGGCGTCGTGCTCGTCCCGCTCCGCGTCGTTTCCGGTCAGCCCGGCGATGCGGACCCAGGCCTCGTGCGACAGGGCCTCTTCGAACGAGGCACCCGAGGCGCGCGCGATCATGATCGACTCGTCCACGGCGTCCTGCGCCTGGGCGTAGCGGCTCGCTTGCGCCAGCGCGTATCCGATCCAGCGATGCAGCGCGGCGCGCATCACCGCGCTGCCGGCCTCGTTGCCGGCGGCCTTCATCGCGTCCTCGGCGACCGTCATCGCCGTCTCGTGATCGCCGCCGATGACGGCGCATTCGGCCAGCCACGTCCGGAACTGGACCGCGAACCATTCCGCGTTCATCTCGGTCGCGAGCTCGGCGGTCTCGGCCAGGTCGTTGAGCGCCGAGGTGGTTTCGCCGCGCCGGGCGGCCACGCGCGCGAGATTCGATCGCATCAGCAGCGCCCCGACTCGATACCCGCTCGATTGCGTGACCGCCAGCGCCTGGCGGAACAGCGGCTCGGCGTCGTCGAGGCGGCCCTGGTCCAGGTAGATCTCGCCGCTGTTGTTGTCCAGCAGCGCTGCTCCGACCGCGTCGCCGACGTGCTCGCGCGCCTCGCGTCCGCGGCGGTACAGCCTCGTGGCCTCGTCCCAGCGCCCTTCGTAATAGGCGTCGATGCCGAGGTTGTTCAGGACGTTGGCCATGCCCATGAAGTCGCCGAGCTGCTCGTAGATCGGCAGCGCGAGCGTGCGGTACCGGGCCCGCGCGGGGCTGCCGGTCGAGGTGTGGGCCAGGTGCAGCAGGTAATACGCGTGAGCGAGCCGTTCGGGTTCCGGGTTCGCGGCGACGACCTGCTCGCACAGCCGGACGCAGTCGGCGAAGCGGCCCTGCCGCAGGCGGACCCCGGCGGACGCGAGCGTGAGCTTCGCGGCCGTCCCCCGGGGGGCCGCGGCATCCCGCAGCGTGCGGATCCCGCGCGCGTACCACCGCAAGGCGTCCGCGTACTTTCCGGCGCGCTCGCGCAGCACCCCTTCCTTCATCAGCAGGCCGGCTCGGTCCTGACCGGCAACCCTTGTGAGCCGCCGCGCCTGCGCGTAGGCGGCCTGCGCCTCGGGGTACATCGCCGCGAGCTCGGACACGTCGCCCAGCGCTTCGGCGACGCGGGCGACCTCGCCGTCGGGGATGGTTCCGAGGCGGCGCGCCGCGTCCAAGGCGCGGCGGTAGAACCGGGCCGCGTCGATGTTGGCGTACTTGGCGGCCGCGCCGTCGCCGGCCATCGAGGAGTAGCGCCACGACTTGTCGAAGTCGCCGGCGCGGTCGAAGTGAAGGGACAGAAGCTCGGCGAAGCGCTCCGGCGTGTCGCGGGCTTCGAGGATCTCGCCGGTGCGGCGGTGCAGCGCGCGCCGGCGGCGGAACGGCAAGCCTTCGTAGGCGACGTCGCGGAACATCGCGTGGAGGAACCGGTATCGTCCCTCGTCTTCGTGCACGAGGAAGTCGCCGAGCCGCGACCAAGCCGCTTCGTTCGTCTCGATCGGCTCGCCGGCGAGCACGTCCCGGGCCAGCGCGGGGGTGAAGACCGAGCCGAGCACGGCGGCGTAGCGCAGCAGCGTGCGGTCGTGCGGATCGAGCGTGTCGATGCGAGCCGTGACGACCGCATCGATCGAGTCGGGCAGCGCGTCGAAGGATGCGCCCGCCGCGGTGGTCGCGACGAGCTCTTGCAGAAACAGCGGGTTGCCGCCCGCACGCTCGGCGAGCACGCGCATCTGTTGCGGCGTAATCGGGGTGTCGCCCATCGCGCCTGCCGCGAGCGTCGCCGACTCGCTTTCGCCGAGTGGTTCGAGCTTGATCAGGGTGCAGCTCATGCCGCGCTCGGGCTCGAATCCCGGCGTGTACGGGCGGCGCGTCGGAACGACCAGCCATGGGCTGTCGGCGCGAGTCGATTCCAGATGCAGCAAGAGCTCCCGCGACGCGTCGTCGAGCCAATAGGCGTCCTCGAAGACCAGAATCGTGGGCTCGGGCAGCAGGGCCGCGAGCAGATCACTGACCGCGTCGTGGATTCGTCCCTTGCGGAAGGACGAGTCGATCGCGTCCGCCTCGGGCGTCGCCTCCACCGCCACGTCCAAGGGGACCGCGATGAGCGGCAGCCACGGCAAGAGCTCCGGGGCAACCGGGTCAATGCGGTCGGTGAGCGCGCGGGTGTTCTCGCGCGGATCCGCGTCCGGATGGATGTCCAGCAGCTCGCGAAGCAGGCGGCGGAACGCGAAGTACGGCGTCGAGGCAGCGTACGCCTCGCCGGCGGTCTGAATGAAGCGCATGTCCGCGGCCATGCGCCGGATCTCTCCGACGAGGCGCGTCTTGCCGATGCCGGCCTCGCCGACGAGGTCGACGACGGTTCCGCGCCCGGCGCGCGCCGAGGCGATCGCGTCGGCGATGAGCGCGAGCTCGCGATCACGCCCCACGAACGGCAGCTCGCGATTCGTTTCCGCGCGCGTGCCGGCGATCGCCCCCACGTCGAGCGCGTGGATCGGCTTCGCCTTACCCTTCACCGTGAACGGCTCGAGCGCCGTCGTAGCGAACAGGGTGCGGGACCGGTCGAGCACGCTCGGCGAGGCGATGATCTGACCGGGCGCCGCTTTGGCCATCAGCCGCGCGGCGAGGTTCACCGCGTCGCCCATCACCGTGTACGTGCGCCGGTAGGTCGCGCCCACGTCGCCCGCGAAGATCGGTCCGCGGTTCACCCCGATGCGGACCGGCAGCGCGCATTTCGCGTCGGCGATGGCGCGCACGGCGCGCAGGATGCGCTCCTCGTCCTCGCCGCGCGCCTCGGGAACGCCCGCAACGAGGATGATCTTGCCGCCGTCGCGGTCGATGTCGGTGGCGAGAAAGGTGACGCCGCTGGCCGCGGCCGCCTGCTGTGCCGCGAGCACGAGCTCGTCGATCCGGTCCGCGACGGTCTCCATCCCATCCCGCGTGATCATTTCGTCGGTGCCGTCGAAATGAACGAACGCGATCGATGCCGAACGATGCTCCGGCTCACCGATGCCCGACAGCAGCCGTTGGCGAAGCGCGGCCGGCACGCAGTCCGAGAGCTCGATGCCCTCAAGGGGCGGGTCGGAGAACTCGCCCGCGTCCGGGGCCGGGGGCTCGCCGCGCAGCAGGATCCCGGGCCCTTTGGCCTTGCCCCGGTGGCGGGACGGGAGCAGGGCGGCGCACTCCGGAGACAGCAGGACGTCGCCCGCCTCGGCCGCCGACTCCATCTCGACCGTCCGGCTGGCCGCCGGTCCGGTCACGATGAGCTCGCGATGTTCCCGGCCGGCGAGGAAGAAGTGGAAGTCTCCGGTGTGCACGCCGACCGACATGCGAAGCGTAACCAGGCCGGCCGACGTCTGCACCCGGCCGACTTCGCGGAGCCGTCCCCGCATGCGGGCCGCCGCGCGCACGGCTCGGGCCGGATGCTCCGAGCCGCGGAAGAACAGCAGCAGCGCGTCCCCGCCGAACTTGAGCAGGCCCCCGCCGTGCTCGTAGGCGACCGTCAGCAGGCCCGAGAAGGTCGCGTTCATGACCTCGGTGACCTCTTCGGCGCCGATCTTGCCGCGGCGGGCCAGCCGCTCGGACATCTTGGTGAAGCCCGAGATGTCCACGAAGACCATCGATCCCGGCAGTGCAAGACAGGTGACGTCCCCGCCGCCGTGCATCCATTCCAGGGCCAGGCGCGGAACGTAGGGGAGCAGCCGATGGTTGGTTGCCACTCGTGCGCTCGTGGTCACCGAGAGTCCTCCGCCAGTGCTGCTGACAATGGAAGCAAGCAATTCGAGCGCCGGGACCCGGCCCCGCACCGGGGCCGCAGCGGGGCCGGCGTCGTAGGAAAACGACTGTACTGGACACTTCGTTTAGGAACTACGACTGCATAATCGAAAAAATGGAGCCCTTTGTAGGATCAAAGTGGACATAGGGCTCAAATCAGAAGTGCCGGATGTGACGCCCGTCACGGATAATTCGTAACGGATCGAATAGGTGGCTCGTTCGATCCCGACGAAGGTTACGTCGTACCGGCCGTCTCGCGAGGGGCGGTCGCCCGCAGAGCGACGATGAGGGGGACTCTCATGAACACCGGCCGTTCGCGCGCCGCGTTCGCGATAGCGCTGGCGCTGCTTGCGCCTTTCGGCTCCGGCATCCGCGCCGTCGATGCATCCATCGACCAAACCGTGGCCATCTCGATCGTGCCCTCCACCGGGGAGACCGCGTCCGGACCGAGCGCCGCGGGGGCGGGGGCGGTGGACGCCGCCAATCGCCGCGTCGTGTTCGTGTCCGACGCGTCCAACATCGTGGGCGGCGACACCAACGGCGCGACCGATGTGTTCGTCCACGACCGGATCTCGAAGATCACCTCGCGCGTCTCGGTCGCGACCGGAGGGGCGCAGGCGAACGGCCCATCGAGCGACGCGGTCATCTCGGCCGACGGACGCTTCGTCGTCTTCCGTTCCTCGGCATCCAACCTCGTCGAAAGCGACACCAACGGCGCCGACGACGTGTTCCGTCACGACCTGTCGAGCGGCGAGACCATCCGCGTCTCCGTCGCCGACGCCTCGGGCGGGCAGGCCAACGGCGCAGCGATCGGCTCGGTCGCCGTCTCCGGGACGGGCAACGCCGTCGCGTTCTCGTCGCTTGCATCCAACCTCGTCGCCGGCGACACCAACGGCTTGTCGGACGTGTTCGTGTGGCGTTCGAACGGCTCGGTGGTTCGGGCCTCGCTGTCGGCAACCGGTGCGCAGGCAACGGCCGGATCCGACTCGCCCGCCATCTCGGTCGACGGTGCGGTTGTGGCGTTCCGAACGACGGCTGCCCTCGTCCCGGCCGACACCCAGTCGCCCGCGGCGGACGACGTCTACGTGCGCGACCTGATCGCGGGCACTACCGAGCGCGTCTCGGTCTCGTCCGCGGGCGGGCAGGGCAACGGCGTCGCGGGCGCGCCGGTCATCGCCGCGGCTGGCCGCTTCGTTGCCTTCTCCTCGACATCGTCGAACCTGGTTCCCGACGACGCCAACGGCGCCGCCGACGTGTTCGTGCGCGACCGTGCGCTCGGCGACACCTCCCGCGTGAGCGTCTCCTCCGCCGGCACGGAGGGCAACGGCTCCAGCGGCCCGGCGGCGATCTCCAACGACGGCCGTTTGGTCGCGTTCTCGTCCTCCGCGTCGAATCTCGTGCCCGGCGACACCAACGGCGTGTCGGACGTGTTCGTGCGCGACCGTTTCCTCGGCGCGACCGCGCGCGCGTCGGTCGGGCCGGCCGGAACGCAGGGCAACGGTGCGTCCTACGGGCAGCCCGCGCTGTCTCCCGACGGATCGCTGATCGTCTACACCACGGTCGCCGCCGATCTCGCTCCCGGCGACACGAACGAGGCCTCCGATGTGCTTGCCGGCGTGGTTCCGCCTGCCGCGGCGCCGGCGGCGCTGCGTCTGGCGAGCATCAACTCGTCGTTCGGCCGCGCCAACGGTGCGTCCGAGCTGTCCTCGCTCAGCGGGGACGGCCGCTTCGTCGCGTTCGCATCGGACGCATCCAACCTCGTGCCCGGCGACACCAACGGGACCGGAGACGTGTTCGTGCGCGACGCCGTCACCGGCTTCGTCGAGCGCGTCTCGGTCTCCAACTCCGGCGCGCAAGGCGACGGCCGCTCGGGCGAGCCGTCCATCAGCGCCGACGGCCGTTTCGTGGCGTTCTACTCCGCGGCCACGAACCTGGTGCCCAACGACACCAACGGTCCCGGCCTGAGCGGCGATGACATCTTCCTGCGTGATCGCCTCACGGCCACGACGACACGGATCTCGGTGAACAACCTCGGCATCCAGGTCGGCGGCCCGAGCCGGGCGCCGAAGATCTCCGCCGACGGCTCGTACATCGTGTTCCAGTCGGACGCGATCGACCTGACCGGCCCCGACCTTAACAACGCCACGGACGTGTTCCGCCTCAACCGCCTCACCGGCCAAGTCGAGATGGTCTCGGTCTCCACGGCGGGTGCGCAGGGCAACGGCGCGTCGACGGGCCCCTCGATCTCCGAGGACGGCGGCGTGGTCGCATTCCATTCGGCCGCGTCCAATCTCGTGCCGGGCGACACGAACGCGGGAACCGACGTGTTCGTGCGTACCTTCGCTCCGCGTGCCACGACACGCGTTTCGGTCGCGACGGGCGGCGCGCAAGGCATCGCCGGCAACGCCGCCGCCGGCGTGGTGTCCGCCACCGGGCGCTCCGTCGCCTTCCACGCCAGCTACCCGAACCTCGTCGCCGGAGACACCAACGGCGTCGCCGACGTGTTCCTGCACGACCGCACTTCGGGCGCGACCTCGCGCATCTCGCTCGCTTCGGACGGCGAGCAGTCCAACGGCGTGTCGGTGCTGCAAAGCCGCGAGCAGATCTCGGCCGACGGCCGCTTCGTCGTCTTCGAGTCCGGCGCAACCAACCTCGTCGCCGGCGACTCCAACGGCGTGACCGACGTCTTCGTTCGCGACGTCGTCGCCGGCACAACCACGCGCCTGAGCGAGTCGGCTGCAGGATCGGGCGGCTCGGCGACGTCCCAGCTGCCGGCGATCTCCTTCGACGGCCGGGTTGTGGTCTTCGCCTCCGACGCGGCGGATCTGGTCGCCTCCGACACCAACGGCCGCCGCGACCTGTTCGTGTCGCAACGCGCCGTGGAGGGCACCGCCGCCGCGAGCGTGTCCTCGTCCAACGTGGTCGCGTCCGGAACGCAGACGGCGGGCCCGGCCGGACGCTCGATCTCCGACGACGGCCGTTTCGTGGTCTTCGCCTCCGACGCGGCCAACCTCGTCGCCGGAGACACCAACGGCGTCGCCGACATCTTCGTGCGCGACCGCATCACCGGCGCCACCCGGCGCGTGTCGGTCTCGTCGGCCGGCGCGCAGGCGACGCTGGCCTCGTCGGAGCCGGCGATTTCGGCGAGCGGCCGTTTCGTGGTGTTCACTTCGCAGGCGCCGAACCTGGTCGCCGGCGACACGAACGGCACGGCGGACGTGTTTCGCGCGGACCTGCTGTCCGGGGACGTGCGGCGCGTGTCCACGCTCGCCGATGGCGAGCTCGCCGGGCCGTCCGGCCGCGCGGTGATCTCCGCCGACGGCCGGTTCGTCGCCTTCGAGTCTTCGGCCGCGAACATTCCGGGCGACACCAACCCCGGCGCCGACGTCGTGGTCAAGGACGTCTCGGCGGGCACGCTCGCCGTCGCGTCCGCCGGCGCCAACGCCCCGGCGACCCGCCCGTCGATCAGCGACGACGGATCCGTCGTCGCCTTCGTCAGCGAGGCATCGACCCTGGTTGCCGGCGACACCAACGGCGCCGCCGACGCGTTCGCGTGGACGCGCGCCACCGGAGCGGTCTCGCTGATCTCGCTGGCGGACAGCGGGCAGCGCGCGGACGGACCGACCTCCGCGGTCGCGCTTTCGCGGACCGGCCGCTTCGCGGCCTTCGCATCCACCGCGACCAACCTCGCGCCGGGACGTCCCGGCATCTTCTTGCGCGACCGCACGCTCGGCTCGACCGATCTCGTCTCGGGCGCCGACGCCGACGGTGGCTCGCGCGAGCCCGCGATCTCGAGCGAGGGCCGCTTCGTGGCGTTCGTCAGCGACGCGGCCAATCTCGTGACGGGCGACACCAACGGCGCCGCCGACGTCTTCGTGGCCGACACCGTGCTCGGCGGATTCCGCCGGGCCTCGGCGGGCTCGTTCGGGCAGCAGGCCGCGACGGCGTCCCGTGCTCCGTCGATCGCCGCGAACGGCGCGGTGACCGTCTTCGAGACCGCCTCGTCGAACGTGGCGGGCTACGACCGCAACGGCGCATCGGACGTCTTCGCTCGCGCCCTGAGCTTCGCGCCGGCCCCGGTGTCGACGACCATTCGCAACCTGTCGATCGCGGTCAACGACTTCAGCATCGCGGCGGGTGTGCCCTCGATTCCGATCGGTGATATCTCGTCCGGGCGGGTTGTGTCGTTGAT
>DATLFO010000136.1:0-19355 GCA_035541035.1 Actinomycetota bacterium
CATCGTCGCCGTCCTGATCGGCGGCACGCTCGCCGGGTTCGCCGGCGCGCTGCTCGCCCTGCCCGCCGCCGCGATCATCAAGGTGATCCTGCAGCGCGTCTATCTGCACGAGCGCCTCGCGGTCGTGCAGCGCGAGGACGAGGAGCACGCCGCGGCGAACGCCGGCTCGAAGCCCACCGGCTGACGCACGGCCCCTCGAATCCGTTTCATCCGTTTCACGAACATTGTCGGTCTTGGGATGTTCTGCCTTCGTAGCCAAGCCCGGCTCGATAGGCAACAATCGGTGGCCTCGGGCGGGAGGTGCGTCCGAGCCGGCAAGGGGGATCGAACGCACTGTCCACCACGACGACGCGGCGTCCGGCGCTTCGCCTGATCCGCACCCCGGCGCACCCGAGCAGGAGCGAGATGATGCTCCAGCGAGCGAACTTCCGGCTCGCAAGACGACGCAGGCTGACCCTGCTGACCGTCGTCTTCCTCGCCACGCTGTCCGCGTGCATCGGGCTCATCACGACTCGGCACGCAACTATGACCGGGAGCGCGATCTCGTTCCTCGCCGGCGACCTGCTCGTGCTGGTCTGGGCCGGGATCCTGGTCGTGCCGTCGTTCGCCGGCTCGGTCAAGCCGCGGCCGGTGCGCGCGGGCGCGCTGGGGGCGCTGCTGTTCGGGCCGCTGCTCATGCCCGTGGTGTTCGGGCCGGGCGGCTGGAAAGCGTGGCAGGTCGCGGCGCTCGTCGCCGCGTCGATTGCGGCGCTCGTCCCGCCTCGTTCGCTGCTGCGCTAACTAGGAGCGCGCCGCCGCGGCGGGGCCGTCCTCTTCCTCGAAATCGATGATCGGCGCGTCGCGCCAGACCCGCTCGATCTCGTAGTACTCGCGCTGCTCCTGGGCGAACACGTGCACGACCACGTCGCCGTAATCGAGCACGACCCAGGTGCGCTCGCGCTCGCCTTCGCGGCGGACGGGCTTGCGCGGCGCGACGGCTTGCTCGATCTCGTTGACGATCGTGCGCACCTGCCGGTCGGTCGCGCCGGAGCAGATGACGAAGTAGTCGCAGATCTCGATCAGCGAGCCGACCTCCAGAATGCGGATGTCGATCGCCTTCTTCGCCGAAGCGGCCCTGGCAACGTCGATCGCCAGGGCCTTGGGCGGTGCAAGCGTGGAGTTCAGCGCCTCTCCTCCTCTGTCGTCCTAGTCCCTCGGCTCGAAATCATGACCCACCACGATGGTCACGTCCACCACCGTCTGGGCGCGGGTCCCGATCTCGATCTCTCCAACGCCCAAAAGCTCCTGAATCTTCCGGGCGGCGCCGAGGCTTCGCTCGTCTCGCGAATACACCACGATCTTGGTCGTCTCGAAGTCGAACGAGCGAGCATTCTTGTTGAGCACGATCCGGTACCCCTTCGGGATCAGCTTCAGCGCCACCTCTTCGCCGATCTGCGGGATGCCGTTTCCGTTGAGCACCTCGATGCGGGTTCCAAGATAGGGGTTCTTCGGGATGGACGCCGCGAAATACTGGCTCACCAGATTCCCGACCTGATCCTCGTCGATGCGAAGTGCTTGCTCGGATCCGCCGGCGGACACCGGCTCGACGGGAAGGGCCGTGTAGATCCGATCGGCGGGAGAGCCGGCGGTGAAGGCGCTGAAGAACTCGGCAAGGTCGAGCGGCGTGAGCCCGGTCTCGATGCCTTCGTTCCACTCGCTGCCGATCTCACGGAACTTCTCCGCGAGCGCTCCGACGCCCAGCCGGCCCCAGGCGGCGAACATCGCTTCCCAGACGTGCTGCGCGCGGGCGATCCTGGATAGCTCGGTCTCCCCGTCGCCTTGGTAGCGCAGGTAGCCGCGGACCGCCTCTCCGTTCATCTTCTGCAGGCCCGGCGAGAACGCGACACCGCCGCCCGGCTCGATGAGCGTGTCCTCCACGGTGATGTCCAGGCCGCCGGCCGCGTCCACGAGCTTGCCGAGCACCGCATCCGTCATCGCGGCGTCTCGGTCCAGCACGATGCCGAGCACGTTGTCCACGACCAGCGATTGAAGCCGCATGCCGCCGAACTGGAATCCGCGTCCGGCCAGATCCAGGCCGTGCCCCGGAATCTCGGTCAGCGCGTTGGTGGGCATGAACAGCGTGATCGGATTCGTGCCGGCCGCGTCGAGCGCGAACACCACGAGCATGTCGCTGCGGCGGGTCGGATCGTCCGCCTGGCGGATCATGAACAGGATCGCCGTCTGGCCGTCCTTGTCACCGGCCAGTACCCCGCTGCCGCCGCGGCCGCGGTCGAGCCAGGTCGCGACCGCCCACGCGGCGCCGGCGGCGAGCACCATCACCATCAGCAGCGCGACCGCACGGCTGCGGCGCCGACGGCGGCGGTTGCGGCGCGTGCGTCCGCCCGGCTCGAATCCGAGCTCGTCGAGCTCGGGCGAGGATTGCATCTCTTCTTCGGTGATCATCGGTAGAGTCCGCTCTTCTCGATGTAGGTCGCGACGCCTTCCGGCACGAGGTAGCGAATCGGCCGGCGTTCCGCGACGCGACGGCGAATGTCGGTGGACGAGATCGCGAGCGCGGGGATCTCCATCACGTCCACGCGCTCTTCCAATCCTTCCGGCATCTGCTTGGCGAGCCGGTCCAGGTCGTAGCCTGGCCGCGTGCAGGCGATGAACCGCGCGCGGCGCAGCACCTCCTCCGGATCCTTCCAGGACAGGATCTCCAGCACCGCGTCGGCGCCGGTGATGAACGATAGATCGACGTCTCCGAGCGTTTCCTTCAGCAGGGCGAGCGTCTCGACGGTATAGGTCGGGCCATCCCGGTCGATCTCGACGCGGCTGACCCGAAAGCGCGGATGCGAGGACGTGGCGATCACCGTCATCAGGTATCGGTCCTCGGCCGGGGCCACGTCGATGCCTTCCTTCTGCCAGGGCCGACCGGCGGGCACGAAAACGACCTCATCGAGATCGAACGCGACCAGGGCCTCGTCGGCCGCGACGAGATGCCCGCTATGGATGGGGTTGAATGTGCCGCCCATCACCCCGATGCGCCGGCGCGTCATCCGCTCGGCGAGTCTAACAGCGGCTCCGGCCGCCCGAAGGCATGACGGAAGACATTCCGCAACGAACCGCTCGCCCGGGAGTTCCGCCAGCCGGCACCGGCCGGGCGATCGTTAGACGACGACGATCTCGCCGGTCATCCGCGGATGGAGCGTGCAGCGCACCTTGGTCGTGCCGGAGGTGGTGAAGGTGAAGGTGACCTCGTCCCCCGCCTTGAGCGGCTTGTCGAAGCCCGAGAACGTCACGGTGTGCGGCACCCGTCCCGTGTTGGTCCAGGTGACCGTCCCGCCCGCCTTGAGCAGCACGCGCGCCGGCTCGTAGGTGAGCTTGTCGGTCGAGTCCACCGTCACGGCCGTCGCCGGCTCCCCGGCCGGCGTCGGCGCGGCCGCGGGATCGCTGCCGCCGACGCACGCTCCTGCGAGGAGCGACAGGGCCGCGACGATCGCGAAACGCGTCAACGGCCGCTACGCGACCACGATGGTGCCGGCCATGCCCTGGCCGTTGGCCGTGCCGTGGATCACGCAGAAGTACGGGAACGATCCGGCCGACTCGAAGGTGAACTCGTACTCCTCGCCCGCCTTCGAGCACTTGTTGATGTCGGCCTCGCACTCGGGGTGCGAGTCTTCCTCGAAGGTCGTGAACTTGACGTTGTGCGGCGCACTGCCGGTGAAGTCCCAGGTGACGGTTTCGCCGACCTTGACCTCGAGCTCGGCGGGCTTGAACGCCGAGTCCACGACGTCGACGACGGTCTGGGCCACCGGTTCGGGCGTGGGACCCGACGGAAGTCCGGTGTCCTTGGCGTCCCCGCAGGCGACGAGCGCAAGAGCGAGGATGGCGGCGAAAGCGGCCGGGCGAGCGAGACGAGCCATTTCGAGAATCCTCCTGGTGAGCGTGAAAAGCGGCAGGATTCTACGCCAACGGCGTGCCCGTTCGCTTGTGCGGTTGCGACGAGCAGCCTGCGGGCCCGGACGGCCTGATAGCCTCGATTTCGTGCGAGAGGAGCTGCTGCGTATCGGCGGCGTCGCGCGGCCCGGAAGCGGCCGCTCGACGATCGTGTCGCCCGCGACGGGCGAGCCCGTCGCCTCGGTCGCGGTCGCGTCGGCCTCGGACGTGGACGAGGCCGTCCGCGCCGCGCAGGCGGCCTTCGCCGGGCCGTTCGGCGCGCTGGCCGAGCACGAGCGGCAGGCGATCCTGCGCCGCGCGTCGGATCTGCTGGCCGAACGGGTCGAGGACCTGGCACGCACGATCACGCTCGAGAACGGCAAGCCGATCCGCGATGCTCGCGGTGAGGCCGCCCGCGCCTGGCAGACCATCCTGTTCGCGGCCGAGGAGGCCAAGCGCATCCACGGCGAGGTGCTGCCGATGGGCGCCGCGCGCGGCGGCGAAGGCCGGATCGGGTTCACGCTGCGCAAGCCGATCGGCGTGGTCGCCGCGATCGCCCCCTTCAACTTTCCGCTGAACCTGGTCTGCCACAAGGTCGGGCCCGCGCTGGCGGCGGGCAACACGGTCGTGCTCAAGCCGAGCGAGAACACGCCGCTGTCGTCGTTCGCGCTCGCCGCCGTCTTCGAGGAGGCGGGCCTGCCGCCCGGCGCGCTCAACGTGGTCTGCGGCGACGCCGAAACCGGCGAGGCGCTCGTGGATCATCCGGGCGTGGCGATGATCACCTTCACCGGATCGGCCGCCGTCGGAACGCGCATCCGCTCGCGCAGCGGGGTGCGGCGCACTTTGCTCGAGCTCGGCTCGAACGCGCCGATGATCGTCTTCGACGACGCCGACATCGGCGCTGCGTTGGAGGCCGCGGTGCGCGGCTCGTTCACCTACTCCGGGCAGGTGTGCATCAGCATCCAGCGGCTGCTGGTGCAGCGTCCGCTCTTCGACCCGTTCGTGGTGCGGCTGGCCGAGGCGGCGTCGGCGCTGGTCGTGGGCGATCCGCTGGACGAGGCCACGCATATCGGCCCGATGATCGACGAGGACGCCGCGAGGCGGGTCGAGTCGTGGGTGGACGCGGCCGTCGCGGGCGGCGCACGCGCCGAATGCGGCGGCACGCGTGACGGCCGCTTCTACGCCCCGACGGTGCTGACCGGCGTGAAGCCCGACATGGACGTGGTCTGCAACGAGATCTTCGGCCCGGTCGTGTCGGTGATGCCCTTCGACGGCCTCGACGACGCGATCGCGATCGCCAACGACAGCGTGTACGGGCTGCAGGCGGGCGTCTTCACGCGGGACATCGACCGGGCGATGCGCGTCGCGCAGCGGCTGGACGTGGGCGGGCTGTGGATCAACGACGCGCCGCAGACACGCTTCGACCATTATCCCTACGGCGGCATGAAGTCGTCCGGCCTGGGCCGAGAAGGCGTGCGCTACGCCGTGGAAGAGATGACCGAGACGACGTTCGTCGGGATCAAGCTCGGCGACGCGCGCTGACAGGAGGATCGTTTGGGGTTCGATGACGCGGTTCGGCGATCCAAGGAGATGCTCGACGTGGTGCTCGACGGCATCGACTCGGGCGAGGCGCGCGAGGCGCTCGCCAAGCAGACCGTCATCGACTTCGACGAACACTTCACGCCCGGCTTGACCCGCTACCGCAAGTCCGTTACCGAGGCGGGCGACTTCGCCGCCATCGAATGGACCGGCGAAGGCTCGATCGTGTACGACGCGAAGGGCCGCGAATGGATCGACTGCCTCGGCGGCTACGGCATCTACTCGCTCGGGATCCGCAACCCCGAGGTGATCGCGGCCGTGCGCGCCCAGATGGACCGCAACCCGATGCCGACCCAAGAGCTTCTCGATCCCTTCAAGGCGATGCTGTGCGCGCTGCTGGCCGAGATCGCGCCCGGCGACATGCAGAACGTGTTCGTCGCGAACTCCGGCACCGAGTCGATCGAAGGCGCGATGAAGATCGCGCGCGTGCACACCGGGCGGCCGGGTTTCGTGGTGGCCGAAGCGGCCTTCCACGGCAAGACGCTCGGCGCGCTGTCGCTGATGGGCAAGCCCGCGTTCCGCGAAGCCGTCGAGCCGCTGCTGTCGCCGGTGTGGCGCGTGCCGTTCGGCGATGCCGCCGCGGTGGACGCGATCCTTCGCGATCACGCGACCCAGGTCGCGGCCGTCGTGATGGAGCCGATCCAAGGCGAGGCGGGCGCGGTCGTTCCGCCCGAGGACTTCTGGCCGTCGCTGCGCGCGATCTGCGACCGCTACGGCGTGCTGCTGATCGCCGACGAGGTCCAGACCGGCCTCGGCCGCACCGGAAAGCTATGGGGCGTCGATCACTGGGACGTCGCGCCCGACATCATCACCTCGGCCAAGGCGCTGGGCGGCGGCGTCATGCCGATCGGCGCGGTCGCGGGCCGGGCCGAGATCTGGCGGTCGCTCGAGCCGAACCCGTTCCTTCACACCTCGACGTTCGGCGGCAACCCGCTCGCGTGCGCGGCCGCGATCGCCGCGATCCACGTGATCCTGCGCGACCAGCTGTGGGAGCGGGCCGACCGGATCGGCACCCGCTTCGTCGAGGCGCTCACCGACATGGCGGACCGATACCCGCGCGTGCTGTCGGGCGTGCGCGGCCGCGGCCTGCTGCTGGGCATGATGTTCCCCGACAACGAGACCGGCTACAAGGTCGCCTCGGGCCTGTTCCGCCGCGGCGTGCTGGTCGCCGGCACGCAGGTTTCGGCCACCACGATCCGGATCGAGCCCGCGCTGACCATCCCCGAGGATCTGGTCGAAGAGACGATCGGCCGACTCGACGAGGCGCTGGCCGAGCTGGCGAGCGCCTAGCTGGCGAGCTTTTCGACGCGGGCGGCGTCGCCCGAGTACACGCCGGGAACATAGCTCGTTCCGGCGAGCGCCGCGATCGCGCGCATGACGTCGTCGGTGAAGCGGCGGTAGGCGGCCGCCTCGGTCTCGCCGGGCTTGATCGCGAAGGTCATCGGCGCGCCGAAGCGAACCACGCACTTGGTCGGACGCGCCATCAGCTTGCCCTTCGGAACGGAACGGCGCGATCCGATCACGGCCGTGGGGATCACCGCGCCGCCGGACAAGTGCGCGATGCGCGCCACGCCGGTGTGGCCGCGGTAGACCTTCTCGTCGGGCGAGCGGGTGCCTTCCGGGTAGATGCCGAAGATGCGGCCGCGACGCACGCAGTCGGCGGCGGCCTGCAGCGAGTCCTCCTTCGGCGCGTTGCGGTCCACCGGGATCACCGCGACCGACTTGAAGAACCAGGCGACCTTGCGCGTGATCACCAGCTCGACCTTGGCGAGCCAGTAGACGTGGCGCCAGAACGAGGCGCACACCAGGATCGGGTCGATGCCGGACTGGTGGTTGGAGGCGATGATCATGCCGCCGCGCCGGCGCACGTTCTCCGCCCCCGTGACCCGAACCCGCCAGTACAGCCGGATCAACGGCACCAGCAGCAACCACCAGACGCGATAGATCATCGATCCCCCTCCCTCTACCAGGCGGTAGATTATCCGTCGGTGGGTCCGATTTCCAGGGTGCGGGGATCGGGCCCGCGACCAGGGCGTTTGCCCGTGTCGCGGCGATCGGGTTCCATGTGCCGCATGATCCCTGCGCGCATCTCGCTCGTCACGATCGGCGCCCACGACCTGCCGGTGCTGCGCACCTTCTACGCGGCGCTGGGATGGAAGGAATCGCCCATCTCGCAGGAGGGCTTCGCGGCGTTCGAGACCGGCGGCGCCGTGCTGGCGCTGTTCCCGTTCGACGATCTGGCCGCCGACGCGTGCATCCCGCCGCCGGTGCGCCGCGAGTCGTTCCGCGGCGTCACGCTCGCCGTCAACGTCGCCGAAAAGCACGAGGTGGACGAGGCCATCGCCACCGCCCGGGAAGCCGGCGCGCAAATCCTAAAGGAGCCCACCGACGCCGAATGGGGCGGCCGGACCGCCTACTTCGCCGACCCGGAAGGCAACGTCTGGGAGGTCGCCTGGATGCCGGGCTCGACCTTCGACGAGCGCGGCGCGCTCATCCTGCCCTAGCGAGGGGCCTGCACCCCGGCCGCAGAGTCCGGACCGTAGCCCTCGACGGGATCCTTCACCCCGGTCCAGATCCTCCACCCCGATCCAGATCCTCCACCCGGATCCAGATCCTCCACCCCGATCGACTCGTCAACTTTCTTGACGAGTGCCGTCGAAGAAAGTCCGTGGCCGAGACGGGACCCGCGCGAGGACGGGCGCGAAAGACCGGCGCGAGGACGGGCGCGAAAGACCGGCGCTAGATCACGCGTCCGATGAACTCTTCGAGCTGGCGGAGGTTTCGGACCTCGAACATGCCGCTGGCGTGGCGGGCGTAATCGGCGGCGATCGAGTCGCCGGTGTCCCAGTAGTTGATCGGCTCGGGGTTGAGCCAGTAGACGCGGCGTGCCTTCTGCGCGATCGCCTTGACGACCCAGCTGGCGCTGGCGCGATAGTTGTTGCGCGCGTCGCCGAGGATCACCACGCTGGTCCGCGGTCCGATGCTCGATCCGTACTCGCGCCAGAACGCCTCGAGCGAGTTGCCGTAGTCGCTGTGCCCGTCGAAACGCACCACGTCGGCCTCTTGATTCATGCGATCAACGGCCGCCAAAAAGTCCTCGCCGGCGAACATGTGCGTGACCTCGTCGAGATGATCAACGAACACGAACGACCGCACCCGGCTGAACTGGGCCTGGAATGCGTGCACGAACATCAGCGTGAAGCGCGCGAACGCGGCGACCGAGCCCGAGATGTCGCAGACCATGAACAGCTCCGGGCGATGCGGCGTTTTGTGGCGGTAGCGAGTGTCGAACGGCACGCCCCCGGTTGACAGCGAGTGCCGCACCGTGGCGCGCACGTCGAGCCGGCCGCGGTGGGCCGCGCGGCGCTTCATCGCGAGCCGGGTCGCGAGCCGGCGCGCAAGCGGCCGGATCGCGCGGCGCAGCTCGACGATCTCATCCCGGGTCGCGCGCACGAAGTCGAGGTCCTCGGGCAACGGCCGTACCGTGTGCTTGGCAACCTGCGCCGCCCCGCGGTGCTCGGCGAGACGCCGCCGCACGTCGGCTTCGACCTCTTGCCGGAACTCGCGGAGCCGCTGCTCGAACTCGTCGCGCCACATGCGCTCCTCGAGCGGCGTGAGCTCGCGGCCGTCGGCGACCTCCTGCATCAATCGCGCGAGCAGCGAATCGAGATCCACCGCCCGGAAGACGCGGTACTGGAAGTAGGGCGAGCCGCTCTGCGCGGCCTCGACGCGGCCGAAGCGCGATACCGCCATGCGCGCGGCCTCGCGGATCGACGAGGCGTCCCCGCCCAGCAGCGTCCGGAACAAATCCTCCATGTATTCCTGCTGCATCTGATCGGGATCCGAGCCACCCGGCGGCGCGTCGCGCTGCTCTTGCTCTTCGACCGCGCCGGTGCCGCGACCCGTGCGCCAGTACAGATCGAAGAGCGTGTCGAACGCCTTGCGATGCGCCTCGGACTTGACCATCGTGGCGGCGAGCGCGGCCTTGAACGCCTCGCGGTCCTCGCTCGGCACGTAGGCCAGGGCACGCAGCGCGTCGAGGTTCTCGCTGACCGCGACCGGCACGCCCGCGTCGCGCATCGCGCGCGAGAACTCGAGCATGCGCGTGAGCACGTCAGTTGTTCTCCGGCCTCGGCGGGATCTTCAGGTGCGCGACCACCTTCTCGACGTCGGTCTGGTACTTCAGCAGCGCCCCCATGGTGCCGCGGGCCGCCGCCTCGTCGAGCTCGGTGATGCCCAGGTGCAGCAGCGTGCGCGCCCAGTCGATGGTCTCGGCGACGCTCGGTGACTTCTTCAGCTCGAGCGTCCGGATCGAGCGGACCAGCCGCACGACCTGATCCGCGAGCGTCTCGTTGATCTCGGGCACGCGCTCTAGCACGATCGCCTTCTCGCGATCGACGTCCGGGTAGTCCAGGTGCAGGTACAGGCAGCGGCGCTTGAGCGCCTCGGACAGCTCGCGCGAGTTGTTCGAGGTGAGCACCACGAACGGGATCTGCCGCGCCTTGAGCGTGCCGAGCTCGGGGATCGAGACCTGAAAGTCGCTGAGCACCTCCAGCAGCAGCGCCTCGCCTTCGAAGTCCATCTTGTCGATCTCGTCCACGAGCAACACGACGGACTCTTCGCTGCGGATCGCCTTGAGCACGGGGCGCTCCAGCAAGAACTCGTCGCTGAAGATGTCGCCGCTGATCGCGTCCCAGCCTTCGTCCTGCCCGGCCTGGATGCGAAGCAGCTGCTTCTTGTAGTTCCACTCATAGAGCGCCTTGGTCTCGTCCACGCCCTCGTAGCACTGCAGCCGGATCAGCGGATCGCCCAGGATCGTCGCGACGGCCTTGGCCAGCTCGGTCTTGCCGGTGCCCGCCGGCCCTTCGATCAGCACGGGCTTTTCGAGCCGGTCGGCGAGGAAGACCACGGTCGCGATGGCCTCGTCGGCCAGGTAGCCGGCCGTCGCGAGCCGGTCGACGACGTCTTGAACCGTTTCGAACCTCACGCGGTGCCCTCCCCTGCTTCGATGTCTGCGATAAAGATGCGGAGCTGCGCGAGATGCTCACGGTAGTGGCGGTCCGAGCACTCGTGGATCATGTCCACGACCTTGCCGCTCAGCGCGACGGGCGCGACCGCGTCGATCTCCTCCTGAAGGCGATGGTGCGCGGCCGAGGCCATCGCGATGACCTCGTGCACGGTCAGGTCCTTGCAGGTGTCGTAGGACGCGGCGTTGAACGCCTCGGCGTCCGGGCCCTTGGACGGCGAGCCGGCGCGGATGCATTCGAGCTGCCGCGCGGCCTCCGCGGCCCAGCAGCCCACGTGCGCCAGCAGATCCTTCGGGCACCAATTCCCGCTGAGGCCGTGGCGGCTCCACTGCTCGCCGGGAAGCGAGATGAACGTGTCGTGCAGCTCCTTCCACGCGGCTTCCTCGGCCGCGAGGATCTCGCCGCGAAGCTGGCTCACTCGCGCACCTGGCCGCTGCCGCGCACCACGTACTTCGAGGTCGTGAGCGCCTCGAGCGCGAACGGCCCGCGCGCGTGCAGCTTCTGGGTCGAGATGCCGATCTCGGCGCCGAGCCCGAACTCGCCGCCGTCGGCGAAGCGAGTCGAAGCGTTGATCATCACGCAGGCGGCGTCCACCTCGGCCGCGAACCGTTGCGCGGCCGAGTAGTCCTCGGTGACGATCGCCTCGGTATGCAGCGTGCCGTGGGTGTTCACGTGCTCGA
This sequence comes from Actinomycetota bacterium, assembly GCA_035541035.1. Lineage (GTDB taxonomy): Bacteria > Actinomycetota > AC-67 > AC-67 > AC-67 > DASWHR01. Next base: position 11,225 of record DATLFO010000136.1, read on the forward strand.
TCGCCTCGTCGAGCGTGCCGACGATCTTGGCCGAGATCGTCAGGTCGAGGAACTCGGTGCGGTAGTCCTCCTCGGTCGCGGGCACGACCGCGTCCGAATACGAGCGCGTCGCCTCGTCGCCGCGAATCTCGACGCCGCGCGCGCTGAGCTCTTCGATGATCTTGGGCATGACGTCGTCTGCGATCGCGCGATGCACCAGCAGCGACTCGGCCGCGTTGCACACGCTCGGCCGGTGCGTCTTGGCGTTGATCACGATCGGGATCGCCTTCGAGACGTCGGCGGCGGCGTCCACGTAGACGTGACAGTTGCCGACGCCGGTCTCGATCACCGGGACGGACGATCCTTCGACAACGCTGCGGATCAACTCGGCGCCGCCGCGCGGGATCAGCACGTCCACGGTTCCGCGCATCTTCATCAGCTCGCCGACCGACTCGCGCGAGGTGTCCTCGACCAGCTGCACCGCGTCCCCGGGCAGGCCCGCGTCGGCCAGCGCGCCGCGGATCAGCCGCGCCAGGACCGTGTTGGATTCGATCGCGGTGCGCGAGCCGCGCAGGATGCAGGCGTTGCCGCTCTTGATGCACAGCGCAGCCGCGTCCACGGTCACGTTCGGCCGCGCCTCGTAGATTATGCCGACCACGCCGAGCGGCACGCGCACCTCGGTGATGTCGAGGCCGTTGGGCCGCTTGCGCCCGCCGATCACCTCGCCGACCGGATCGCGCAGCGCGATCACGTCCCGAACCGCTCCGGCGATCGAATCGATGCGCTCGGGCGTGAGCATCAGCCGGTCAAGCAGCGCGCGCGCCACCCCGCCCGCTTCGCCGCGTTCCAGATCCGCCGTGTTGGCGTCCAAGATGTCGTCGGCGTTCTCCTTCAGGGCCCGCGCGATGCCCGCCAGCGCCTCGTCCTTGACGCCCGTCGAGGCCGCCGCCATCGCCCGCGCAGCCGCCTTCGCGCGCTTGCCGATCTCGATCATCATGATCCGATCAGCCTATCGGTTCCGGCCTATCCACGCCCCGGCGAACGGCCGCGATCCGAGCCCCTACAGGATGACGAGCGAGTCGCGGTGGATGACCTCGCGGCCGCCGTCGCGGATGCTGCGGCCGGCGACGCCTGCGATCTCTTCGCTGGCGTAGTTGACGAGCCCTTTGGCGAAGACCGCGCCGTCCGGCCCCGCCACGTCCACGGCGTCGCCGAGCGCGAAGGATCCCGTGGCGCGCACCACGCCCGCGGGCAGAAGGCTCCGGTTCCCCTCGACCAAGGCGTTGACCGCCCCCGCGTCGACGAAGATCGTGCCGCGCGTCGTCTGCGCGAAGCGGATCCACAGCTTGCGCGACGAGCCGCGCGCGCGATGCGGCGAGAAGTGCGTGCCGACCGGCCTGCCCGACAGGATCTCGGCGATGACGCGCGGGTTCCGGGCGCTCGCGATCACCACGTGCACCCCGGACGCCGTCGCGATGCGTGCGGCCTCGACCTTGGACGCCATGCCGCCCGAACCCAGCCCCGACCGCGACTTGCCGGCCTTCACCAGCGACAGATGATCGGGGTCGGTGACCTCGGCGATCAGCGTCGCGCGGTGGCTGCGCGGATCCTCGGTGTAGAGGCCGTCGATGTCCGAGAGCATCACCAGCAGATCCGCGTGCACCAGGTTCGCGACCAGCGCGGCGAGCCGGTCGTTGTCGCCGAAGCGGATCTCGTCCACGGCAACCGTGTCGTTCTCGTTGACGATCGGCACCACGCCGAGCTCGAGCAGCCGCGTGATCGCGGCGCGCGCGTTCAGGTATCCCTTGCGCCGCACGAAGTCGTCCTGCGTGAGCAGCACCTGGCCGACGGGAACCTTCCGTCGCGCGAACGAGCGCTGATACTCGTGGACCAAGATGTTCTGCCCGACGGAGGCGGCCGCCTGCAGCGTCGGGATGTCGGTCGGGCGGCGCTTGCGTCCCAGCGCCGGCAATCCCGCCGCGATCGCGCCCGACGACACGAACACCACGTCGATCCTGTTGCGCCGCGCCGCCGTGATCTGGGTCACCAACGACGAGATCTGCCTCTGGTCGATCAGCCCGTCCGCGCCGGTCAGGCTCGACGAACCGACCTTAACGACCAGACGCCGGATATCGGGAAGCGCTCTCACGACACGTGCTCCGGCAGGAAGTCGAAGACGGCGTCGCCGATGCGTACCTCGTCGCCTTCGACCGCGCCGGCCTTGGTGAGCGCGTCCTCGACGCCGAGCGTCGAGAAGCGCTCCTGCAAGTATGCGACCGCGTCGTCGTTGTCGAGGTCGAAGCGGGCGACGAGCCGCTCGGCCTTGTCGGAGATGACGCGGAAGGCCCCGTCGTCCTCGCGCACGACGTGAACCTTGTCCGACGAGGGCGTGATCTTGATCATGGTGTGGGCGTCGGCGACCGGCTCCTCGACCTCACGGGCCGACGCGACCGCCGCAGCGAGCATCTCGTGGATCTCCTCGGTGCCCTGCCCGGTCAGCGCCGACGCCTTAATCATGCGCGTCCCCGCGGGCAGCGCCGCGCGAAGCTCCTCGGCACGCTCGGATGCGCCGTCCAGGTCGCTCTTGTTGGCGGCCACCACCGAGGCGCGCGCGGCCATCGCCGGATCGTAGGCCTCGAGCTCGTCGCGCAACGCGCGATACGCCTCGGCGGGTTCGGCGTCCTCGGAGCCGACGTCGATCACGTAGCACAGGACCAGACAGCGCTCGAGATGACGAAGGAAGGCGTGGCCGAGGCCGCGGCCGTCGGCGGCACCTTCGATCAAACCGGGAATGTCGGCAACGATGAAGCGGCCATCCTCGGTCTCGGCGACGCCAAGGTGCGGCGTCAGCGTCGTGAACGGATACGCCGCGACCTTCGGCCGCGCGGCCGACAGCCGCGCGATCAGCGACGACTTGCCGGCGTTGGGAAGACCCACCAGGCCCACGTCGGCGAGCACGCGAAGCTCGAGCCGCACGGTGCGCTCCTCGACGACCTCGCCGCGCTCGGCGAAGCCGGGAGCGCGACGGGCGCGCGACACCAGCGATGCATTTCCCCGCCCGCCTTGCCCTCCGCGAGCCACGATCGCCTCGGCCGGGGCCCGCACCAGGTCGGCGACGACCTCGCCGGTGGACGCGTCCGTGACCACTGTTCCTTCGGGAACGAGCAGCACCAGGTCCGGCGCGTTCGCGCCGTGCTTGTCGTCGCCGCGGCCGTGCTGGCCGCGCGGGGCGCGCTGGTGTGGATGGCGGGCAAGCTCGGACAGGGTTCCGATGTTCGGGTCGGCGCGGAAGACGACGTTGCCGCCGTTGCCGCCGTTGCCGCCGTCGGGGCCGCCCTTGGGCCGGTACTTCTCGCGCCGGTACGACGCAACGCCGTTGCCGCCGTCGCCGCCCTTGACGATGACGACGGCCTCGTCGACGAAATCGCCGGAACGGCTCATCAGGAGCGCATGCTAGCGGGAAGGACCCTCGGGAGCCTACGGGGTTAGGCGTTGACGATGCTGACGACCTTGCGGTTGCCCATGCGGTGGAACTTGACCGTTCCCTCGACGCGGGCGAACAGGGTGTCGTCGGTGCCCTTTCCGACCCCGAGACCGGGGTGGATGCGCGTGCCGCGCTGGCGGACGAGGATCTCGCCCGCGTTCACGTTCTGGCCGGCATAACGCTTGACGCCCAGCCGCTTCGCGTTGGAATCGCGACCGTTGCGGCTGGAGCCGACGCCTTTCTTGGATGCCATAGCGGCGGAAGAATACCAGGGACCCACTCGGCAGGCCACCCGCGATTTCCTCGGAAGGCGGCGAACCGGACGAAAACGGCGTTCTCCGGCGCGCACGGCCCCCATTGGGTCGAGCCCGGCTCGCCCGAAGCTGCCGCCCTGCGGCAATGACGAAACGGCCGGGGATCGCGTCCCCGGCCGTCGTCGAGTCGCGTCGTTACTCTTCGGAAGACGATTCGGCGGGAGCCGCCTCGGCCTTCTTCTTCGAAGCCGCGGCCTTCTTGGCGGGCGCGGCCTTCTTCTTGGCGGCCGTCTTCTTCGCGGCGGTCGTCTTCTGAGCCGCGGACTTCTTCTTGGCGGCGGCCTTGCGGTCGGCCTTACCCTTCTCCTTGGCTTCCTGCAGCGCCTTCGAAGCCTCGGCCTTTTCGGCGGCCTTCGCGTCGGACACCTTCTTGGCGTCGTCGAGCGTCTCCTTCTTGTCACCGAAACCGATCTCGGTGATCTCGACCAGGGTGAGCATCGAGCGGTGGCCGGTGTGCTTCCGGAAACCCGTCTTGTTCTTGTAGTGGAACACGTCGATCTTGTCGCCGCGCACGTGCTCGATCACGCGTCCCACGACCGCTCCCTTGTCGGCGAGCTCCTTGCGGTTCGACACGGCGTTGCCTTCCTCGACGCTGATGAGCAGCGGTGTGAAGCGGATCTCGCTGTCGGGATCCTGCTTCAAGCGGTCGACGGTGATCGTTTCGCCGACGGACACCTTCTCCTGGTGCCCGCCCGCTCGAATGATCGCGTACATGTGTTACTTCCCTTCCTCTCGACGGGTCCGGCTGCCCTGATTGATCGGGGGGCCACCTTGCGCCCCCGAACCCACGGGCGATTCCGTTGGGCCGGTTCCCAGTCCGTTCCTCGTTATCTCGAAGTCTCAGTCGATGTCGTGGGTGATGACGATACCGCGTCCGTCACAGTTGGGGCACGGCTCGCTGAAAGCGTCCAGCAGCCCTTCTGATACGCGCTTGCGGGTCATCTCGACCAGGCCCAGGCTGGACACGTCGAAGACCTGCGAGCGGGTCTTGTCCCGGCCGAGCGCTCGCTTGAGCGTGCGAAGCACCTGTTCCCGGTTGGCCGGCAGGAGCATGTCGATGAAGTCGATGACGATGATCCCGCCGATGTCCCGCAGGCGAAGCTGCCGGGCGACCTCTTCGGCCGCCTCCACGTTGTTCTTCACGACCGTGTCCTCGAGCGAGCCGCCCTTGCCGACGAACTTGCCGGTGTTGACGTCGATGACGGTCATCGCCTCGGTCCGGTCGATCACGATCGAGCCGCCCGAAGGCAGCCAGACCTTGCGCTCGAGCGCCTTGTGGATCTGCTCGGTCACGTGGTACTGCTCGAGCATCGGCAGCGGTCCTTCGTGCAGCTCGATGCGCTCGATCAGATCCGGGCCTTGCTCTTCCAGGTAGCCCTTGATCGTGTCGTACATGCCGCGCGAGTCCACCACGACCCGCTCGAAGTCTCCACTGAAGATGTCGCGGACCACGCGCATGACCAGCTCGGGCTCGGCGTGCAGCAGCGCGGGCGCCTTGGCGGTCTTTTTGTTCTTCTGGACCCCTTCCCAGACCTTGAGCAGGTTGTTGAGGTCCCGCTCGAGCGCGTCGCGTGGCGCGCCCTCGGCCGCCGTGCGGACGATCACGCCGTGCTCTTTCGGCTTGATATCGCGGAAGATCTGCCGCAGGCGTGCGCGCTCGTCCTCGGCCAGACGGCGGGAGATGCCCGACACGTTCTGCTCGGGCGCGAGCACCAAATAGCGGCCGGCGAGCGAGATCTGCGCGGTCAGGCGCGCGCCCTTGGTGCCGAGCGCGTCCTTGGTCACCTGGACCATCACCGACTGGCCGGGCCTGAGGATCTGCTCGATGCGCGGCGGCGGCCCGTCGCCCTCGAGATCCTCCTTCTCGTAGTTGACCTCGCCCGCGTAGAGCACGGCGTTGCGGCCGCGACCCACGTCCACGAAGGCCGCTTCCATCGACGGGAGCACGTTCTGCACCTTGCCGAGGTAGACGTTGCCCACGATCGTGCGGGACTTCTGGTGCGCGACGAAATGCTCGATCAGCACACCGGCCTCGAGCACCGCGATCTGCGTGCGGTCCTCGTGGTCGTGGATGAGCATCGTCTTGGCCTCGCCGCGCAGCGCGCGCGCCTCGCCTTCCGACAGCCGTCGTCGCGGCCGGCGGGGACGCTGCTCGCGCCGCTGCTTCTGCGCCGCCAGCCGGGTCGAGCCCTGCCGCTGTCCGCCGCCCGACGAGCGCGCGGCCGGCTGAGCGGCCTTGGTTGCGGCCCCGCCGCCGTTGCCGTTCCCGCCGTCGTTCGAATCCGACGCGGCCTCGTCGCCGCCTTGGCCGGCGGGCTTGCGAGCGCCTCCGCCTCCGCGGCCGCGGCCGCCGCGACGCCGCCGCTTGCGGGGCTGGCCCGTTCCGGCCTCGCCGTTGCCTCCGGCGGTGTCGGCCGGCTCGGCGCCGCCGTCGCCGTCGGCAGGCTCCTTGACGGCCTTGGCCTCGGTCGCGGCCGTTCGGCCCGTCCTGGCCGAAGACCTGGCCGGCCGGTCGCCGCCCGTGTCGTCCCCGGCCTTGGCAGGCTCGTCGCCGTCCTTGCCGCCCGCGGCCGAGCGGGTGCGCGGCTGCTGCTGCCGGCGCGGCTGCTGCGGGCGTCCCGCCGGCTTGGCGGCTTGCTCGCTGCCGCCGGACGGACCGGTCCTGTCCTCATCCTCGCCGCCGGGCTCGTCCGAGCCGTCGGCTCCGTCGCCGCCCGCGCCGGCCGGCTTCTTCTTGTGCCGGCGGCCGCCCCGGCGGCCCCGGCGACGCTTGCGCGGCGCACCCGAGGCGGTCGTCCCGTCCCCGTCGCCGCCGTTGTCGCCGCCGTTGTCGCCGCCGTTGTCGCCCGGCGCGTCGGCGCCGGGCGTGCCCCCGCCGGTGCCCGTCCCCGAGCCGGTACCCTCCGAGGCCGCGCCCGACACGGGCGGCGGCGCGCGACGCTCGGCAGGCGGGGCCGCAGGACGCTCCGCCGCTGGCGGCAGAGACGTCGGCGCGGAGGCGGCGCTCTCGGCGCCGGTCCCCTTGCGTTCTTCTTCCACGTGGTCTCCTTCGTTGCGTTGCGGTCGGATCAGATCCGCCGCATATGGACGTTGAGCAGAAGCCCGGTCGCGATGAAGTTGGTGATCAGCGACGAGCCGCCGTACGAGACGAACGGCAGCGGGATTCCGGTGATCGGCGACAGGCCGATCGTCATTCCGATGTTGACGAAGACTTGGAACGTGATCATCGACACGACGCCCGCGGCGATGAGCGTTCCGAACAGATCCTTCGACAGCATGGCGATGCGCACGCCGCGCCACAGAAACAGCGCGAACAGCGCGAGCAGCACCGCGGAACCGACGAAGCCTGTCTCTTCGCCGATCGCGGTGAAGATGAAGTCGGTGTGCTGCTCGGGCACGAAGTCCAGGTTCGTCTGCGTGCCTTGGAACAGGCCTTTGCCGGTCAGACCGCCCGACCCCACGGCGATCTTGGCCTGATTGAGGTTGTAGCCCGTGACCTGCGGGTCGGCCGACGAATCCAGGAACGCCGTGAGCCGGGCGACCTGATAGTCCTCGAGCACACCGACCTGCAGCACACCCCAGACGGCGACGATGCCGAGCACCAGCAAGGTCAGCATCGCGCGCACCTTCGTGCCCGCCACCAGCAGCGTGCCGCCGAGCAACGCGACCAGCACCAGCAGCGTGCCGAGGTCCGGCTGCTTGAAGATCAGCGCGGCCGGCAGCGCCACGATCAAGATGGCCCGCAGCACGTCGAGCCCGCCCGGCGTGCCCCGCGCCTGCGACAGCAGGGCGGCGAGCGTGACGATCACGCCGATCTTCATGATCTCGGACGGCTGAAGCTGCAGCGGCCCGAGGTCGATCCATCGCTGTGCGCCGAGCGAGGCATCTCCCAGACCCGACAGGACCGCGACCAGCATCAGGACGCCGACGCCGTAGAGCGCTCCCGCCCAGGTCCGGTAGCGGCGATACGGGATCGCCGCCGTCAACACGCACGCCACGACGCCCAGCCCGGCGAACAGGAGCTGCCGGTTCATCAGGAACTCGTTGGTGAAGCCTTCGTCGCGAAGCCGTGCGAACGACGCCGAATAGATCATCAGGATGCCGATCGCGGTCAACGCGAGCGCACTCAGCACGAGCACCCAGTCGATGTGGCGCAGCGGCGCGGTCGCGGGCAGCCCCTGCTGCCCGATGCGCTGGCGGCCGATGCGCGACACGCGCGGATGGAACAGCCGCGAGCGGCGGGAGGGATCGGTGCGCAGCGGCATCAGTCGCTCCTCCCGGTTCCGTACACGATCGGCGTCAGCGGCAACCCAAAGAGCTGGTCCATGATCCGCCGCACGATCGGGCCCGAGAC
>DATLFO010000137.1:0-11213 GCA_035541035.1 Actinomycetota bacterium
CGGTGAGCGCGCTCGTCGTCTAAGTCAGGCCGGCACGGCTCATCCTGGGTCCCTTCCCTGAAGGGCGGCGGAGCTATCGCCGGCTGCGGACGGCCGCGAGGAGCCGTGCCGCCAATGTGCGGATCTCCGTTGCCGCCTCCCGCAGGTCGGCGATCTCCCGTTCGGCGTCGGCGTGGTCGTCGCTTTGCATGCGCTTGACGGTCTGGCCGAGCAGCGTCGCGCGGAGCTCGGCGGATCCGGCGACCTCGGTGAGCTCGTCGATGGTCATCCGATACAGCAGCCGGATGCGTCGTTCGCTCGGGTCGGCGGGGACCTCGCTGCTGACCGCCGCGATCCGCTCCGGGCGCTCGGCGGGCGCGGGGATGTTTCCGGCGAAGATTTGGAGATGCTTCTCGAGGCGTTCCCCGCGAGGGATGCCGAGCTTTCGCCGGATGGCCTGCTTGTGGCTTTCGAACGTTCCCGAAGCGATGCCCAGCCGTTCGCATGCCTGCGACGTGGGGACTCCTTCGATGACGAGTGCGACGACACGCCATTCACGGGGCGTGAGCCGCTCGGCACGGGTTTCGAGCTCACTCATGGCCTGATCACTTTACGCGAGAGTTAAGAAGAAACGGTGGAGGCTCGCTTACTCGACCGCCCCCGACCCGAGGATCGCCTTCAACTCCGCGTAGAGGCCCTGGCGCCGCTCCACCTGATAGTCGTCGGCCAGGCGCAGAACCTTCGTGGTGCCCTCACCGCTCGTCAGATGCAGATGCACGGGCGTCGGGCCCGGATGCGAGCTCAGCACGCCGCGCAGCTCGGCGACGAAGGCCGGGTCGCCGGCGCGCTCGGCGGACAGGCGCAGTACGAGCGTGTCGTCGCCGGTGCGGGCGGCGGCACGCCGCCGCCCGTTCGCCGCCCGCCGGGTCGTGTCCGCGACCGCGCCGCCCGACAGCGGTTTGGGGTCGCCCGGCTCGTTGCGGGTGGCGGGCGCTTCCGAGACGGCCAGCACGGGCTTGGTGATCTCCTGCGCGACGATCTTGGGCGGCTCCTCGCGCACGTCCACCTTTCCCTTGACCACCACGATCGCGTCCTGCGCGATCACCTCGGCCGGCAGCGACAGGTAGGTGGACGGGAAGACCACGACCTCGATCGCGCCCGCGAGATCCTCGAGCGTGAGCACGCCCATCGCCTCGCCCTTCTTGGTGAACTTTTTCTGCGACCGCGAGATGATCCCGCCGATGGTGACGGTCCGTCCCTCCTCCAGCGTCTCGACGTCGGCGATCTGCGTATCGCACAGGTCGCGCAGCGAGGCCTCGACTGCGAGCAGCGGATGATCGGACACGTACAAACCGAGCATCTCCTTCTCGGCCGTGAGCAGCGCGCGCTTGTCGATGATCGCGCCCGACGAGACCGGCTCGCTCACGGTCGTCATCGACTGCCGCTCCTCCGCGCCGAACAGCGACGACTGGCCCGCGGCCTCGTTGCGACGATCCTCCGCGGCCGCTTCGAGCATCTTGGCGGCCGGCTCGGACAGGCCGAGCGTGGGCAAGCCGGTGCGCTTGTCGGTTCCCCACTCCAAGAACGCCGCGCGTTTGGCGGCGCCCTCCTCCCATAGCGAGTCGAACGCGCCGGCCTTGACCAGCGCCTCGACGACGCGTTTGTTGAGCACCGTCGCGTCCACGCGATGGCAGAAGTCGGTGAACGACTTGAACAGCCCGCGCTCCTCGCGTTCCTTGACGATCAGCGCGACGACGTGCTCGCCGATGTTGCGCACGGCCGACAGGCCGAAGCGAATCTCGCCGTTCTTGGTCGGCGTGTAGTCCGAGTCCGACAGATTCACGTCGGGCGGATGCACGCGGATGCCGAGCGCGCGGCACTCGGCCAAGTAAAGCGCGCTGCGATCTTGGTTCCCGCGCACGCTGGTCAGCAGCGCGGCGAAGTACTCGACCGGATGCGTCGCCTTCAGGTAAGCGGTCTGGTACGCGATCAGCGCGTAGCCCGCGCTGTGGCTCTTGTTGAACCCGTAGCCCGAGAACTCGTCGATCAAGGTCCACAGCTGCGTCCCGAGCTCTTCGGTGTATCCCTTGGCGACGCAACCGGCGATGAATTTCTCCTTCTGCGCGCGCATCACGTCGGCGATCTTCTTGCCGATCGCCTTGCGCAACGTGTCGGCCTCGGCCATCGAGAACCCGGCCATGTCCACCGCGATCCGAAGCGCCTGCTCCTGGTACAGGATGATGCCGAACGTCTCGTTGAGGATCGGCTCCAGATCCGGATGCAGGTAGGTGACCTTGCGGTTGCCGTGCTTTCGTTCCGCGTACTCGATGTGCATGCCCTGGCCGAGCGGACCCGGGCGATACAGCGCGACGAGCGCCATCACGTCTCCGAAGCTGTCGGGCCGCAGCCGCTTGACCAGCTCGCGCATGCCGGGCGATTCGAGCTGGAACACGCCGATGGTGTAGCCGGCCGTGAGCATCCGGAAGGTCTCGCGATCCTCGAGCGGCACGTTGTCGATGTCGAGGTCGATGCCCTTGGTGCGCGTGAGGTTCGCGATCGTATCGGTGAGCACGGTCAGGTTGCGCAGGCCGAGAAAGTCCATCTTCAGCAGGCCGAGCGATTCGACGCCGCCCATCTCGTACTGGGTGACGATGCCGCCGCCGTTGGCCTCGTCCGCGCGCTTGAGCGGCACGTACTCGACGATCGGGCGGTCGGCGATCACGACACCGGCCGCGTGCACGCTGACCTGGCGGCGAAGGCCTTCCAGGGTGCGGGCGATGTCGATGACTTGCCGCGACATGTCCTCTTCCTCGTAGGCCTTTCGCAGGTCGGACGCGTTCTGGAAGGCGTCGTTGCGGGCGACCTCCTTGTCCGGCCACGCGATGGACTTGTCGAAGCACGCGGCCAGCGGCGCTTCCTTGCCGAGGATCGCGGGCGGGTACATCTTGGCGAGCCGGTCCCCCACCGTGTACGGCAGGTCGAGCACACGCGCCGCGTCACGGATCGCCTGCTTGCCCTTGATGGTACCGAACGTGATGATCTGCGCGACGTGATCCTCGCCGTACTTCTCGGTCGCGTAGCGGATCACCTCGCCGCGGCGGCGCTCGTCGAAGTCCATGTCGATATCGGGCATCTGCCGGCGCTCGGGATTGAGGAAGCGCTCGAAGATCAGCCCGTAGCGCATCGGGTCGAGGTCGGTGATGCGCAGGCAGTACGACACGACGCAGCCGGCCGCGCTGCCACGGCCCGGGCCGACGCGGATGCCGCGTGAACGCGCGAAGGCGATCAGGTCGGCGACGATCAGGAAGTAGCCCGCGAAGCCCATCGAGATGATCACGTTCAGCTCGTGCTCGATGCGCTCGCGATGGTTCAAGGGCAGCGGCGAGCCGTAGCGCTGCTCGGCGCCCTCATAGGTCAGCCGGCGCAGGTAGTCCTCTTGCGACTCGCCGTCCGGCGGCGTGAACGGCGGCAGGTGCAGCGTGCCGAACTCGATCTCGATCTGGCACCGCTCGGCGATCTCGAGCGTCGCGTCGCACGCGTCACGGTGGTCGCGGAACAGCTCGCGCATCGCTTCCGGGCTCTTGAGGTAGAACTCCTCGCCGTCGAACTTGAATCGGTTGGCGTCCCCGACCTTGGCGTTGGTCTGGATGCACAGCAGCACGTCGTGGGCGGCTGCGTCGGTCTTGCGGGTGTAGTGAAGGTCGTTGGTCGCCACCGTGGGCAGGCCGGTTCGGCGCGCGACCTCGAGCAGCTGCGGGAAGACCTTGTGCTGGTCGGCGATGCCGTGGTCCTGCAGCTCGACGTAGACGTTGTCCTTGCCGAAGATCTCCGCGTACTCGCCGGCGCTGCTCGTGGCCGCCTCGACGTCGCCGCTCTTGAGGTGCTCGTTGACCTCGCTCGCCAGGCAGCCGGTCAGGACCACGATGCCTTCGCTGTGCGCGCTCAGGATCTCTTTGTCCACGCGCGGCCGGTAGAAGAACCCGTCAAGGTGGCCCGCGGACACGATCTTCATCAGGTTGCGGTAGCCCTGATCGGAGGTCGCCAGCACGGTCAGGTGCCGCGAGCCGTCCTTCTCGCGGGAGGACTTCTCGAAGCGCGACCGCGTCGCCACGTACAACTCGGCGCCGATGATCGGCTTGACGCCCTGCTTGCGGCACTCCCGGTAGAAATCGAGCGCCGCGTACATGTTGCCGTGATCGGTCATCGCGATCGCCGGCATACCCATGGCGGCCGTCTCGCCGATCAGCTCTTTGATCCGCGCCGCGCCGTCCAGGATCGAGTACTCGGTATGGACGTGAAGATGGACGAAGGAATCCGTCATCTCGCTCTCACCAGCTCACCAGCTCACCACGAAGCTTCACCCACCCCCGCGGACCCGCTCGCTTCCGGGCCCCGAAAACCGTTGACGGCGGTCCCGGCCGCGCTGGCCGATGCCGCCGTTCGCGCATGCATACGTACGGTAGGGGAAGGCACGTCCGCGGAATTACAGGTGTGTCATTCCGCGGAGACCAGCCTACCCGGCGGGCGGCGGCGCTTCAAGAGCGGGAAGATCCCCGGGGAGGCCCGAACGCAAGAATCATTCGAAATCACAGGCCTGTAATCCGTCCCCGGGGAGTGCTAGTCTCGGACGCTGATGGACGAGCTCATCCTGGACCTGCCCGCGGCCTCTCCCCCGGCACCGCCCGGCTCCCGGCTGTCCTATTCGAGCCTGTCCACCTACGAGACCTGCGGGCTGCAATACAAGCTCCGCTACCTGGACCGGCTCCCCGTCCGGCCCTCGCCGATCCTGTCGTTCGGCAACTCGCTCCACGAGGCGCTGCGGCGCTGGTACAACCAGCCGGTCCCGGTCCCGCCGCCGGTCGAGGAGCTGCTCGCCCACCTCGACGACGTGTGGGACGAGTCCCAGTTCCCGAGCGCGGCCGCCAGCCGTACCTATAAGGATCACGGCCGGCAGGTCCTCACCGCCTTCCACGAGGCCAACGCGCCGTCCTTCCGAATCCCGGTCGCGCTCGAGCAGCGGTTCGAGATCGACGTCGAAGGCGTGAAGGTCTCGGGAGTCATCGACCGGATGGACCGCCACCCGGACGGCACCTACGAGATCATTGACTACAAGACCAACCGGCGCCTGCCGCCGCTGTCCCGGGTCGAGAAGGACTTGCAGCTTTCCATCTACTATCTGGCCGCCTGGGAGGTCTGGGGAATCCGCCCGGACAAGCTCACCTTGTATTTCCTCCTGCCCGGCCAGCCGCTGTCCGGCGTTCGCACGCCCGAGGACGCGGCCGCGACCCGCGAGCGCATCCTGCGGGTGGCCGAGCAGATCCGCGGCGGTGACTTCGCCCCGCGCGACAACCCGCTGTGCAATTGGTGCGACTTTCAGGCCCGATGCCCGCTGTACTCGCACATGCTCGCGCCACCCCCCGAGGACGGCGAGACCGGCATTCAGCCGCTGGTGGACGAGTGGATCGGACGCAAGAAGCGCATGCTGGCCGACTGGCGCCGCCTCGAGGAGATCGCGCCGCTCATCCACGAGTACTGCGAGAGAAACGGCTTGCAGCGTGTCTTCGGCAAAGGCGGCTCGATCACCCGGTTCGAGCGTGCGGGCGATACGTTCGATCCGGCGCTGGTCCGCGACGCGCTCCCGCCCGAGATGCTCGAGCAAGTGATCCGCGTGGACGACGCCGCGGTCGGCGAGCTGCTCGCCGGCGACCTGCCCGACGAGATCCGCGCCCGCATCGAGGAGGCGCGCGCCTCCGAGGCCACCTGGTCGCTTCGCCTGCGCGAAGACCGGAAGCGTTAACCGTCCCGCCCGGCGGCGATGCGCCGGAACGTCAACAGGCCCCCGGCGGCTGCCTCGCCGGTCGCAGCCGGTCCCGTGTCGCGCACGACGCTGCCGGTGGCGGCGGCGTCGGCCGAGGATGCGGTGATGCGCACCACGCCGCGGTCGTGATCGGTGAGCGTGACCGGCTCGACGGACCCGGCCGTCCAGTCGACCTCGACGCGCACGGGCCGGGTGGTCCCGCTGACGGCGTCCTGCAGATCCACGGTCGCGCGAAGCGACGCGCTTTGGGGACCTATGCGCAGGCCGCGCACGAATGCGCGGCCGTGCGAGGACTCAAACACCGCGCCGCTGCAGGCATCGGCTTTGACGACCGAGACCCATGCCACCGACACGCGCGGCGGCGCACCGGGCGGATCGAGCACGGCCGATCGCTCGGCCAGCACGTGCACGAACGACTGCAGGCATCCGGCGCCACCCGACCACTGCGCCCAGGCTCGCTCGCTCTGCACGATCTGGACTCCGGCGTGGCCGGGCCCCGCAGCCGCCAGAACCGACGCCAGCATGAGCACGCTCGCCGCGGCTCGAATTCCTTTCACGTGCCTGCCTCCCGTCCGTCCGCCTTCCTTCTCTATCGGCGAGGGCTTGAGCGCGGGCGTTCCGCGCGGGCGTTACGGGCCGGTTCGCGCCGTCTCGAGCGCGCGGGCCAGGTCCTCGGGAAGCGGATCTTCGAATGCCAGCGGCGCGCCGCTCAGCGGATGCGCCAGCTCGAGGCGCGCGGCGTGCAGGAACGGCCGCTCCAGACCGAGCCGCGCGGCGAGCTTCCGGCCCCGGCCGTAGACCTGATCCCCCACGACCGCGTGGCCGATCTCGGCCAGATGCACGCGGACCTGATGCGTGCGGCCGGTCTCGATACGAACCTCCAGCAGCGCCGCTTCGCCGAGCCGCTCCATCACCTGATAGTGCGTGATCGCCTCGCGGCCGCCGGCGACGACGGCCATCTTCTTGCGATGCCGCGGCGAGCGTCCGATCGGCGCGTCGATGGTCGCGGTCGGGCTCTCCGGCTCGCCTTCGACGAGCGCGGTATAGGTGCGCTTGACCGTTCGGCTCGCGAGCATGCCGACCAAAGTCGCGTGCACGTGCTCGTCTTTGGCCACGATCATCAACCCGCTCGTTCCGGCATCGAGCCGGTGAACGATGCCGGGCCGCCAGGCCTCGCCGCCCGCCGGCCGGCCCGCGCGCGCCAGCAGCGCGTTGACCAGCGTTCCGCCCGGATGTCCCGGTGCGGGATGCACGACCAGGCCCGCCGGCTTAGAGATCACCACGAGCGCGTCGTCCTCGTAGACGACCGGAACGTCGATGTCCTCGGGCTGCGGCTCGGCCGGAGCCGCGTCGGGAAGGTCGGCTTCGACCCGCTGGCCGCGCTCGAGCTTGAGGGACTTGCTCGCCGGCCGGTCGTCGACCGTCACGCTCAGCGCCGCGGCCGCTGAGCGCGACAGCCCGGTCCTGCGCGCGAGCACCACGTCGAGCCGGTGGCCGGCTTCCTCGGCCGCGACCTCGAACGAGATGCCGCTCACGACGTCGCGCCGCCGTCGCCGCCGCGCGCGGCCGCCTCGGCGGCGCGCTTCTCGGCGCGTTCGGCGCGCACGCCGTGCAGGAACAGCAGGGCCGCCCCGGTGACCACGCATACGTCGGCGATGTTGAAAGTCGGCCAGATCCGGAAGTCGATGAAGTCGATGACGTGGCCGCGGAACGGCGCCGGCGGCCGCACGATCCGGTCGCTCAGGTTGCCGAGCGCGCCGCCCAGCACGAACCCCAGCGCCAGGCCCAGCCCGGGGTCGTGCACGCGGCGCGCATACCAGATGATGCCGGCCGAGATGACGAAGGCGATGATCGTGAACAGCCACGGCACCGTGGTGAACAGGCTGAAGGCCGCACCCGGGTTCCGCTGCAGCGTCCAATGCCAGACGCCCTCGATGAAGGGGACGGTTCCACCCTCGGGCAGCTTGGCCAGGGCGAGGGCCTTGGTGATCTGGTCGGCGATCAGCCCGGCGGCAGCGGTGACCGACAGCGCGAGGAGCGCGCGCCAGCTTATCTGAGTCGCTCTTCCTGCTGTTTGCACGTGATGCACAACACCGAGTACGGGAGCGCCTTGAGCCTCGCCTTGTCGATGGCGTTGCCGCACCGCTCGCAAACACCATACGAGCCTTCGTCGAGCTTGCGCATCGCGGTGTCCACCTTGTCCATCAGGTCGCGAATGTTGTTGGACAGCGACAGGTCGCGCTCACGCTCGAACGTGAACGTGCCGGCGTCGGCGAACTCCTCGTCGTAGGAGACCTCCCCGCTCATCTCGGATTGCGCGACGTTGAGCGAGCCCGACTCGAGATCCTCGAACTCCTTCTCGTACGTGGCACGGTGGTCGAGCAGATCCTGTCGGATCGCGTCCAGCTCCTTCGGAGAGAACTTGGGAGGCTTGCTCTTGGGCTTGGGCGCCGCGGGGGCCGCGGCGGCCGCGGGCGTTTTGGCCACGATCTTCTTGGCCGGCGCAAGCTTGGTCTCGCTCGCAGGCGCCTTCGCAGCGGGCGTTTCCTTCTTGGCGGGCACAGCCTTCGCAGCGGGCGCTTCCTTCTTGGCGGGCGGAGCCTTCTTCGCCGGCGCTTCCTTCTTCGCAGCCGCCTTCTTTGCGGGCGCGGTCTTCTTCGCGGGCGCGGACTTCTTGGCCGGGATCGTCTTCTTGGACGACGATTTGATCGGAGCCTTCGCGGACGTCTTCTTCGCGGACGGCTTCGCCGCCGCGCGCGCCGCCTCGGTCTTCTTGGCGGCGGCGGTAGCGCTCGACTTCTTGGTGGGGCGAGCCACCCGGCTCCTCTCGTCCTTGCGTCGGATCACCGCTGAGCGGCGACGAAACGGGATATCCGACCGACCCCCCGGCCGACGGATGCCCGAAAGTAGCACCGCCCCCCTGGGCTGTCAAGGCACTGCAGCCCGGGGCAGCCGGCCCCAACGGCATCACATTTCCGCAGGTCAGAGCAGGTGCGGACGGGCTCCGTCGGGGTCCCGCGGTCCTGCGCCCCGGGCGTCACGGGGTACCGAAAGTGCCGTTCGCGATCGACACCACGTTGATTATGATGCGCGCTCACAGATGAGCGTCTTTCGACCGGTCGACTCGCGCATCCGCTGGCCCGAGATGGAGCAGCGGGTGGCCGAACGCTGGCGCGAACGTGACGTGTTCGCCCGCTCGCAGCACCTGCACGAAGGCGGCCGCCGATGGAACATCTACGAGGGCCCGCCGACCGCCAACGGCAAACCGGGCGTGCATCATGTGCTCGCCCGCGTCTTCAAGGACCTGTTTCCGCGGTACCGCACCATGCGCGGCGATTTCGTCCCGCGCAAGGGCGGCTGGGACTGCCACGGTCTGCCGGTCGAGCTCGAGGTCGAGAAAGAGCTCGGCCTGTCGTCCAAGCGCGACATCGAAGCCTTCGGCATCGAGGAGTTCAACCGCCGCTGCCGCGAGTCCGTCCTGCGCTACGTCGGCGAATGGCGGCGCATGACCGAGCGCATCGCCTACTGGACCGACATGGACGACCCCTACTACACAATGTCCAACGACTACGTGGAGTCGGTCTGGTGGTCGCTCAAAAAGATCTACGACGACGGCCTGCTGTTCGAGGACTACAAGGTCACGCCCTACTGCGCACGATGCGGCACGCCGCTGTCGGATCACGAGGTCGCGCAGGGCTACCAGACCGTCACCGACCCGAGCGTCTTCGTCCGCTTCCCGCTCACCGACGAGACGGGCACCTCCCTGCTGGTCTGGACGACGACGCCGTGGACGCTGCTGTCGAATGCCGCGGCCGCGATCCATCCTGAGGTTCCCTACGTCGCGGTGCAGTACGAGTCGGAGCGCCTGATCGTGGCCGAGCCGCTCGTGCACCGCATCTTCGGCGACGACGCCGAGGTGGTCGAGCACTTCGAGCCGGGATCGCTCGAGGGCCGCTCGTACACGCCGCCGTTCGATTTCGCCGCCCCCGACAAGCGTGCCTGGTACGTGGTCGCGGCCGAGTACGTCACGACCGAGGACGGATCGGGCATCGTGCACACCGCGCCCGCTTACGGCGCCGAGGACATGGAGACGGGCCGCGCGAACGACCTGCCGGTGATCCACATGGTGGATGCCGAAGGCAAGTTCGTGGATGCGGTCACCCCCTGGGCGGGCCAGTTCGTCAAGGACGCCGACCCGTCGATCATCGAGAACCTGCGCGAGCGCGGCATCCTGTTCCGCGAAGAGACCATCGAGCACACTTATCCGTTCTGCTGGCGCTGCAAGACGCCGCTGCTCTACTACGCGCGCAACTCGTGGTACATCCGCACGACCGCGCGCAAGGACGATCTGCTCGCGCAGAACGAGACCATCGCCTGGCATCCCGACCACATCAAGCACGGCCGCTTCGGCGACTGGCTCGAAAACAACATCGACTGGGCCTTGTCGCGGGACCGCTACTGGGGCACGCCGCTGCCGGTATGGCGCTGCGAGCAGAAGCACACGGTCTGCATCGGCTCGTTCGCCGAGCTGGGCGAACGCAGCGGCCGCGACCTGTCGGGCTTCGATCCGCACCGGCCGTACGTGGACGACATCACGTTCGCGTGCGTCGAGTGTGGCGGCGAGATGCGGCGCGTCACCAGCGTGATCGACACCTGGTACGACTCGGGCTCGATGCCGTTCGCGCAGTGGCATTACCCGTTCGACAACGAGCAGACTTTCGAGGCCGCGTTCCCCGCGCAGTTTATCGCCGAGGGCATCGACCAGACGCGCGGCTGGTTCTATTCGCTGCTGGCGTCGTCCACGTTGCTGTTCGGCCAGTCGTCCTACGAACGCGTCATCTGCCACGGCCACATCGTGGACAAGGACGGCCGCAAGATGAGCAAGTCGCTCGGCAACGCGATCGACCCGTGGACGATCCTCGACGGCCAAGGCGCCGACGCGCTGCGGTGGTACCTGCTGACCATCGGCTCGCCCTGGACGTCACGCCGCCTGTCGCTTGATGCGATCGACGAGGTGCTGCGCGGCTTCATGCGTATGTGGTGGAACGTATATTCATTCTACGTGCTCTACGCCAACACCGACGGCATCGACCCCGCGTCGCTGGACGCGCCGCCGCCAGCCGAGCGGGGCGAGCTCGACCGCTGGATCCTGGCCGAGCTGCACGACACCGTGCGCGGCGTCACCGACGCGCTGGAGGCCTTCGACGCCGCCGACGCCGGCCGCCGCATCACCGCGTTCGTGGACGAGCTGTCCAACTGGTACGTGCGCCGTTCACGCCGCCGCTTCTGGGCGGGAGCCGAGTCGGCCGACAAGGCCGCCGCGCACGCGACGCTCTACGAGTGCCTGGTGACGATGGCGAAGCTGGTCGCGCCGTTCTGTCCGTTCACCGCGGATGAGATGTGGGACAACCTAGTG
>DATLFO010000138.1:0-16847 GCA_035541035.1 Actinomycetota bacterium
GTCTTCGACGATGACCGCGATCTCGGCGTCGCCGTCGCGCTGGACGGCCGAATCGTCGGTGCCGCGCACTACGGCGACCTGGACGGCGACGCCGAGATCGCGGTCATCGTCGAAGACGGATGGCAGCGGCATGGTGTCGGCCGGGTGCTGATGCGCGACATCGCCGACCGCGCGCACGCGGACGGCTACGCCACCGCGACGGGATGCATCTTGCGGGACAATCGCGCCGCGAACCGCTTCTTGGACGCGACCGCGCCGGGCGCACGCAGCGTCTATGACGGCCCGTACCGGACGTTCTTCGTCGACCTTTCGCTCATCCCCGGTTAGTCCAGGCAATCCGTCTTGACCTGAACGATGCCTGCGGGCTCGAAGTCCAGCGTTGCCGCGAAGGCGCGCGCATCGGCCTCGGTCGTGAAGTAGACGCCGATCACGTGATCGCTCTCCTTCAGGCCGAGCGCCTCGCGCGACCCCTGATCACACGCGGCTTCGCTGCCGTGCGACGGAAGCTTGCGGGCCTCGAGCATCTCGACGCGCGTCACGAACGCGTCCGAGTCCGGATCACCCGCCGCCAGATACACCGCCCAGTAGGTGCCGTTCTGCGTCGGCTCTACGGACGGGGGCGGAGACGATGCAGGCGAGGCGGCAGGGGGCGTGGACGCCGAGCCGGGCGCGCCGGCAGGACCGTCATCACCGCCGCACGCGGCGGCCAAACCGAGCCCGGCGAGCAGCGCGACCATCCGCAAACGTGGCATGGCGCTCACCTTAGCGACTTCGATCACGCGCGCAAATGGCGCGGGGAGGCTCCCTCTCAGGAAGCCTCCCCGCCCGGGTGGGGGCTTGAGGACGCCGGCGGCACGCGGGTCCGTCAGTGGACCCAGACGGACGTGCCGACCGGCGCCCAGTCGTAGAGCTTCTTCGCATCACCGACGTTGACGCGCACACATCCGTGCGAGTCCGCGCGGCCGAGCTTCGACGCGCCGAGCCGCTTGCCGGGCTGCCCGTCCTTGTAGGGAAGCTCGTGGAACGCGTAGCCGTGCTCGGGGTGCCAGAACATCGCGTACGGCATCCAGACCTTCCACTTGCGCGACCATCGGTTCTCGTACTTGGTGTGAATCCTCCAGTTGCCCTTCGGGGTCTCGTACCCGGCCTTGCCGGTCGAGATCACGAAGCGGTACACGATCGTTCCGTCCTGCCAGGCGATGAGCTCCTGATCGTCGATCGAGACCTCGATCATCTTTCCCTGGGCCTTGGACGGCGCGGTCACCGGCTTCTTCGTCGGTTTCGGCGCGGGCGGCAGCGTCTCCGGCGGCACCGGATCCGACGGCGGCTGCGACGGCGCCGGCGACTCGGACGGCGGCCCCGGCGCGGGCGCCCCGGGGTTCTTCACGGCGGCGGGGACCGGACGGCGGCTGGACACGTAGACCTGCGCGCCGCCGGCGACGACCGCGAACGCGATGGCGACCGCGAGGATTCTCGTCAAGACTTTCATCGGACCTGCTCCTTCGTCGTACGCGTCGCGGGTCTGCGTCGCGTATCCATAAGACGCTGCCGGCGAGCCACGCGGCTACGGCCACTCGGGCACGTTTCGCGTCCGGCAGGTCATTGGACGAAAGGGCAGAGCACGCGGTTCCGTCCCCGCGGACTGTGGGTGCCGGCGCGTGCGGTTAGGCGCGCAGCCCGAGACCCTTACCGACCGCTTCGCCGAGCGCCATCGCGGCCGAGAGAGGCCGGACCATGACGGTGAAATCCTCAATCAGGCCGTCGTCGCCGAAGCGCAGGATGTCCGCGCCCTCGACCTGCTTGTCGCCGACGCGCGTGCGAAACAGAAGGATCGCGGTGCCGTCGCCCGTCAGGTGATCGGTGTAGGTGAAGTCCTCGAACACCGACAGAAGGACACCGAACAGATGCGCAACCGTCTCGCGGCCTTCGAACGGCTTGAACGTGACGGGACTGTGAAAGATCACGCCGGGCGACAGGCACGCGACCATCGCCCCGTGATCCTCCGCCTCGACGGCTGCGCGAAACGCGGATCCGTCGGTCATGACCGAAGCATATCGCCTCGGCCGGCTCGAGAATCCCGGCGCGCCGGGCAGGCCGCCCGGCGGCAGACGTCGAATGCACGATCATGACTTTTCTTCGACGACAGGCATTCCTCCTCGCGATCGCAGTCGCGGCTTCGACCGGCAGCCCCGCCGGCGCGCACGGCGGCGGAGCAAGCTGCGGCAGCGACCCGGCCAAGCCGAGCACCCGCTGGGTCGGCTCGACCTCGTGCCATTTCGAGTTCCGCGGCGCGCCGCTCAAAGTGTTCGGCACGGCAACGGCCGCCTCGGGCGAGGCACGGCTGCGCATCTGGATCTCGACGACGGGCGGCGGCCCGGCCATCGTCGAGTGCATCGCGTCCGGCACCGGCGAGACGGCATGCGCGAACACGCTCGGCGACCAGGCGCCTCTGCTTCAGCTGCCGCCGATGCGCGAGCTGTGGTGCAACGTCGAGGGAACCGACAGCGGCGACTACCGCTGCCTGAGCGCGCTGGGGATCTGACGCGGCGAAATACGAAAAGGCCGCCCGAGGGCGGCCTTTTCTTTGACTCTGCGTGCTAGGTGACGACTTCGAATCCACCCCGCATGAACGGGTGGATCCGGCAGAAGTACGAGTAGCGGCCGGCAGGCAGGTCGGCCTTGAACTCGTAGAACGGAACGGTGTCGTTCTCCTGGCCGAGCAAAACCTTCTCGACTTCGGCCCCACCGTCGATCGGGTCGATGTTGCCGATCTTGCCCGTGTCGAACGCATGCGCTCCGCCGCTGGGCAGCGGGAAGTTGGAAACGTAGGGTCCGACGCACGGCCAGCGACACGAGGTGAACGTGTGCCGGACGTTGATCGCGGCGTCGTCGTTGACGAAGGTGATCGTCGAGCCCTGTTTCACGGCAGGAAGCGTCGGGACGTCGCCGAATCCGAGATCACCCGGCACGTACAGGAAGCCCGCGACGTGGATCTCGCTGACCTCCGGACCGAGCTCGGTGGCGATGTCATCGGGCCCGCAGGCGGGATAGATGCCTGCGAGCGCCGGCATGTTCTCCTGCGCGCACAGCGGCTCGGCCTCGCCCTGCCAGATGTGGTTGACCATGCCTTCAGCGGCACCGGTGCCGAATCGGTTCCAGTCATCCTCGATCTCGGCGACGCCGGCGGCCAGCTCGGGCTTGACGAGCCCGTCTCCGTCAAGCCATGACGACGACAGCCCCTGCTCTTCGAACGTGTCGTTGCCGAGCAGCCGCGGTGCGAGCGCGGCCAGCGAGCAGACGCCCGCCGGCGTTCCCGGCACCTGGTAAGAGTCGTAGTAGATGCCCGTGTAGGTCATCGCCTCGTACCAGTTGTGGGGCAGCGAGTCGTTCGATACGAAGTTGTTCAGCTCCGGCGTTCCCGTCGGCTCGATCGCGTACGTGGCGAACTGCTCGAGGACGTCGCCCTTGTGCAGCGGAGCCCGCCAGCCGAACTTGGTCGCCCCGATCTGGTAGTTCTCCGTGAACGGCCAGGCGCGCATGTCGCGATCGAACTTGTAGGAGCGCAAGATCGCCACGCCCGGGAATCCGTCACCGTCGAGGTCGGCGGTGCACGTGGCGTCCTTCCCGAGGTTCGAGATGACGGTCATCTTTCCGCCCGGGTGAAGGTGGCCGCCCGAGGCGATGCCGACTCCGTCGCGCGTGACCTTCCAGCGGGCCCCGATCTCCTTGGAGCTGCCGGTCACGTCCTTGGTCCGGCCCCACAGCTGGCTGTTGAGCGGGTGGATGTCCCGATTCGTCGCGGCGAGGATCTCCTCACGCGTGCCGGGGATGAACGTCACGTCGAGCACGACGAAGTAGTTGCCGACCGTGGCGAGCTTGTTGTGGATCATGTAGATCATCGTGTTCGGCTCGGATCCGCTGATCGGGATGCCGTACTCCCAGTCGTTGCCGGCGGCCTTGTCGAGGCGAGCGCGATCGTCCAGGCGTCCCTGCGTCTTTTCCTCGCCGGTGCCGAACACCCACGACAATCCCTTGCCCTGAACGCTTGTGTAGTAGTCGTTCTTGGAGTCTTCCGAGACGCGGAACCAGTGCGCGTGATGGATGTGCGCTTCCTGCTGCGTCGGAATCTCGCCGGTGGACACGTCCACCAGGTCCGGAGCGATCGCCACGATGAAGCCGGTCGTGAGCGGCAGATCGACCGTAATACGGTTCGAGTCCTGCCCCGGCGGGATGACGTACGGTCCGAAGACGTACGACAGATCCTGCACCGTTCCCGGCGGTGCCGGCACGTATCGATTGCCCGCGTTGGCGAGCAGCGGAATCACGTCGCGATGCCCCGAGTCGGCCGAAGCCGGGAGCAGCGAGAACGCGACTGCGACGGCCGCGAGGGCCGTCATGAGTCGCCGAGCCATAGATCCCCCTCCATTCTCGGTGCTGCTTCTCCTCATTTTTCCCCTGCCATGAATGCCGGAGAGGCTGCCCCGCTGCGGCAGCCTCTCCGGCGTTCGTTTCTTCCCTTACTCCACGACGCGAACCGCGCCGCGCATGCTCGGGTGGATCCGGCACCAGAACGTGTAGGTGCCGGGACGTGTGGGCGTCCACGACCACGTGACCTTGTTGACCGCTCCGGTTCCGACGCCCAGCGCGCCCGAATCGAAGTCGAGCGGGTCGGCGCCGTTCTCGGCCAGCAGATCGCCGACGGTCTTGCCGTTCGCCGTCGTGCCCGTGGACGGATCGATCAGGTCGTCGTAGGCGCCGTCGGCGATCGGGTAGTGCGTGACGACCGTTCCGGAGCACGGGTTCGCACACCGCGTCGCCGTGTGCCACATGTAGTCGGCGGTATCGACGTTGTGGAACGCGATCGTGTCGCCGACTTTGACACGCGGCACGCCGAGCGCCCCGATGACGCCGAAGTCGGCGTTGCCGTAGCCGAACGCGGCCATGTAGATGTCGCTGGTGAAGTCGCCGTCCGGAGCGGTGCGCGCGATGTCCGGGCAGCCGTTCAGGCACGGGTCGGTGTGGTTCCCGCTCGTCGCCACGCGGGCGTGCGTGATCTGCCCGCGAGTGCACAGGCGCGTCGCGCTCGGCATGCAGGGCCCGTGCTCGTAGCCGGGAATCAACTCGGGACGGGTGCCCGGCTGAACCGCGAGCGTGTTGACGCCGTCGTGGATCTCGACGCCGGACGCGAACGGGTCGATGCCGACCACGCGGTCAACCCCGTCGATCGTGGTGACGCTGTTGGGCGCCAGCCAGGTCATCACGATGCCCATCTGCTCGTACCACGAGGCGATGCTGCTGTCGTAGACGCCCTCGAGGCGAAGCTTGTCGCCCTTCTTGACCTCGACGCGCCAGCCCAGGTCGTCGCTGACGCCCGACATCACGAAGTCCCACGAGGTCGGCGGTGCGCCGATCTCGCTCTTGGTCCGGTCGAACGGATCGACGGCCTCGTTCCACGTGGCCGGGTCGAAGTCGTGGTCGAAGTAGAACGCGTCGGAACGGTGGATCAGCTTCTCGACGCCGTCTCGGACCAGGTACACGTCGTCACGGAGACCGCCGTTGTGCAAATGTCCGCCCATGACGACCAGCGTGCCGTCTTCGGGGATCTCCCACTGGTCGTAGACGGTGCCCTTGTCGATGCCTTGCTGCGCCGACTTGTTCGCCAGCGTGTTCTGGTACGCGCAGTTCTGACGCGGGAAGACGCACACGCCGTCGATGCCGAAGCCGCGCTGAATGTTGAACACCGGGTTGAACTGATCCTTCTGGCAGCCCGTGGTCGTCCAGTGGCTGCAGTCGCCGACGTCGAGCCAGATGCCCTTGGTCTTGAACAGCAGCGGACGCTCCGGGTCTTCGGGGTGCGGCGCCTCGGCGACGTCGGCCGGGATGTAGTCCACGTCGTAGGTGACCCAGACCGGGAAGGTGCGCGGCGTCGCGTTGTGGACCATGTGCAGGAACAGCCACGCGTCGGTCGACTTGATCTTCAGGCCGAAACCTTCCGGCCACGACGCGATGGTCTTCTCCTCACCGGAGGCGAGCCACGGGCCCCAGCCGTAGCGACGGCCCGGGTTCGGCACGTTCCCTGCAGGCGTCGAGATGAACTCTCCCGAGCCGAAGTCGTTGAACGCGCTCGGGTTGAGCCAGGTCCCGTGGTGCAAGTGAAGGTCCTCGACCGGCGGCGCGGCAACGTTGGCGTCGAAGCCGGACGACAGCGGGTCCACGCCGACCAGGTCCGGCTTGAAGCGGACCATGTAGCCGTCGTAGAGCGGCTTCTCGTAGGTCACCGGCTGGATCAAAACGTCGTTCTGGCCGGGCTTGGCCCAAATCGGGCCGAAGACGATCTTCAAGCGCTGACAACTGTTTTTGATGGCTGCAGGCCGGATCGCGGGATCGTCGTAGTCGATGTCGAAAACGCTTTCTGACTTGCATTCACCGGTGATGACCTTGCCGGCCTGGGGGCTGATCACGCCCGCCTCGGGCACCGGCAGATCCGCTCTGACGCTTGCTACGGAGAGGGCCATCGCAAAGAGCGAGGCCAAGGCTATGACGCGTCTTGTCACTGTGATCCCTCCCGGATCCTGTACGCCCGAAACCCGGCGCAACGGACGTCAAGGCATAAGCCGACAACATTCTCGATTCTGACTACTCGGTAGGATTAAGTCAAGGGGCGCTTAACCACCACCAACGTTCCCTTCATGTTCGGATGGATGGAGCAAAAGAACTCATACGTTTTCGCGGTTTCGCTGGGCGGAACGACGAGATCCGGGATCCCGTACACGGGGCTCGTTCCGCTAAGGCCGATCAGCCGCGAGGTGAACAGCGGACACTTCCCTGACGGGAAGTTGAACGGGAACTGCATGCACCACGCGCGGTCCGGTCCGAAGACGGTGGCCCGCACGTCGTGAGCCGCGATGTCGATGTTGCGATACGTGATGGTGTCTCCCTGGGTGATGACGATGAGAGGCACGGTGTATGTCGTGAAGGCTCCGCCGGGACCGCTGACGTACAGATGCTCGATCTGCTGAGCGGACGCGCCCGACGAGGTGAACGCCATCAGCGAGACCAGGGCAGCGACGAGAAGTTTCTTCATTGGAGTCCTTTCGCTTAGGTGAGCAAGGCGCCCTGCATCGATGGGTGGACGTAGCAGATGAAGCCGTAGGCCCGGCCGGGCAGGAGCGACTCGATCCCGAGCACGGGACGCGCGCCGCCGAGCGCGAGCGCGAGATCGCTCCAGAACAGCGGGCACGCACCGCGCGGGAAGCGGCGCGGGTTGTTGGGTCCCTCCGCCCCCGGGTTCAGCGGCCCGCACCACGAGGCCTCGTCGGAGCCGATGGCCTCGGACCGTATGCCGTGGAATGCCGCATCGGTGTTGTGCAGCGTCAGCCAGGTCGCACCTTGCATCGGCACGACGCGCGTGGCGAACGTGCGGGCCTGCGCGCTGCCCGGCACCGCCGCGACAACGCGCGCCGTCGCCTGCGCCGGAAACGCCAGCGCCAGCACGATCACGGCCGCGAGCGCCTTCACAGCGTTCTCGCCGGCCGGTAGGCGATCACGAATCCGTTCGGCATCGACGGGAAGCCGCCGCCGGCCGACGTCAACCCGACGCCGACGCTCGCGTAGACGGTGTTGCGGGCGACCGTGACCCCGCCCCAGGACAGGGTCGGCGCAAGGCCGGTGTTCGCTCCCAGCGACAGCGGACGATGCATCAGCGGGGCGCCGGTCGCTGCGTCGAACGCGTCGATGAAGCCCTTGAGATCGACGGTGTAGATCACGCCGTTCGCCGATGTGGCCGGATTGCCCCAGTGCACGGCATCGGCCGTCGGCGAAGCCCACTTGATGCCGGCCCCGTCACGGTCCAGCGACGCGAGATAGCCCGCGAGCGTGTGCGGCACGTACAAGGCGGTGCCGTCGTAGGCGGCGGTGCCGACGATACCCCCGACGGCCGAGGGCACGCCCATGATCTGCTTCCAGGCGCCGGTCATCGTCACCGGATCGACCGCGTGATAGACACCCGATTTTTGGCCCGCGCCGACGAGCAGCTTGCCGGTGCGCGTGCGGAAAAGGTTCGGCGACGCGCCGAAGTCGAGGTCCAGACGGCCGCACTCGAACCCGGCCATGAAGAAGCCGACGTAATCCTCCTCGTCGCACGAGTAGTTGTCGGAGACCTCGGGGAAGTACTCCTCGATCTCGCCCTTGTAGGAGCCCACGATCTGTCCGAAGGACGGGTTCGGCGATCCGGCCACCGTGCGGCGAAGGTCGATCTTTACGATCGCGTTGGTGTGGGCGTGCTCGTCCTCGTAGTTGAACGGGTTGCCGGTCCCGACGAAGCCGAAGCCGCTCGCCGGATCGATCGAGATGGTGGACCAGATGGCGCCGCCCGCATCGCCCGCGCCTTCGTCCCAGTCGTCATCGGGAATCGAGAACGCGTGCGCGAGCACCCGGCCGCCGGTCGCGCCCGGCACCGCGTTGAAGCATTCCGTGGTCAGCGTCATGGTCTCGTCACCGAACGCGACCGGCACGCTGTGATCGCTGCACGACGCCGACGCGTCCAGCAGCACCGACGAGCCGCGGAAGTCGAAGCGCGTCTCCTCGTCGCCCTCGGCGGCCGTTCCGGAGACGCCGACCCACACCATGCCGTTGTAGACGACCGGGCTGGAGACCGCGTCCGATCCCGGCTGCGTGTCGACGGTGGTGCGCCACAGCATTCGGCCGTCACGCTGATCGAGCGCGACGACGTAGGGCGAGCCGATGCGCGACACGAACGCGTACACGACGCCGTCCTCGACGGCGAGCGTGCTGTAGACGCCGTGGCTGAGCGCACGCTTCCAAGACAGGTCCCCCCCGTCGGCGTTGAGCGCGAATATCCAGCCCGGCGCGTCACGGCCGGTGCTCGATCCGACGAACACGCACCCGTCGGCGACGATCGGGTAGCCGGTGATCTCGTTCCAGAACCCGCCGCTGGCCTCGTTCGCCGAGAACGTCCACGCCGGCTGCAGCGTGGCCGCCTGCACCCGGCCGATCGAGCGCTCGTCCGGCTGGTGGCGCGAATGCGCGAGGTCGTAGCCCATGCGGCGCCACTCGCCGCCGGGACGGGCGTCGGGCTCGCAGATCGTACGGGCGGACGACGGCAGGGAGGACAGCGACACCACGGCCAGCAGCGCCGCCAGCGCCGATCGGATCCCTCGCCAGGTCCGCATGGCTAGCGGTATGCGACGACGAACTGTCCGCTGGCGGCGTAGAGCGTGTTGCGCGCGATCGCCACGCCTTGCGAGCTGAGGTCGCCGGACCATTCGCCGGTGTCGAAGGCGAGGTTGCGCTTGAGCACGATCAGGCCCAGCGAGGCGTCCACGCCGATCAGATCGCCCTCGTTGTTCATCGAGTACACGACGCCGTTCGCGTAGGACACCGGCTGGAAGTGCGTGCCGCCCGCGCTGATCGGCGTCGCCCAGCGGTAGCGGCCGAACGCCTTGGTCATCGCGACCAGATGCCCGGGCGGCGAGCCCGCCGCGAAGACCATGCCGCCATCATTGCCCGACACCGTGTCTACGGCCGGCGAGGCGGCGTTGAACGCCACGCCCGGCGTGGCGATGACCGTCGTCCAGGCGCGCTGCATGTTGTCGGCGTAGACCGCGTGGAACACGCCCGACTTCTGCAGGTCCCCCAGCAGCGTGCGGCCGATCGAGTCGGTGAACAGCACCGGCGAGGCGCCAAAGTCCAGATCAAGCTGCACGCACGTCGGGCTCCACACGGCGGTGGTCGGCACCTGATCGCACGCGGGGTTGCGGTCCAGGCCCGGGTAGTACTGGTCGGTCTCGCCCTTGTAGGCGTCCACGATCTGACCGAAGGTCGAGCGGGTGCGGTTCATGTCGATCTTCAGCAGCGCGTTGGCGTTCCGGGGCTCGATCTGCTTGCTGGCGGGGTTGCCGCCGCATGCGTAGGCGTAGCCGGTGGCCTCGTCCACGGCCGCGGTGCACCAGATCGAGGCGCCCCGGTAGCCGGCCGCGTACTCGGCGTCGGTGATCGTCCAGTCCTGCACCAGACGGCGGGCGTCCGGGTTGGCGTTGAGCGCGGGCGTGTCGGCGATGTCGAGGATCGCGTAGCCCCCCCGCGCGCTCGCCGAGGCCTCGCCGGCCATGATCCCCTGGAACAGCAGGCCGTTCCAGACCACGGGCGCGCTCACGACGGTGTTCTCGTAGGAGCGGTTCGGGTTGCCGCCCGGCCGCTTGGCCGGGTCGAGTACCTCGACGGCCCACTTCACCGCTCCGGTGTTCTGATCGAGCGCGACCACGCGAGGGTGGTGAAGCTCGCTGGTGGCGACGTAGACGACTCCGTCCACGACGGCGGGCGAGCCGGTGATGATGCCGCCCACAAGCGCTCCGGCGCTGGAGCCGGGCAGCGCGGTTCGCCAAACGGCCTTGCCGTCGTCGGCGTTGATCGCCATGACCCAGCCGGTGCTGGTGGCGATGAAGACGCATCCGTCGGCCACGACGGGGGTGTTCTGGAGAGTGCCGGCTCCTGCTGTGGAGAAGACCCAGGCCTTGGCGACGTTGCCGGCGGTCGAGGCGTTGAGAACCGTCTCGGCGGGCTGGTTGCGGTGATTACCGATCGAGCCGCCGGACTGTCGCCACTCCCCGCCCGGGTGGGAGGCAGGCGCGCAAGTGTGACCGACCGTCTCCGCATGGGCGGGCAGGATGGCCATCGACAGCGTCGCGAGTCCGATCAGCAGCTTCCGAGCCCTCATCGAGCGCCTCCTCCTCAGCGCGGCAGCCGACTGTTCGGCGTGCCCCTGGATCGCGTGATTCCGACGTAACGGTCGGATTTCGACGGATAAGGCGGCCGTTCCTGCCTGTCGAAGATCCCGGCAACCGCCGAATCCGAGAAAAGGGTGCGCATGTTCCGGCCAGCGGAATTTCCCACACGGCGAGCGGTCGATACGCTTGCGCGCGACTTCGGGACCTGAGTGGAGGATGCGAGCATGGGACTGCTTGACGGCAAGGTGGCGATCGTGACCGGCGCGGGCCGCGGCATCGGTCGCGGCGAGGCGCTGCTGCTGGCGGCGCACGGCGCGCGGGTGATCGTCAACGACGTGGGCGGCGAGTGGGACGGCAGCGGCGCCGACCAGCGTCCGGCGCAGCAGGTCGTGGACGAGATCGCGGCGGCCGGCGGCGAGGCCGCGGCCAACTATGACGACGTCGCCGACTTCGCCGCGGCCGGCCGCATGGTGCAGCAAGCCATCGACACCTGGGGCCGGATCGACATCCTGGTCAACAACGCCGGGATCCTGCGCGACAAGATGATCTTCAACATGGACGAGTCCGACTGGGACGCCGTCATCCGCGTGCATATGAAGGGCCACTTCGCGCCGACCCGGCACGTGTGCGCGCACTGGCGGAACCTGTCGAAGGAGTCCGGCGAGGCGGCGAACGGACGGATCGTCAACACTTCGTCGACGTCGGGGCTGCTGGGAAACGTCGGGCAGTCGAACTACGGCGCCGCGAAGGCGGGCATTGCCGCGTTCGCGCAGATCGTATCGATGGAAATGCGAAAGTACGGCGTGACCGTCAACGCGATCGCGCCGGCCGCTCGCACGCGCATGACCGAGAACACCTTCGGCGACCTGATGAAGGCCGGCGACTTCGACCAGTGGGATCCCGAGAACGTCGCGCCGATCGTGTGCTTCCTGGCGACCGACGCTGCGGCCGACATCACCGGCCAGGTCTTCTACACCAGCGGCGGAATCGTGCAGCTCTACCAGGGATGGAACTCGATCGAGGAGATCCGCAAGGACGCCCGCTGGACGGTCGAGGAGCTGGTCGAGAAGGTTCCGGCGATGTTCCGCGACAAGCCCAAGGGCTACGCGCCGCCGCAGTCGCTGCTGCGCCAGGACGTGACGGCCAACAAGTAACGCCGTCTCCGGTGCGTCCAACAAGGAGCGCCTCTCCGCTCGGGCTGCTCGTTGTTCTTGGTCGATTCAACGAACCTATAACGGCCTCGGATTGACCAAGAACGAGCGCCTACGAGTGCGCGTCACGCTGCGGCGAGGCCCACAGGCTCCGCCATCCACCGCCGAACAGGTGCCGCGGCATGGGCGTGCGAAAGGCGGTCAGCGCGATGAGCCCCGCAACCGCGAGCGACACGACCGCGGCGCGCACGGGGAACGACAGGACCCACGGAGCGACCGCGAGCCACGGCACGAACGCAAGATTCGCCAGTCGCACGGCGCGCGTGGACTCCCACATCGCAACGATCGCGAGCGTAACCAGCCACGGGCCCACGATGCGGTCGCTGATCGCGGCCGCGCCGCCGTAGCCGAGCACGGCGGGCGAGGCCATCAGCCACAGGCCGGTAGCGACGGTAAGCACGCGAGATGCGCTCATCAAGCGGCCTGCTCTTGCGGGATCTCCTCCGCGCTCGAGTCCCCAGAAGACGCGCCAGGTTGACGCGCCGCCCGGCGCGCATGCGCTTCACGTGTTGCAGGCTCGCGAGCACCTCGTCCATCGCGGGGCCGATCATCAGCACCGAGATCACCCGCCGACGCCAGGCACAGCGTGCACCACGCGTCGAACATGACCGGCTGGAGCACGACGAGGAGGATGCTGACCGCGCCGAACGGCCCGACGGCCAATCCGAACACGATCACGATCCAGGGCATCGTGCGCCAGCGGTCCTTCCCGCCGATCGCGCCCGTTCCCGCGTCGGCCAGGTAGCCGATCGCGCCGAGTGCCGCATCGGGGATGGGAAGGAGGTGGGATACGCGCGAGTTCAAGATGACCTCGCTGCCGTCGCCGAAGAACGGTTCCCAGACGCTGTCGAGAACGTCCATCTGGTACAGCGCCAGGTACGCAGCGATTGCCGTGCCGACGAGCGCGGAGCGCGATGATCGGCATGCGTTGCGCCCAGGTGGAAGGGTTGTAGGACCACCCCGGCGGAACGGACGCCCTCATGCGAACGGCTTAGTCGCCGGGGATGAGCAGCTTGATGATGCCGAACACGACCAGGCCGATTCCGATGACGATGCCCAGAATCAGCGCTCCGACCGCACCGCGCTCGTCACGTCGTGAAACGAAGGTGGCGAGCGCCCGGAGGTAAACCGTTGTCAGACTCATGTGGTGAAAGTCCCCCGAGCGAGCATCCGCTAAACGGCCGCAACGCCGTTCGTGCGGCAACGGTGTTCACAAACTGCCACGATTTCACCGGGCCGGGCGGGCTGGAAGAAGCCATGGCCGCAGGCGGCGAGTCCGCCACCCCCTCCCACCGCGTCTACGACGGCGAGATACCGAGCTGCTCGAGCATCGAGAGCATGTCGAAGTAGAAGTGGTGCTCGGTGATCTTGCCGCCTTCGACCGTCGCGACGTCGCAGCTGCGCATCGAGATGCGCTTGTTCGTGGGTGGAATGGTCTCGCCGCCGAGCGCCTCCATCGGCTCGGTGTGCGTGCCGGTGAAGATGCCTTCGTCGATTGCGGTCTTGTCTGACTCGAGCTGCGCGATCGCTTGATACTCCGCATCAGGGAATGCGCGGAAAAACGGGCTCAGGAACTCCACGATCTCGTGACCGCCCTTGAACTCGCTCCCGTCGGGCGCGACGCCGATGGCGTCCGTCGAGTACATCGACTTCGCCCTTTCCATGTCGCCGTCGAACATGGCCCTCGTCATCGCATCCATAACCGTGCGTGCCTCGCCCATGCCACGCTCCTCTCTCGCTCGAGCCGACGCTAGACCGCGCCGGTCCCGGCGGCAATAGCCCGATGGAGCCCGCCCGGCCGGGCACCCCACCTTCGAGCGCCTGGCGTTCCGTGAACGGCGCGGCCCCCCGGCGCCGATCGGCTCTAAGATGAGCGGAAACGTCCGGCTATCGGGGGCCTGCAATGAACAAATTCGAGCTGCAGAGCTTCGACAAGCCCAACGAGACGATCGAGTTCGAGCTGGGCCGCACCGAGATCGTGCAGATCGCCGAGCAGACGGTGGGCCGCACGATCTTCCGGCCGGGATGGCGATGGTCGGTGCACATGCGTCCCCACGTCGGGACCGATTGGTGCGAGAGCCGCCACGTCGGGCTCAACCTGTCGGGGCGCTTCCGCTTCTTGCTGCGCGACGGCACCGAGCACGAGGTCGGGCCGCACGAGGCCTACGTGGTTCCCGCCGGCCACGACGGCTGGGTCGTCGGGAACGAGCCCGCCGTGCAACTTGAATGGAGCGGGCTGCGCGGCTGGGCGGGCGAGCTCGAGTCGCTGGCGGAGCGGGTGCTCGCCACCGTGCTGTTCACCGACATCGTCGACTCGACCGCGACGGCCGCCCGGCTCGGCGACCGGCGCTGGCAGGAGGTGCTCGCCGAGTTCAACTCCGATGTCCGCGATGCGCTCGCGCGGTTCCGTGGCCGCGAGATCAAGACGACCGGCGACGGCTTTCTGGCCACCTTCGACGGAGCGGCGCGCGCGATCCGCTGCGCGGCTCTGCTGGCCGAGACCGCCGCCGCGAAGGACCTTCGCGTTCGCGTGGCCGTCCACACCGGCGAGATCGAGTTCGTGGATCAGGACGCACGCGGGGTCGCGGTGCACGAGGCGGCCCGGATCATGTCCCTCGCCGGCCCGCAGGAGGTTTTGGTCTCCGAGATCACCCGCCAGCTCGCGGCGGCGGCCAACCTGGCGTTCGAAGACCGCGGGGAGCACCGGCTCAAAGGCCTGGAAGGTTCGCGGCGGATCTACGCCCTGGTCCGCTGACCCATTGCCATCTCCGGTCCCTTCTGCGACACTATTGCCAATTGCCTGCTACGCGGCTTTTACGAATTCTTAGGGCAAGGCCGATTCGGGGGAAACGACCCACAAGGGGGACTCGTGAAAGCACGCTTGCTCACTGCCGCGCTCGCGCTCGGCATCGTGGGCTTCGGTCCGGCAGCCACCGCGCTGCCGGCCAACGACAATTTCGCGGACGCTCAGCCGGTCGCGTTGAACTCGTCCACGTCGACGAGCACGCTGGGAGCAACCAGAGAGCTCGGCGAGCCCGGTCACTGCAACTCCGCCAGCACGGTCTGGTATCGCTTCGAGCCGCAGGATTCCAGCTCGGTCCGGATCGACACGGCCGGCAGCAACTACGACACGACTCTGGCCGTGTACACCGGAACGGCCAGCCCGCCGGCCTGGGATCTGGAGCTGGTGGACTGCAACGACGACACGTCGGAGGATCTCACCTCGGCGGTCGGTTTCCAGGCCGAGGCCGGACAGACGTACTACATCCAGGCCGGCGGCTTCGACGGGGCGCAGGGATCGCTGGTGCTGACGGTTCAGACCGCCGGAGCGATCAGCGGAAGCGTGCGGCTCGAAGACGGCAACCCGGTCGATGTCTGTGTCCGGGTGCACATGCCGGATGGCCGCGATGTCGGGGGGACATGGGCGTACGGAGACTTCCTCATCCAAGGTTTGCCTGCGGGCGAGTTCGCGGTCGCGTTCTATCCGTGCGGCGGACAGAACTTCCGTGAAGAGTGGTGGGAAGACAAGCCCTCGCTGGGGACCGCGGACCTGGTAACGGTCGTCGCGGGACAGACCACGACGGGCATCGACGCGGTCGTCGCGGAGTTCGTGCCGGAACCGTCGCCGATCGATGTCGCGCTCACCTCGATCCGGGTCGAGAACGTGCCGCTCCGCACCGACGCGGCCACACTGCCGGGCACCGGAACCGTTCGCGACATCGTGGTCACGATCGAGAACGTCGGCGAGGCGGCAGCCGAAGGCTGGGTCGACATCGTCGCCTGTCCCAAGACCGGCCCGTTCTGCCAGTTCGCCGGCTACGGATTCGTGTCGAGGCTCGATCCCGGCCAGTCCCGCACGGTCACCGTCCGCTGGAACGCAGCCGGCGGCTTCGGGGACTTCACGATCGATGCGTACGGCGCGTTCATGGACACGACTTGGCAGCACTACGACCGGAACTGGGGCAATGACTGGCTGACGATCGAGCACTACGTCATCCTCGGAGGAACCGGCTTCGGAGTCGGTGTGTAGAGCATCGCTTCATCGAAAGAGCCGCGGCACGAGCCGCGGCTCTTTCATGTCCGATGCACGGCCTCGCCGCCGCTCGGCGCATCGATCTCACGGAAGCCGAGGCCATCCTCGAGCGGATGAGCTCACGTCCACCTCTTCGACGACCTCGGCCGACGCCGACATTCGATCGACGGGTACGCGCTTGAGAGTCGCCGTCGACTTAAGCCAGGCTTCCGCCCACACGGTGAAAACCATGACGGCGGTGATTGCAAGAAACCAGCCACCTATCTGCAGTCCGAAGATCATGACGTCACTCCTATTCGAGGTTGATCGTTCCGTGTGCTCACCAACCGCACTCGCCGCCCAGCTCCCGCTCGCAGTGATGACAGCGGGGGCCTGGAGATTCGACGCGCTGGATACCGCAGTCCCGGCACGGCTGGCTCGTGGGTCCTGCCGGCACGTCCTCGGCGGGCCGTCGATCCGCGGCGCCGCGACCGGCGAGGATGCCGAACCCAACGGGGGAAACGGGTTCGACACCGGCTCGCCTGAATGCGTCACGCATGGACATCAGCTCGCGACGTGATCCCGTGTTTCGCGATTGACACGGCCTTGCTCATGATCGTCCTGCGTCGTGATTTCCTCGTGTCGGCGTGTGGATTGATCGCGACGCCCGAACGGCGCGACGCCGCTCCAGAACAGCATCGAAAGAACGAGGCCGATTCCTCCGACGATCATCAAGATCACACCGCCGGTGTGGATGTCGAAGCCTTGCTGGTTGGCCGGACCCGTGACGGCGTAGCGCAAGATCGCCCCGGCGGCCCCGACGAGCAGGCTAATGACGATGCCCAATTGACTCACTTCTCCTTCGTGCCCGGACGCGCG
>DATLFO010000139.1:0-6765 GCA_035541035.1 Actinomycetota bacterium
CGGAGAACCCTTGCGTGCGCCGTCAGTGTTTGCGCAGACGATGGAGGTTCTGCTCGCGACGTATTCGGCCGTCTTCTTCGCAGCGCTGGCCGCCGCTCTGGGCGCGTACTTCCTCGAACACAAGCACGAAACCGGATAGCCCCATCTCCCCTAAGGGCCGACGAAGTCACTCAGACTCTGCTGGGATGCGCGTCGCAGCCGATCGAATGCCTGATCGCCAGTTAGTCGGATGAGGCCCGGTCGAGGCTGGCCCCTCCGGTAGCCTCGCGGACACCGCGAGACCCGTACCAGTCGATGCACAAAACGGTCGCGTCATCCCGGAGGTCACCGCCGGTTGCGGCGAGCAGGGTTTTGGTGAACTCGCGGACGACCTCGCGCGGGTGCCGGTCCGCCAGCTGCAGCAGAATGTCACCCACGGCAAGGTCTGCGTTCCGTTCAAGGAACCCGTCGGTCACGATTAGAAGGCGATCGCCGAGCTCAAGCTTCAGATTGTGGCTCTTGTACGGGTCGCTCGCGATACCGAGCGGCGGGTCCGGGGTCAGGTCGAGCGCTGCCGCG
The DNA here is from genome assembly GCA_035541035.1 of Actinomycetota bacterium. GTDB lineage: Bacteria > Actinomycetota > AC-67 > AC-67 > AC-67 > DASWHR01. Next base: position 559 of record DATLFO010000139.1, read on the forward strand.
GCACCCTCCCGCAGCAGGTACGGCGGGTGATGGCCGGCGTTGACGATATCGACCGCGCCGTCGGCGATCCGGATCCGCATGATCTGGCCGGTTACGAACTGGTCGGGGGCTGCCGCGGCGATCAGAGCGGCGTTCGCCGCGTCTGCCTGTTCGCTTGGCGACGCCACGGACCGGCGGGCGTTGCGGAGACTCCCAACCGCAAGCGTGGCGAGCCAAGCGGCGCCGATGGAATGGCCCATGGCGTCGGTGACGGACGCGTACAGGTACTCACGATCGACGGAGTAGTCGAAGGTGTCGCCGCCCACGGTCGCCGCCGGCTCGAGCCAGCCGGCGAGGGTGAAGGGGCCGCCTTCGACCGTGTAGGAATCGGGCAGCAGCCGACGCTGGATCTCGGCCGGGAGCGAAAACGGAATGTCTCGCTGCGCCCACTCGAATAAGTCGGTGTGACGGCGGGCCGCAATGACGGTGTACGCGAGTGCGTGCGCGGCGGACGTCACGTACGCAAGGGTCTCGTTGTCGGGGCTGTACGGAGTCTTGAGTTCGAGGATGCCGATCGCATCGCCGCGCTCGGTCACCGGAACGAGCACGCGCCAGCCTCCGTCGACACGCTCAACATGTTGCTCCTGGCTCGTGAGGACTCGATGATGGACGGATCCGTCGAGCGGAACCGACTGCGTCCGCTCGTTACGCCCGGCGGCGACCGCGCCTTCTCTGGTGACGTTCGACATGCGCATGGCGGCGGTCCCCGAAAGGTTGGCGACCAGAAGGCTAACCTCGGTCGCGTCCAGCATCCGGGCGAGCTCGTGGGCCAGAACGTCGACGACCTCGACCGGCGGGGCAGCCTCGACGGCTGCAAGCAGACCCCGGAGGTCGAGTCGGACGTCGTCTGCGTCGGCCACCCTCATACCGTAGCAGCAACCGTAATTTCATGGCCCGGGATCAGAAGGATCTGTCGGCACCCGGGTCCACGACGTTCCGCCGTCCGTGGTCTTGTAAATCTTGGACGAGTCGGCCGCGTAGGCCACGTTGCCGTCGGCGGCGCTGATCGTAAGGTAGGCGATCTCGACGCTCGGCGGCAGCCCGCCGCCCGCGTCGCTCCATGTGTCTCCACCATCCGACGTTGCCTTCACCCCCGACTGCGTCGAGACGAGCATCCGATTCGGATCCTTCGGATCCGTCGCGACGCCGATCGCCCATCCACCCGAGACAATGCGCTCCCAGGTCGCACCGCCGTCGCTCGACCGATGCAGGCCGCTCGCCGTCCCCGCATAGACGACCTTCGGCGCGGCAGACCCGGCAAGAACGTAGACCTGCGGTTCGAGGCCGTGCGACTGCAGGCGCGCCCAGGTCGCGCCGCCGTCGTTTGAGCGGAACGTGCCGCGGCCACTCGAGTCCCACCCCCACAATGTCTTGGAGTCGGCGAAGCTCACCGCCATCGCGTGGAAGTCCACCGGCGGGTCGGCTACGTCGGACACGTGCATCCAGCGCGCGCCGTCGGTCGAGGTCTGCACGCCCAGCGACGGCTTCGCCGGCGAATGCCCGCTCCGGTACATCACTCCGTCACCGGGATGGAGGCTGAATCCCATGTGGTCGTTCGTGTCCGCACTCGCATAGACGAACGATCCGTCGGCACCCTGCTTGATCAGCCCGTCGTGCGTCGCAACGAAGAGCGTTCCGTGCGCATCGACGCCGAGCCCGTGGATGTGCGAGATCGTGGCACGCTCCCCAACCTGGCTCGCGACTTTCCCGTCGCCTCCGTCCGCCCCGGAGCCGCACCCGCCCACGAGAAGGGTCGTGCTGATGAGCGCGATCCATCGGGTCTTCGTCATGCACCACCAACCGGGTGATCGGCGCTATGCGACGGTGACGGTGAGCGTGCGGCTGGCGAGAACATTTCCGCCGTCGAGCCAGTCGATGCGAATTCGGTGCTCGCCTTCGGTGACGGTGATGGGTATCGAGAAGTCATCCCGCCAGTACTCGGCATGGACTTCGGCGAGACCCGCAAAGGCTCCGTCCACGTACACGGCGACCTCGCTGGGTCTCATTGACGTGCACCCGTCGGATCCGGTCCCCGGATACCACGGACAGGCATCGCTGTCGTCGGGTACGTCGTCGAGGTCCGCGTCCGGCGGAGACAGGCCGCCGAACCCCCCATCGAGCGGGGTGATGGTGATGGTCAGCGTGTAGTTGGTGAACGTGTTGACGAAGGTGGGCCGGACTCGGATGTCCAGGTGACCGGTCGCGTCAGCGATCTCGATCGTTTCCGGGTTCTCCGCGGTGGCACCGGCGTCGCCGGAATCGAAGCCACTTCCGGTCACGAACAGGTCGAGATCGCTTTTCGGCGGGAAGGGAAACAGGTCTTTCCACTTCAGCTCGAACGCTACGTGCGCGTTGGTGAGGTCGAGGGTGTAATGGTGGCTGCTGTCGATCGGCGGCACCTGATCGGTCACCCCGAGCGTGGACTGCTCCACTTCGAACGCGCCTCGATGCCGAACCGTGAGCGTGCCGTCGTACGGCGGCGGCGCATCGGGAGACGGGGGACGCGACGGTGCGGCCTCACCGTTGATCTGGTACTCGACGGTGCCTGCGACCGAAAAGAGGCCGTCGTCGATCGTCGAGCCGTCCGCCGGCGACGCGACGGTGAGCGACGGCACGATGGTCGCGGGCTGCGGATCGGGCGTCCAATCGGTCCGCGCGCCAGGGATCAGGCCCAGGTCGGGCTGCGGACAGTCGGTCGGCGCACCCGAGCCGGAGGCGTAGAAGTGGTCTCGAGGATGCTGAACCTGGAGCGGGTTGAGGCCGTCGGGCGATCCGACCTGGTCGTTGGCCTCGAGGCGGTCCGCGCCATCGACGACAGCGTCGCCGTTGACGTCGAGGTATCGACTCATGCGGAGGGCGAAGGCCTCGACGTCGAGGGTCGACACGCATTTGTTGAGCCCGTCCGGGTCGCTGTTGTAGGACATGATGTCGTTGGTCGGAACGGCTCCCCATCCATTGCCCAGAATGGCCTCACCGCCGTCGCCGACGTGGCCGAGTGTCAAGCAGTGACCGACTTCGTGTGAGGTGAGGTCGAAGAGATTGAAAACGTCGAGCGCCGTCGGTTCGGGATCGATGGCGCCGTTGATCGCGAAGCAGACGTTGCCCCCGCCCCCTTCGTTGCCGTTCTCACCACCGCAGTCCTCGACGTAGGTTCCGGTGCGGCCCCCGTGATGACTGTCGAAGCCGGGCAGGGCTTCCCATGCCTCGAAATCCAGAGGGTTCGAGACCGGGTGACACGGCGCGTCGCCGTCGTCGGTCAGACCCACGCGGCTCGCGAAATCCACCGGATCGATGCCGATGCCGACACCGCCAACGGGGTTCGAGGCGATGACGACGATCTCGGGATCCACGACCGGGTAGGTCGTGAACTCGCCGCCGCCGCCTTCCGGGTCGACATAGTCGATCGTGATGTGGAAGTCCACGCCTTCGGCGAGCCAGTCGAGTCCCATCTGAGCCGCGAGGGTCTGGATCCCGCCTTCCCACATCTCCACCGACTGTCGCAGAATCCGCATGTCACGCTCGGCGGTCGGCGATACCGGAACCATCACCAGCACGTCCACCTGCGGGGAGTCCAGTCCGTTGAGCCCGGTCGCCATGCGATAGCACAGGTTGTGCTCGTTGTCGGCGGCATTGTCACGGGTGCAGGCGGGAGGAAAGTTGTTTTTACCGAAGTACGGTCCCCGATATCGATCGCTGCTGTCGGCCGCGGCGAGCGATGGGACTAAGACGGCGACGACGAGCACCAGCACGCTCAAGATCGATAGCTTGCGCAACGTTCTCCCTCCGGATGCCGGGACTCCCCAATTGTCTGGGACCTGTGCCTGGTGACTTCGCCCCGAGAGAAAGACTCTCCTGCTAATCGGCCCGACGCGGCACCTGCCGCGGTGGTCGAAGATGGTGGCCATCGCTCGAGTTGAGCTACGATGCGCGACGTCGTAGCGACCCTGCCGTCCAGGCCGCCGCGACTCGCTCAACCCTGCGCAAGCTCCGTTAGCACCCCACGTGGTACCGGCGCTCCACGCTATCGGATCGCGATCGGGATCCCTGGAGATCCCGATGCACCGCGAACCGGCACGGGAACGAACACGTAGGCGAACGTATAGGGGTTCGGGTCTCCATTCCGCAGCCGCTGTGCCGCGTCCCCCGCGATCCCGGCGAGGTGCATCGACTCCTGAAGCGGAATGCCGTTGCGCACGATCAGCTCGTTGTGTACCGGATAGATCAGACCCTCCGGCGGGTCGATCGCAGGCACGACCTCGATCCCCCAGTTGTCGGCGCCTACGCAGGCAACCCGCTTGGTGCCGAGCCAGCGCGCGACCGCGAGGCCCACCCCCGGCGTCGCGCCCGGTACACCCGGCGCGCCCGCGAAGTACGTGAGAGTCCCCTCGTCGTAGAACTCCTCCCATCCGGTCCTGAAGAGCACAACGTCCCCCGTCGAGATGTCGTGCTCGCTCATCGACTGAGCGGCGAGCGTTTGGCGCACCATGTCGAGCGTGATCTCCTGGCCGGGAGACAATGTGTGGCCGCCGTTCGCGTACCGAGCGATGTCGAGCAGAACCGCCTTCGTGAAGAACGGCTTGATCTTCTCGACGCCGAGGTGCTTGAGACCGAGAGGACCGTGGACCTCATCGTGCGTCCACTGGTTGTAGTACTGAGTCTCGTGCGGCGAAGTGACCGACGGATGGATGCCGAAGTGGCCGAGACTGTCGAACTGAGTGCCGTTCTGCCCGATCTCACCGTGGAAGTAGTCGGTGTTTGCTACCTGCTGCACGATCGTCAAGGGAGGTTTGGCTTCCAGGTTCCATGAGTTGCCCGGGAAGAGCGGCATCTCGCGGTCGTAAACGTGTCCCAGCAGAAACTTTTCCCCCGAGCGGATCAGTGATACAGCCTGGAGCGTTTTCTCCGGCGTCTGCGTGTTCGTGTTGCCTGCCTCGTCGCCCCGCCCCCAAACCGACGCCGGCGGCAGTGGGTTGTAGTCGCCGTCCGCCGACGTCGAGTACGCACCCGGCGCCGTTGCGAGCATGAGCATCGCGACGGCGATCATCGCGGTCGCGCGCATCGACCCGATACGGCCGCGTCGTGTGCGCGACCCGTGCGCCGCGCCGGGCACGGTGGCGCCCCGTCCGGCGTCGTCGGTCCATCGTCCTGCCTTGGAACCTGTCATGTCGCTCCCCCTCCTTCGACCGCCGGCCGTGCCGGTCGCGGGTCCCGCTCGACCCGCCGCCCCCCGCGGCCGCCGCGGTACATGCGCAGCGCCGAGATCTCGCCGGCCTCGACGACGGCGAAAGCGGCCATCAGCACCGCTCCGCCTCCCTGCGGCCGCAGTAGCCATTCCGCCGCGACCTGCTCGCCGGAGACCACCAGATGGATGTCGCTGGGCTGCGCTTCCGCCAGGCGCGCCCGGCGCAACCACTCGAGGGCTCCGGCGCGGCCCGTGTACGACCTGCTCGCGCGCGCGTCGACCAGCGTTACGTCCTCGGCCAGCCATACCGTCGACATAGTTTCGAGGTAGCCCGCCACGACGCTGCCTGCTTCCTCCGTCAATTCGCTCTCCTTGTTTCGGTTTCGATGGCGCACCCACGACGCCGGCACGCGCCGGACCTACTGCCTGAACCGGAACAGCGCCGTCCGGAACGCCCCCTCGCCGAGGTCCAGCCGCAGCGTCTTGCAGGAGCCGGCGTAGATTCTCGGGGTCTTCCAGTTGAGCTGGTAGGAGCCGTCGACGAGATTCTGCAGACCGCCGATGACGTGTTCGGTTGGCAGGTCGGCGGTGGTCCCGAGATCGCAGGTGAGCGTCACCGCGGTGAGCTTGGCCGTGGTCAGGCTCGTAACCGGGGCGCCCGAGGCGTCGGTCAGCCGGAAGTTGAGCGGCACCACCTGCCCGGCCGTGACGGTGTTGATCGCCGGCGGGTTCTTCACCGGATCGAAGAACCCCGCGAAGCCGTACTCGACCCGATAGGAGCACTCGACCGTGGTCTCGTTGCCGGCCAGGTCGCGGCCCGTGAGCGCGACGGACTTGGCCCCGACCGAGCTCGTATCGGTCGGCGCGCTCACCGTCTCGGCCTCGGGCCCCGACCCTTCGTCGGCGACGGCCGCCGTTACCTCCGCCCCCTGCTGATTGAGCAGGAAGACGGGCGTGGGCTGATCGCAGGTGACGGTGGGCGGCGT
>DATLFO010000140.1:0-5781 GCA_035541035.1 Actinomycetota bacterium
GGCTCTCGTGTCGGAGCTGTCCACCTGGCTCCGGCTCTTCGGCGACGAGTCGGTCGTGGAGCTCGACTACGGCGGGCTCGCGTCGCTGGTGCCCGCCGGCGAGCTCGAGGAGGACCATTCCGCCGCGGATCTCCGTGAGGCCGTCGAGGCCCTCGGGGAGGGAGACGTGCTCCGGGCGACCACCGCTTATATGCGCGCCGCGGAACGGTGGGCCCCGTTGTCCGCGATGGAGCGGACCAACTAGTCCCTTCCCCGCACCTCGCTCATCTCGACTTTCCCGCTTGTTTTGCGGGGTTTCCAGGCCCTCCCGGGCAACTTTCATGACCATTTAGTACATATTTATTCCGTTTTTGTGGTACTATGGTCGACATGATGTGGGATGTTTCCTGCCGACTTGGGGAAATTTCACCCAGGAGCGCTTTCCTTTTCGGGTAGAGCGACCGATATTTGTGGAACGGAATCGAACGACGCTCGTTCATTACGGGCGAAGGACTTGAAAACCGGATGGACACCGCAAGGGGTCCAAAGGGACTAGGGCCGAAACTACCCGGATGAGTCATTTACCCGGAGGGCATTTCGGGACGACAATCCGGACAGGAAGTAATCAGCAACGACAAGACGTCACCAGCGAAGACAATCCGCGGCAGACCTGCGAGCTTCCGCGGAGAATCAGCAAGGAGGGAACCATATGAAACGGGACCAGACTTCCGGTGAGACGCTTCTCACCCCCGCGGAGGTAGCCGCTCTGTTCCGCGTCGACCCCAAGACGGTCACGCGCTGGGCGAAGGCCGGCAAGCTCTCTTCGATTCGCACGCTCGGCGGTCACCGCCGCTACCGCGAGTCCGAGGTCATGAGCCTGCTCGAGGGCGTCGCACCGAAGCAGGGATAAGCACCAGAACCATGGCGAGACCATGCCGATCGGGTCCCCCCGAGCGGCATGGCTGAGACCGAAAAGAGACGAGGGGCGCGGCAGAGGCGCCCCTCTTCTTTTTTGCCTTTTGCCTTCGAAAAGGCGAAGGGAGCCCGATCGGGCTCCCATCCGGTGGCCAGGGGCAGAATCGAACTGCCGACACCGGCATTTTCAGTGCCGTGCTCTGCCAACTGAGCTACCTGGCCGGCTCGGATCGCCGAAACGACCCGTTTCACTGCGACGGCCCCGGAATGAACCGGGGCCGCGTCGCGCCCGCGACCGGACTTGAACCGGCGACCTTCACCTTGACAGGGTGACGAGCACTCCTAACTGCTCCACGCGGGCGTGGGACAAGGCAGTGTACCCGACCGGCGCCTCGGACGGCACTCCGGAAACGGCAAAGTCAGTTCGCGACCCGGGCCGGCCGGGGCCGGCGGCTGCGCCGGACGGCGTGGCCGGACTCGATCGGGGGCAGATCGGGCTGCTCGGAGGCCCGGTCGCGCACGAGGAGGGGGTAGACGGTCGCGTCGGCGAACGGCCGTATCCGACCCCGCTCCCCGGCGCGCCGAAGAACGGTCATCGCGATGTCGCCGTCGTAGTGCGACACCGGCGTCGTGCGGTGAATGCTGCCGCCCAGGTCCGACTGGCCGAGGGCGCCGGCACCGGCCGCCTCGAGCGCATCGATCAGCAGCGCCGCATCGACCCCTTCGCCCGGCGGGAACGCGAGCCGTCGCAGCAGCGCGGTGCGGGCCGCGGTCTCGCGGGCGAACGGCTGCTCGAAAGCGTCGAGCTCGGGGAAGCTAGCCGCGAGCAGGGGACGCGCCATACCGTGGTCGGCGGCGCGTCCCCCGCTCTTGGGGGAGATCGACGGTGCGAAGCCTTTGATGAAGACGAGCTGCTCTTCGAGCAGCAGCGGGGCGATCATGCGCACGGCGATGCGCGGAGAGAAGTTGCGGATGCCTCCGTCGAGGAACAGCACGATGTCGCTGCGGATCGCCGCCAGGCTCTGGCGCAGCGCGAAGCCGCGGCCGCCGCCATCCGGGTCCGAGATCACGATCTCGTCGACCAGCCCGGCGTCGTCGATGAGGTCGCTCTGCACGCAGGCCCGGATCGCGCGGGCCGTCGCGTCGGCCGGCGTTCCGGCGATCACGACGGCTACCGCGGATCCGGTGGCATGCTTGCGGGCACGAAGGCCGGACAAGGTCGGCACCGACTCGGCGCCGAAGGTTCGGTCCCGCAGCCAGGTCAACGGCCCGTGCCTCCGACCTCGGCGCCGCACCGCACGCAGACCGCACGCCCGGTCGTCGGATCGATGATCCGTCCTTCGACCCCGGTGGCGACGTGTCCGCAGTGCGGACACGTCTCGTGCGGCGGCTCCGGCCGCGCGGCCGCAGGGCCGGACCGTTCCGAGGACGCGCGACGCCGCAGGTTCACGGATCCATCATCGGAGCGGCTGGTGGCGAACGGGTTGCGGCAAAGTTACGGTTCGGCGTCGAATACGGGCCGCGCGGGGACGGTCAGCGGCCGAGCGGGGCGAACTGATCGTAGTCGGCCCGCGAGACGGGGCGGTCCACGGATTGGCCGTCGTCGGTGGCGACGGAGATCAGGTTGCCGTCCACCGCGAATCGAACCGCCTCCACGCCCGGCAGCTGGGTCAGCGTCCACACGACCTGGGCGATGCGGAGCGTGATCGCGTCGGGCTCGGCCGGCGCCTGGAACTCCGCGCTCAGGTCGGCGACCGCGACCCGGTCGGCGATGGTGATGTCGAGCAGCCTGGTCGACGCTGGCAGATTCGTCGTCAGGCCGCGCTCCTGCTCCCGGCTGTTGGGTCCCCCGAGCAGTGCGCGCATGGACGCTTCCGTGGGCGTGTCGCCCGCCTCGGCCGTTCGCGTCACCGCGGACAGGCGGCCGTCGAGGACGAAGAAGACGAGGATGCGTCCCACGGTGGACGTGACCTCCGGCTGCGCCGCTTCGCGCGTGAGCGGGAATGGCACGTCCGAGGTCGGGATCGTCACGGGTCCGGACGTGCCGCCGCACGCCACGGCCAGGCACAGCGTCGCGGCAACCAGAACCCTGCGCCTCATTCGCCGCCTCCGTCGCCGGGCGAGCGCTCGGGCAGTCGCAACGTGAATGTGGTGCGGCCGTTCCCGGAGGTCACGGCGATTGCCCCGCCGAGCAGCCTGGCGTTCTCCTGCGCGATCGCGAGCCCGAGCCCGACTCCTCCGCGCTCGCGCGAGCGGCTGATGTCGGACCGGTAGAAGCGCGTGAAGAGCTTCTCTTGGTCGGCCGCCGGAACGCCCGGTCCGGCGTCCGACACCGAGATGAGGTACGCGCCGTCGTCGCGGCCGATCTCCACGCGGACATCGTGTCCTCCGCCGTGCGTGTAGGCGTTGTCGATGAGGTTGCCGAGCACCCGCTCCAGGCGTGCCTTATCGGTCTCGACCGTGTGATCGTCGCCGCTCAGGCGCGCATCGTAGCGGCGTCGATGCAGCAGCGCCTCCGAGAAGGCGCGCAGCCGCACGGGCTCGATGCGGATGGGGGCTCTGCCCGCGTCGAGCTCGGAGATCTCGAGGAGCTCCCGTACCAACAGGTTGAGTGCGCCGATGTCTTCGCGAATCAGATCGAGCGCTTCGCGGCCTTCCGCCGAGAGGTGCTCGCGGTGCGCCGCGAGCACGTCCGCCGACGCTTGGAGCGCGGCGAGCGGCGTGCGAAGCTCGTGCGAGGCGGCGGCGACGAAGTAGCGTTCGCGCTCGATCATGCCGCGCAACGCCTCCGCCATGCGGTTGAACGACGTGGCGAGCTGTCCCACCTCGTCCTGGCTGGTGGGCGTGACGCGCGTCTCGAGCAGGCCCTCGGCCATGCGCCTGGTCGCGTCGCTGACCGCGGCGAGCGGATGCATGATGCCGCTCGTGACCCGCCGCGCGACCAGCGTGACCACCACCACGATCAGCAGACCGGCGACGGCCATCACCCGGCCGAGCAGCGAGATCGTGCGATCGACGTCCTCGAGCGGAAAGAACAGGTACAGGTCCATGCCCGGCGGCGGGAGCGGGCTGCCGAAGATCAGCAGCCGGTTCGAGCCTGGCGGCTGCGCGATCTGATACCCGAGCCGTTCGTTCCTGACGATCGCGCGTAGTCCCGAGGGCACGGCGTCCGGCGTGAGCGCAAGGCTCGTGGCGAACCATTCGCCGTGGTCGGTGACCATCGCGTCGAAGCTCTGCCGGATCTGCAGCCGCGTCACGAGCTCCGCGGCATTGGGCTCCGCGCGCACGAACTCGCGGGCGAACAGCAGCGCGAAGACCGTCTGCCGGTTGGAGGAGCGGACGCGCTGGCTCTCCATGAACGAGCGGACCGTCAGCAGCGTCACCAGCGACAGCGCCGTGACCAGGATCGCCGCGGTGGCCACGAACGCGATGGTCACGCGCAGCCGCAAGCTGCGGCGCCGGAGCAGCGCGAGCGGGGATCTCACGGTTCGGACGACAGCTTGTAGCCCAGCCCCCGCACCGTCTGCACCAGCGCCGGATGCGCCGGGTCGGACTCGATCTTGGCGCGCAGGCGCCGCACGTGCGTGTCCACTAGGCGCGAGTCTCCGAGATAGTCGTAGCCCCAGACCTGCTCGAGCAGAACCTCTCGCGTGAAGATCACGTCGGGGCGGGATGCGAGCAAGCAGAGGAGCTTGAACTCGGTTTTAGTGAGCGGCACGCGCTCGCCGGCTTTGAGCACCACGCCGCTCTCGGGCTTGATCTCGAGGGCGCCGAAGCTCATCTTGCGCATTGGCGCCTCGGACTGGACGCGGCGCAGCAGCGCCTTGATGCGAGCGATGAGCTCGCGAGTCTCGAAGGGCTTGGTTACGTAGTCGTCCCCGCCGGACTCGAGACCGACCACCACGTCCACGGTGTCCGTCTTGGCCGACAGGAAGATCACCGGCATGTCGCTGCTCTTGCGAATCTCCCTGCACAACTCGAAGCCGTCCCGGCGGGGGAGCATCACGTCGAGGATGGCCAGGTCCGGTTTGTCCTTCTCGAGCAGAGCGAGCGCCTCGTCGGCGTCCTCGGCCTCAAGCGTGCGCAGGCCTTCCTGGCCCAGGGCGAGCGCGATGCTGCGCCGAAGGCGGCGATCGTCGTCCACCAGCAGGATCGTGGCGTCCACAGGGCAATCATACGGACGCCCGGCCGCTGCGTGGGACCGTCACCAAACCGTAACGAAGCCGTCGGCATTCGGCCACACGGGCCCTGTAGGTTCACCTTCGAGCCGAAACGGGCGGGAGGAGCGAGCGTGAGTCAGACCTACGTACTCGTCGAAGTCGAGCCGGGCGCGATCGATCGTGTCCTCGACGAGCTCGTCCTGCTTCCCGGAGTGGCCGAAGCGACCTGCGTCGTCGGTGGCTTCGATCTGATCATCAGAGCGGAGGTGGCCGACGAGGCGCTGAGCGCGTCCCTGCGCGCGCACATCGCCTCGATGCGTGGTGTCACCCGTGCGCTGCCGTGCGAGGTGCGCCGCGAGCCGGTAGGCGTCGCCTCCGCTCTCTAAGCTTCTCCTGCTTTACCAGCTGCGCCACGCGCCCGGGCCCCGGAAGGCCCGGGCGCGGAGGCGCCCAAGCCGCCCCGCTATGCTGACTGGCGCGTGACGGGCCCCGTTGAGATCCATCACCTGATCGCCGCCGGATCCTCGCTCGCCGGCGGTCTCCTTTTGGGACTCTTCATCTACCGGCTGGTTCTTCGGCCGTTGGTGAAGCACTCCACGCTGACGCAGGCGGGCGCCGATGACGTGATTCTCCCGGCGATCCGCAAGGCGACGGTCCTGTGGTTCGCCGTCGCGGGCGCTTTCGCGGCGCGCCTGTCCCTGCCGCTTGCGGCGGGCCCGGCGAGGGT
>DATLFO010000141.1:0-2842 GCA_035541035.1 Actinomycetota bacterium
GCTAACGGCCGATCTCGCCGACGGGGCCGCGTTCGATCCCGCATCCGGCGACTGGACGCTGATGCCCGAATCGCCTTTGAGGGCGCGACGCGAGGCCGTGTCGGTTTGGAGCGGTCGAGAGATGGTGGTGTGGGGTGGCCATGAGGCAGCCTTCGCAGAGCGACAGCAAGGATTTGCCGACGGCGCTTCCTACGATCCGGTTTCGCGGCGCTGGCGACGGTTCGGCGATGATTCGCTGACCGCGCGGTTCACCCGAGGTCTCTGGACCAGCAAGGGGTTCTTTCTCTGGGGAGGCTGGTCGATGGACGACTCGCCGTCTGATCTTGCCGACGGGGCCATACTGTCCGTCGGCAGCTCGTGAGCGACAGCGCGCATCGCGCAACTCCCCCCGACTTGCGCGACAATGCCCCGCATGAAAGCCATCGTGTGCAAAGAGCTCGGACCGCCGTCGTCGCTGGTCTTCGAAGAAGTGCCCGATCTCGAGCCGGGACCGGGCGAGGTCGTGATCGACGTCAAAGCCGCGGGCGTGAACTTCCCGGACGTGCTGATCGTGCAGGGCCTGTACCAGTTCAAACCGCCGCTGCCGTTCAGCCCCGGCCACGAGGTCGCGGGTGACGTGCGCTCGGTCGGCGAGGGCGTGACGAGCCTCAAGCCGGGCGACCGAGTGATCGCCGTCGTAGGACACGGCGGGTTCGCCGAGCAGGTCGCGGTCGAGGCCGCTCGCTGCTTCCCGATGCCCGACGCGATGGACTACGCGACCGGCGCCGGCTTCGTGCTCGCTCACTCGACGTCGCATTACGCGCTGCGCGATCGCGCGAAGCTGCAAGAGGGCGAGACGCTGCTGGTGCTCGGCGCGGCCGGAGGCGTCGGCTTGGCGGCCGTCGAGCTCGGCCTCGCGATGGGTGCTCGCGTGATCGCGGCGGCCTCCAGCGACGAGAAGCTCGAGACCTGCCGCAAGCGCGGCGCGGCCGAGACGATCAACTACGAAACCGAAGACCTGCGCGCCCGCGTGAAGGAGCTCACCGGCGGCGTCGGCGTGGACGTGTGCTACGACCCGGTCGGCGGAAAGTACGCGGAGCCCGCGGTGCGCAGCATGGCCTGGGACGGCCGCTATCTGGTCGTCGGATTCGCTGCCGGCGAAATCCCGAAGATCCCGCTGAACTTGCTGCTGCTGAAGTCGTGCAACCTGCAAGGCGTCTTCTGGGGCGCATTCACCGCGCGCGATCCGAAGCGATTCGCCGAGCTGATGCGCGAATTGTTCGGGTGGTGGGAACAGGGCAAGATCGCGCCGCTCGTGTCGGAGACCTATCCGCTGGACCGCGCGGTCGATGCGCTCGCCGACGTGGCGAACCGCAAGGTGCGCGGCAAGGCCGTCCTGCTCGTCGAGTAGCGGCGCAACCGGCCGCGGAGCGCGGGATCGGGCCGGCCGGCACCCGGCTTTGAGTCGAACAGCGCCGGGATGCCCCGGTTTGTCGGGGGTCCGGACCCGGCGCGGCTTCGGTACCCTGGACGCATGCTCCGTCGCGTCCGTCTGATTGCTGCCGCCCTGGCGGCGGTTGCGCTGTTCGTAGCGCCCCTGCCCGCCCCCGCGGCCCCGGCTTGGGCCTCCGTCGCCACAGCCACCATCTACCCGGGCGTGAGCACGATCAGCGACGGCAACCAGTGCACCGCGAATTTCGTCTTCTTCGACGAGACCTCGATCTACCTCGGCCTGGCCGCCCACTGCATCAGCATCGATGATGCGACCTCGACCGACGGCTGCCTGGCGCGGATCCAGCCCGGCGTGCGCGAGGTCCAGATCCAAGGAGCGACGAAGCGTGGCCAGATGGTCTACAACTCGTGGTCCACGATGCAGCAGCGGCGTGAGACCGACCGGACGACCTGCCGGTACAACGACTTCGCGCTCGTGCGTCTCGATCCCGCCGATCACGGCCGGGTCAATCCCAGCGTGCCGGTGTTCGGTGGACCCAGCTCCGGCACCGCCGCGACCTCGACCGGCCAGAACGTCTACGGCTACGGCAACTCGTGGCTGTGGCTCGGAGTGCCGGCGGCTCGCCCGCATCGCGGCGTGACGCTCAGCTCGAGCGCATGGGTGCACAAGGTCTACACCGTCGCCCCCGGCATTCCCGGCGACTCCGGCAGCGCGTATCTCGATGCGGGCGGCCGCGCGCTCGGCGTTCTTAGCGCCCTCGAGCTGGCACCGTTCGCGGGCAGCAACGACGTAATCGACCTGGGTCGCGCGCTGACGTACATGCGGAATAACACCTCGTTCAAGACCGTGCAGCTTGCCACCGGAACTCAGCCGTTCCGCCCGTAGCGCCCGCCCGATATCGGCGCGTTCCGCACGGTCCGTCCCCGGCCTGTCTAGGAAACGTCTAGTCATCCCGGCCCGAAAGGACCACCCGCACTGGGCTCAGGATTCGGGACCGACGTACCGATTCTTTCATCGTCCGGGAGTACGAGCGGAGGGCCGAAACGATGCGGATTCTGGTTGCCGAAGACGAGCCTGCCGTGCGCTCGCTGATCGAGCAGGTGCTGGCGCTCGAGGGATTCGAGGTCAAGGCATGCGCCAACGGCGGCGAGGCCATGGCCGCGCTTCATCAGTTCAAGCCGCACCTCGCGGTGCTCGACGTGATGATGCCCGTCAGTGACGGCATCGGCGTGCTTCGCGCGATCCGCGAAGGCGATGCCCCGGACCTTCCCGTGATCCTGCTGACCGCCAGGGCCGACGACCAGTCCACGTGGAACGGCTGGCGCGCGGGCTGCAACCTGTACCTGACGAAGCCCTTCGACCCCGAGGATCTCGTCTCGGCCATCCGCCAGACGATCGCCAGTTTGCGGG
>DATLFO010000142.1:0-19949 GCA_035541035.1 Actinomycetota bacterium
GCCGCGGTAAGCGCCGACGCGCCGGCCGTAGTCGAGCCGGAAGGTTCCGGGCCCGATGACGATCACGCCGCCGCCGTCGCTCACGCGCACGGGCTGCTCGGTCTCGACGAGCACCGATCCGGTCTTGGCGGTCGCGACCGCGAGCGAGCCGACCACGATCCAGGTGTCGGCGCCGAGCTCGAGCCGGGTTCTGTCGCTGCCGAGCTTGACCGAGGCGCCCGGACCCGTGCGGACCTCGTCGAGGACGTCTACGCTCCGGCCGTTGATCAGCGGCTCCCAGTCGCCGCCGGGGCCGGTGCGCACCTCGACGCCGCCGTCGACGTCGCTCGCCCGGAACACGCCCGACGCGCGGGCCGAGCCGCATGCCGTGGCGACCAGCGACAGCAGCAGCGCTGCGGCGATCCCTCGACGACTCGTCACTGCTTCCCCGCCTTCTTCTTCGCCGCAGACGTGGCCGCGGCCCTCGGCGTGCGAGCGGCCTTTCCCTTCCGTTCGGTATCGGCAGCGGGCAGCAGCAACGTGAACACCGAGCCCTTGCCAGGGGTGCTTTGCGCGGTTACCTCCCCGCCGTGCACCGCCGCGATGCGCTTGACGTAGGCGAGCCCGAGCCCGAGGCCGCCGTATTCGCGGGTCTCGGATCCGTCGATCTGCCGGAAGTCGCGGAACAGCGTGGGCAGCTGGTCCTTAGCGATCCCGATGCCGGCGTCGCGCACGATGATCTTGACGCCCGAGGGCTTCCTGGACCGCGAGCCGTTCGAATGCGGCACCGCCTCGATCGTGACGCGCGGCCCGTCGGGCGAGAACTTCACGGCGTTGTCGATCAGCTCGTCGAGGCTCTTAGCGAGCAGGCGCGGATCGGCGTTGACCGACGGCACGCCCTCGGGGACCTTGACGGTGAAGCGCGCGCCCGGGCGGTCCTTCCAGCGCGAGACGGCGTCCTGCACGAACGACTTGACCGGGACGGCTTCCGTGCGCGCGGTCAGGCGGCCGGCTTCCATCGCCGCGAAGTCCACCAGGATTTCGACGATGCGCTCGAGCCGCGCGGTGGACTCAAGGATGCCGTCGAGGAACGTCTCGGCCTTGTCCTTGGAGAACTTCTTGCGTTTGAGGATCTCGGTGTAGCCCTTGATCGGCGTGAGCGGGGTCCGAAGCTCGTGCGAGACGTTGGACAGGAACTCGCTCTTCATGCGCTCGGCTTGCACCTCGGCCGACACGTCGCGCAGGACCACCACGCGGCCGGCTTCGCTGCCCGACTGGTCGCGCAGCGGCGCCGCGGTGATCGCAACCGGCACCCGCTCGCTGCCGCGCTCGAGCACGCCGCTGAACGAGCCGGCCGGTCCGGCGACGGCGTCGGCGATGGCCTGCTCGCCGGCGGTGCCGCGCACGACCGCGTCGAGCCGCTTGCCGGTCATCTTCGCGGCGGTCAAGCCGGTGATCGTCTCGGCGGCGCGGTTGACGGTCACGATCCGTCCGGCCGCGTCGGTGGCGACCAGCCCGTCGCCCATCGACTGCATGATCGCCTCCATGCGCTCGCGAAGCTCCGCCTCGGTGATCGCGGCGGCGCGCAGGTCCGCGGTCGATCGGTCCAGCGACACGGCCATCTCGTTGAAGCTGCGGCCGAGGTCGCCGAGCTCGTCGGGCGCGGATGCCGGCGCGCGCGCCGACAGATCCCCGCGACGGATCGCTTCGGCCGCGACGCGCAGACCGCGGATCGGCCGGGTCACGTGCCCGCCGGCCAGCGCGGCGATCGCGGCGGCGATGAAGGCGGCGGCGAGCGCGATCAGGAACAGCACGCGGTTGAGCGACTCGCGCGAGGCGAGCACGTCGCCGGCGCTGCTGACCGCGGCGAGCACCGCGACCGGCTCGCCGGTCGCGCGCTTGAGCGGAACGAAAGACGCGAACGAGCGCACGCCGCCGAGCGGGACGCTCAGGCCGAGCGTGTCGCCGTCCTCTTCGGCGTCGCGGCGCACCTCACGGCCCGCGGGTCCGTCGAGCGCCTGCTGCAGACCGGCGGCCGCGTCCTGGGTGCCGGTGAAGGCGACGACCGCGCCGCCGACGAGCAGGGCCAGGTCGTCGGCGCCGGCGCGGAGCCGGCCGAGATAGGCCGCGTCGACGATCCGCGCGATCGCGATCGCGCCGGCCGGACGCGCGACCGGGCCGATCGGCGCGGCCGCCACGATCGCGAGCGTGCCGGGGCTGATGACCTCGAGGCCGGCGTTGCTGCGGCCGGCGAGCGCGTTGTCCACCACGACCAGCGATCCGGCCACGCCCAGCCGCAGCGCCTGCGGCACCTCCGGCGAGGGAGTCTTGGCCACGTAGGCGCCCAAGTTCGAGAAGTCGCAGCGGCGCGGCGGCTTGAGCGCCGAGCCCACGATGCGCCCGGCCGCGTCCACCGACAGCAGGATGTCCAGGTCCGGATACAGGCACGCGAGCGCCGACAGGCCGGACCGGCCGGGCACCGTCGCCTGCGCAGCCTGCCCCAAGTTGAATGCGGTCTGCTGGTCCGAGCGAACCTGCCGGTCGATCGATCCGCTCAGCGCCGCGGCGGTCACCCCGACGCGCCGCAGCTCTTCCCGCTCGACGTTGCGCGCGATCACGACGTCGAAGGCGGCGGCGAGCACGAGCACGAGCGCGGTGAGCGCGACGACGAAGGCGGTGACGAACCGAAGCCGGACGCTGCGGGCGATCGTCACGCCCAGCCAGCGGACCAGCAGCAGCGCGCCGGCGAAGCGCAGCGCGTGCGAGACGGCGAGCAGCGTCCCGCCGTCCGCGGGCGCGAAGGCCAGCGCGACCTCGCCGCCGGCGAAGGACGCGAACGCCGCGGCGAACGCGAACGAGGCGGGATCCTGATCGCCGCGATGCGCGGCCGCGCCGCGGACCATCGCGGCGGCGGCGGCCAGCGCCGGAACCAGCGCGAGCCGCGATGCGTCGCCGGCGGCGAAGAGCCCGGCGGCCAGGACCGGAGCGATCCCCAGGACCGGCGCGGCTTGATCGCGGCGAGGCGCGAAGAGCGTGACACCTCCGGCGGCGACCAGCGCGAAGCCGGCTGCCCGAAGCAGCAGGGGAATCGCGGCGCCGTCCTCGGCAGCGCCGGGAATGCGGGCGCCGTGCACCACTTGCGCGACGGCCAGCAGCGCGAAGCCTGCCGCCTGCGAAAGGGCCCGAGCACCCCCGCCCGACCGTGCGCGCCGGACGGCGTCCAGGCACGCGCCGACCGAAACAGCAAGGATCAGGAACTCCGCCGCGAAGTGGAAGGGCACGACGAGCTGACCTTCCATGATGGGGAGTATATCGGCGCAAAAATGCCCGAAAACAGGGGCTGCGCCGGGACTAAACCGTCTTTGGTCCTTTCTGACTAGTCAGAAAGGACTACGCCGCGCGCTTGATGGGCTGAAGGCCGTCGAGCACCGCGACCGCGTCGGCGATGTCCCGCACGCCGAACACCTTGATCGAGCGGGCGACCGCCTTGGCTTGAGCCTGCTCGTCGAACGGCACCAGGAACACGTCGGCGCCGACGTGCTCGGCAGCGCGCACCTTCTGCTCGACGCCCCCGATCCGGCCCACCGTCCCGTCGAGCGCGATCGTGCCCGTCGCCGCGATCTTGTGCCCCCGGGTCAGGTCGCCGGGCGTGAGCGCGTCGGCGACGGCGAGCGCGAACACCAGCCCGCCGCTGGGGCCGACGATGTCCTGCGAGTCGATGGTCACGTTGACCGGAAGGCGGAACGCCTCGTCGGGCCGAATGCCGATGATCGGCCGGCTCGGGTCCGAGGAGTCGGCCGTCGTGGTGATCGCGACCTTCATGGCTTTGCCGCCGCGGATGATGCCGAAGTCCAGCTTCGTGCCGACCGGGTGCGCCCGGATCGCCTCGCTCATCTCGCTGACGCTTCCCACGGCCAGGCCGCCGACCGACACGATCACGTCCCCGTCGCGAAGGGCCTTTTCCGCCGGCGTTCCCGAGAAGACCTTGATAACGCGCGCCCCGGCGATCGGCGCGACGTTGAGCCCGGCCGCGCGCATCGCCACGACCGTGGCGGCGTACTTGGACTGTTCCATGTCGGCCTGGTTCACCTCGTCCTGCTGCTCGTCCGTCAGGCCCGGGCCTACGAGCACCGAACGCGGCAGCGCTTCGATGGCGGGATCGATCGAGGCGCGCAGGTAGTCGAAGACGTTGATGGTGTCGATCGTGACCGACACGGTCGTGATCAGGAACGCGCCGCGCGAGTCGCGCTTGTCGCCCTCGACCCGGATCAGCCCGGATACGTCGGTGGCCGGACCGGGCGAGAGCGCGAAGAAGTCGGTGTGGTAGAGCAGCCCGCCGGCGACCAGCGCCGGGATGAGCAGCGTGGACGCGAGCGTGGCGCGCCACCACCCGGGAATCCGGCTCCTGATCGAGATCGGGTGGGGAAACTCGGGCCGGCTCTCCATGAGGGCCGAAGCGTACCCGAGGGTCCGGGGCGCCGCCCGGCATGCGGCGGCCCTTCCGGGGCATCACGGCCGATCCGGCAGCCCTGCCGGGTCCGGGCTGGATTCACGCGCGCCGTCATGGAAAGATGAGAGGTCGGGAATTTCGGTCCCGCTCTCTCCTATGACTGATTCGGCCGGTCTGACCGTCACGCTCCTGATCACAGGGGCGATCTTGGCGTTCGGTGCGAGCTACGCCGTCAACGCCGCGATGCCGCCGAGGCTGCGCCGCGACCGCACGGCCCACGCCCCCAAGGCACGGCCCAAGCCGGAGCCCGCGCCCCTGACCGGCGGCGCCACCGGCCTGCTGGAGTCCATCCCGTTTCTAGAGTCGGCCGAGAAGGACAAGCGGCTGCACGGCGCGGGCCGGCTCGTGGTGGGCATCGTCGCGGCCGCAGCGGTCCTCGCGCTGTCGCTGTTCCTGTTCGCGAGCCGGCTCACCGCCTGGCTCGACGCCGTCGGCTTCTAACGCGCCGGCTTGTTCCGCCGCGCGCATCCAACCCGCGGACGGCTACCCGGCGGGCGGCCCGGCCCCGGCGCGCGCGCGGGCCCTGGACTGCGCCGCCATAACCGCGAGCATCAGCACGACCGCCATCGTGATCGGACCACCGCGCCCGGCAGGCTCGGCGGGCGGGGCCGCCTGCGGCGGCGAGGCGGGACCCGGCTCGATCGTGGTGGGCGTCGGCGTCGCGGTGGGCGTGCCGGCGCCCGACAGGCCCCCTTGGGTCGTGGCCGAGGGAGCGGCCGTGGGCGACGAGGCCGAGCGCGTGGGCCGCGGCGTGGCGGTGAGCGGCCCGACGGCCGCCATCGCGTCCACGCGGCCGTTGCCGGTCTGCACGTCGCGTCCGGGCGCGCCGATGTCCTTGGCCGTGTCCACGATCCGCTTCGCCGCGCCGGCGCTTGAGTAGCCGCGCGCCAGCAGCAGCGACGCCACGCCGGACACGTGCGCGACCGCCATCGAGGTCCCGCATCCGCCGCCGTAGTCGCTCTTGCGGGTCTGCGGGTTCCACCATGTGGATACGATCCAGTTCGGATCGGCGCAGGCCTTCGGGTCGGCGGCGGTCCCGCCGCCGGGCGCGACGACGTCCAAGCCGTCGCCGTAGTTCGAGTATGCGGCGCGCTCGTCGCCGCGCGTCGTGGCGCCCACGACCAGCACGCCGGGCACGGTCGCGTCGTAAGCGGTCTGCGGCTTGCCACCCGAGTCGTCGTTGCCCGCGGCCACGACCACCACCGCGCCGTCCTCGGCGGCCTTGCGGATCGCGCGGTCGACGCGCGTGTCGCGCAGCAGCGCATCACCGGCGACCGGCAGATGGTCGTCCTGGGCAAGGGAGAGGTTGATCACGCGCGCGCCCTGCTCGACGGCCCAGGCGATGCCGCCGGCCACGTCGCCCGGATCGCCTTCGCCGTCGGCGCCGAGCACCCGCACCGGCAAGATCTTGACGCCGGGCGAGACCGAGGCGATGCCGACCCCGTTGCCGGTGGTCGCGGCGATCGTGCCGGCGACGTGCGTGCCGTGGCCCTTCTCGTCGGCGGCGTCGGCGTCGTCGTCCACGAAGTCGCGTCCCGGCAGCACCCGTCCCTTCAGGTCGGGATGCGCCGCGTCCACGCCGGTGTCCACGACCGCGACGATGACGCCGTCGCCCCGGCTCGCCTCCCATGCTTGCGGCACGCGCATCGTCTTGAGGCCCCACTGTTGCGAGAAGCCGGGATCGTCGGGATCCGGCGCCGCCGGCGCGGCCGACGCCGACATCGCGACGACCGCGGCCGCGGCCAGCAGCCGCTTCACGACGACCTCCGCATCGCGACGCCCGCGTGATGCATCGCTTCGAGGTCGCTGAGCGCGATGCCCGCGCCGAGCGCGGCCACGTCGGCGGCCTTGTCCACGAGCCGCACGGGAATGCCCGTCTCGGACTGGATCCGGTCGGCGACGCCGCGCAGCATGCCGCCGCCGCCGGCGAGCGCGATGCCGCCGTCGAGCACGTCGTGGCTGAGCTCGGGCTCGGTGCGCGACAGCACCGAGCGCAATCCTTCGATTACCGGCGTCACCGACTCCTCGAGCGCGGAGCGGATCTCTTCGCTGGTGACGATCACGGTCTTGGGCGCGCCGGTCTCGATCTCGCGTCCGCGGATCTCGGCCTTGAGCTCCTCCTCCATCGGCGAGGCCGAGCCGACCTGGATCTTGATGCCCTCGGCGGTGCGCTCGCCGATGACCATGCCGTACTCGCGGCGCAGGAACTTTACGATCAGGTCATCGGCGTCGAAGCCGCCGACGGCGACGTGCTGCGAGGAGACCATGCCGCCCATCGAGATGACCGCGACCTCGGTCGCGGCGCCGCCGATGTCGACCACGCACGAGCCGCGCGGCTCGGCGATTGGAAGGTTCGCGCCGAGCGCGACCGCGAGCGGCGCCTCGATCAGCCAGACCTCCCGCGCGCCGACCGACAGCGCGGCCTCCTCCATCGCGCGGCGCTCGACCTCGGTGGCGCCGGTCGGCACGACCAGCAGCATCCGCGGCCGGGTGATCTTGGCCGAGCCGGCTTTGGCGAGCACGTGCTCGATGATGCGCTCGGTGATCGCGAAGTCGCTCGCGGGTCCGCGGCGGAACGGCCAGGTGGCGGTGACGGTCTCGGGGCTCGCGGCGGCGGCGGTCCAGGACTCGCGTCCGACCGCGACGCAGCGCGCGTTGGTGCGCTCGAGGGCGACCACGGTGGGCTCGCGCAGGACGATCCCGCGCTCGGGAAGCCACGCCAGCGTCGTGGCCGTGCCCAGATCGAGCGCGATGTCGCGGATCACGGGCACGGGATCACCGGGGCGGGGAAGGAGTGGCTGCGCACGAGAACCCTTTCGGAAAAATCGGGACGCCCCATGATAGCCGGGGGCCCCGGACCCAACCACCGCCCGAACGGGCGGGCCTCGCCGGGACCGACGCTGCGGGCGCCGCGGGGACCGGTGGAGGGGGCCCCGCTAGGGGCGCCGGCGGGACCGGCGCAGCGCGCCCATGGCGGCGAGCAATCCGACCGTGGCTGCCGCGCCTTTGGCCAGGTCCGCCTTGCGGACCTTGCCCCGCCCGAGCGCCACCCACGGCCGGTGCGCCTCGACCGCCTCGACCAAGGTCTCGCGGTTCGTGCGCGCCGGTGTCCAGCCCGCGGCGCGCATCTTGGCGTTGTCCATCACCCACGGGTACATCAGGTAGGCGATCTCGGCCGGCGGCGCGCCCGACAGGTTCAAGCGCCAGGCCCGTTCCGCGAGCGAGTAGGCGACGGCCTCGGGCATCTCGACCGAGCGCCGCCCGGCGAGCGCGAGCGCCTCGCTCAGATCCATCCAGCCGTCGGCGGCGACGTTGTAGATGCCGGCGCTGAGCGCGCGGCCGCACGCCAGGTGGAGCGCGGCGGCTGCGTCGTCCTGGTGGACCATCTGCAGCGGCGGCGCATGGCCGCGGATGGTCAGGAACCGCGGGGACTGGAACATGCGCATCACGAAGTTGTCGGTGTCGGAACCGAAGACGTTGGCGAGCCGGAGCACAACGGCATCCCCGGCCTCGGCCGCGGCCTCCTCGGCGTCGAGCGCGTTGACCGCGTAGGCATAGTCCGCGGAGGGACGAACCGGCGATCGTTCGGTGAGCGGAAAGTCGTTGTCGGGGTTCGCGCCGTAGACGGTCGCGGTCGAGGCGAACACGAGCCGTCCGCCCGCGACGGCGCGCGCCGCAGCGGCGACGTTGCGCGTGCCGTCCACGTTCACGCTTCGCATCTCGTCGGGCCTTCGCGCCGAGTCCGGCGCGAAGGCCAGGTGCACGACCGCGTCGCATCCGTCCAGGAACCGCCCGATCCGCTCGTCGCGGACGTCGGATTCGAAGAACTCCATCTTCGGGCTGCCGTCGCGTGGTGGGACCGCGTCGATGCCGACGACGCGCTCGACCGTGGGGTCGGCATCCAGGCGCGCCAGAAGGCATCGCCCGAGCCCTCCACCCACGCCGGTGATCGCTATCGTGGTCATCGCCGCATCCACCCGCCTGCCTTGCTCGCGAAAGCGCCGGAACGCGCTTCGGGCCTAGAATAGAGCCGTGAGCACCGATCCTTCCGGTCTTCCGCCGGATCTTCCACCCGACATCCTGGGAAGGATTCCGCTGTTCGCCGAGCTCCAGAAGGTCCTTTCCTGGGCCGGCGGGCCGGTGAACTGGGATCTGGCGCGCCAGGTCGCGGTCGCGGCCGCAGCGGCCGCGGGCCCGCAGACCGTCGATCCGGCCGTCGCGGCCGAGATCGGCGAGGACGCGCGCATCGCGCACCTGTGGCTCGCCGAGACGACCGGGATCGGCGAGGCCGGCGTGGTTCCGCCCGCCAAGGCCGTCTCGCCCGCCGACTGGGCCGAGCACGCGTGCACGGCCTACCGCGAGATGATCGACCCGCTCGCGGCGAAGGTCTCGGCCGCGATCGGCGAGCAGGCCGGAAGCGCGCTCGGCGAGGACGCCGGGGCGCTGCCCCCGGGGCTGGACCCCGGCGCGATCGGCGCCGCGCTCAGACAGATGGCGCCGCTGTTCCTCGGCGTGCAGACCGGCGGCGTGCTCGGCGCGGTCGCCCAGGACGTGCTCGGCAGCCGCGACCTTCCGATCCCGCCGGCCGACGGCGCGCCGGTGATCGTGGTGCCGTCGGCGATCGCGCAGCTGGCGGACGAGTATCAGCTCGATCGCCGCGAGGCGCTGCTGTACGTGGTGCTGCACGAGTGCGCGCACCGCGCGATCGAGGAATCGCTGTCCACGTTCCGCTCGAGCTTCTTCGCGCTGTTCCACGACTACGTCGCGTCGCTGTCGATCGACTTTTCGAGCGCGTTCGAACGGCTGCAAGAAATAGATTTCAGCAACCCGCAGGGCGTCGAGGAGCAACTCGGCGGCCAAGGCTTCTTCGATCTGCTCGACTCGCCGGCGTCGTCCGCGGCGGCCGGGCGGCTCGAGCATCTGATCGCGCTGGCGGAGGCGTTCGCCGACCGCATGGTCGAGGCGGCCGCCGAAGGCCGGCTTCCGTCCGCGGCGCGTCTTGCCGAAGCGGCGGCCCGGCACCGGTCGGGCGCCGAAGGCACGGCGGCGCTGCACAAGTTCATGGGCGTGGGCGCCTCCGACGAGGCGCGCCGCGCCGCAGCGCGCTTCATCCGAGCCGTCCTGAGCGAGGCGGGATGGCCCGCGCTGATCCGAATGTGGGAGGACTCCGAGACGATGCCGACCAAAGCAGAGATCGACGACCATGCGGCCTGGCTAGGGAGGATCCGATGACCGCGCTGCACGTCGGCTGCGGCGGATTCCCCGTCGAACCGGCCGAGTACGCCACACAGCTGAGCTACGTCGAGATCCAGGAGACCTTTCACGAAGGCCCCGAGCTCGACGCGGTCAAGAAGGATCTGGAGCGGGTCGCGGGCGACCTTCGCATCGGGCTGGTCGCCTCGAAGGTGATCACCCATCCGCGCAAGGACGGGGTCTACAAAAAGCCCGGGCCCGACGTGCCCGACCATGCCTCGGTCGGACACTTCACGCGCTCGCGCTGGACCGACGAGGCCTGGGAGCGCATGGACGTCCTGGTGCGGGCGCTCAAGGCCGCGGTGGTCGTGCTGCGCACGCCGCCGTCGTTCAAGAAGACGCCGGCCAACGCGCTGGCGCTGGAGAACTTCATCGCGCACGCCGAGCGACCCGGCCTGGAGATCGTCTGGGAGCACGGCGGAACCTGGCCCGAGACGGACGCGGCCGAGGTCGCGCACCGGCTCGGCCTGGTGATCGCCTCGGACCTGACCGGCACGATCCCCGACGGCGAGGTCTACGCCCGCTTCACCGGCGGCGCCAAGGGCACCTCGGCGCTGACCGACGCGGCCGGGGCCAAGGCCGCGCAGAAGCTCACCGGCCGCAACGGCTTCGTGGTCTTCGCCAACAAGTCGTGCTGGGAGGACGCGCGACGTTTTTCCAAGACCGTCTAGGCGCTCGCCTGCGTCCCTAGCGGCGAGTGCCTTCGACGATCTTGAGCGCGAACGGCCACGACACCTCGGTCGTGTCGTAGATCGCGGTGAGGGCGAGCCGGTACTGGCCCGGCGGCATCGCCGGCTGCCACGACATCGACGAGCCCGGGGTCAGCGCCACGATCTCGGGCGCCTTGCCGGCCGCCGATACCTCCAGCCGCGCGCGGAGCGGAGCGGCCGACAGGGTGAACAGGACCGGCGACTCGGCCGGACCTTCCAGCGCCGGCGGCGCGGGCGGCTTGAGCAGGGCGCAGTCCTCGCCGACGCAGTAGCGCGCCGGCGTGGTTCGATGAGAGCCCGAGCCCAGGAACATGGCGGCGGGCGGCAGGTTCCCGGGAAGCTCGACCTCGCCCGATCCCTGCCGCGGCTCCGCCTCCGGGGACACCGAGGTCTTCGCCGGCTCGCCGGCGGCGCCGGTGAAGCGGGGGTCCTTCGACGGTCCGCCGCTGCACGCGACCAGCGCGAGCAGCACGCCCAAGCTCAACAGGGGGCGCAGCGGGCGGCGCAGCAGGCGGCGCAGCAGGCGAGTATGCATGCGCTCACGATACCGGCGCGCCGGGGCCGGTCCCGGAAGCCGGGACGCTACTCGTCGAGACCCTTGGAGATCAAAAAGCCGCGTGCTCGCTCGGCGAGCGGATACCGGTTCACCAGCCGCCAGAAGGACGGGCCGTGATCCGGGATCCGAAGATGAGCAAGCTCGTGCACGATGACGTAGTCGCGGACCCAGTCGGGGCAGTCGGAGAGCTTGTGGCTGAGCCGGATCGTGCCGTCGGCCGGGGTGCAGGAGCCGTAGCGGCCCTTCATGTTGGCGACGTAGCGGATCGAGTTGAGCTTGGGACGGCCGTAGAAGTAGCGGCGGTGCAGCTCGGCCGCCCGGCGCTGCAGGTCTCGCTTCTCGTTGAGCCGCTGGATCTGCTCGGACTCCTCGATGCGGTCCACCATCGTCTTGACCCAGCGTCGCGCCTCGGCGCGGGTCAGGGTGGCGGGCAGCATGACCGTGACCCGGTCGCCGTCCTTGACCGCTTCCACGGTCTTGCGGCGGCGGGGAGAGCGTACGACTTCGACCTTGAACCTCATCGGGGGAGCCACCTTCTGGAAAACGGAGCGTCGTCGGCGTGGGTCGGCACATGGAATGTCGGCGCGGACCGGAGTCCGGTGAAGCCGTCGTGGAATATAACGAGCGTCGGTTCGCCACGATTCATATTTCCCGTCCCGGGGGCGGCCGAACGTCCGGAGCGACCGGCTCGGCCGGATCCTCCACCCGCGTGAACGGGCGGCCTGGGGTTTTCCCGCTCTGGGGCCTAGAGGTCCTCGATCCCGATGTGGCGGTGGCCCGCCTGGGAGTGGTCGGCGAGATGGTGCCGGGCCATCTCCTCGTCGCTCCAGGCGGCCTGGGCGATCTGAATCAGGGTGCCGTTGGCGTGCTTGGGGTGGATGAAGGCCTCTTTCCACTGGCTGCCCGCGATGTTCACGCCGAAGGGCTCGACCCCGGTGGATCGCAGGTGCTCCAGGGCGCGCTCGATGTCGGGGGTCTTGAGCGTCACGTGATGCACGCCCTCGCCGCGCGCGTCCAGGAAGCGCTGCACGAAGCCGTCGCCGAGCGGCGCGACGAGCTCGATCTTGCCGCCGAACGGAAAGCGGAACTGCGCGAAGCGAAATCCTTGATCGTGCTGATCCCCCGCGAACAGGAACGTCGCACCGAGCGCGTCGCAATACAGCGACATCGCGGCGCGAATATCTCGCACGGCGATCGCGACATGGTCGAGCTGCGCGTCGAGCACGGCGCGAACTTTACCCTCACGCGTCGCGTTCGGCGCAAGCGCGCCGGGGCGGGAGAAAAAGTTTGCACATCGAAAAATTTTTGTTTCCCGGCTTTCGTGCCGCGCGGAATGCACGCGAATGGCCGTGACCTGCGCGGTTGCATAAGCGTTGGATATCGACCTGGGTTTTTGCCGGTATTGACGCAGCCCGTGCGGATGAGTAACTTTCCGCCCCGCAGCGCGCTCCGTTCGGCTGAGTAGAGAACGCCGGTGAAAGGGGAAGGCACCGGCGGCCCCAAAGGTCGATCGGAGCCGCTGCTTTTTCTCTTCCCTTTACGTTCCGTCGAACGACGGCGCGCGCTTCTCCTTCACCGCGGCGAGACCTTCGAGAAGATCCGCGGTCGCCATCGTCACCGGCTGCGCGAGCGCTTCGTACTCAAGCATCGTGTCGAGATCGTTTCGCTCCGCGAGCTGGATGGCGCGCTTGACGAGCCGCGTCGCGACCGGCGCGTTCGCGGCGATCTCTTCCGCGAGCGCTCTCGTCTCGGCGGCGAGCGACTCGCGCGGCACCGCGCGGTTCACCAATCCCATCGACTCCGCCTCAGCGCCGCTCACCACCCGTGAGGTGAACAGCAGATCCGCTGCGCGGGCCGAGCCCACCAGCCGCGTCAGCAGATACGTGCCGGCCATGCCCGGATGCAGGCCGAGCTTGGTGAACGCGGCCGTGAGCTTGGCGTCGGCGGCGGCGAGGCGCAGGTCGCACGCCAGGGCAAGGCACAGGCCCGCGCCGACGGCCGAGCCGTTGATCGCGGCGATGGTGGGGATCTCCAGGTCGCGCACGGCCAGGAACTTCCCGTAGAAGGCCCGCATCTTGGCGCGGATGGCGGGCACGGACGCCCCCGGGCCCGGCTGGATGAACGACAAGTCGCCGCCCGCACAGAACGCCTTGCCGGCGCCGGTGATGATCAGAACGCGCGCGTCCTGGTCTTCGCGCAGATCGTCGATCGCGGCCGTGAACGCGTCGGTGAGATCGGCGGTCATGGCGTTGCGCACGTCGGGCTTGTTCAGCGTGAGCGTGACGATCCCGCCGGATCGCTCTACCAAAACGGGCGCATCGGCCATTGCGTTCCTCCTTCGACGTCCGGGTGTAACCGTTGCCTCTCCCCCGGCGTCTGATGGGCCAGAAGGAGGTGGCGCACAGTGTATGAATTCGCGATCGTAGCGCTGCTGGGTCTCGCGCTGTACAAGACGGTGGACTTCCTCACGGGCCTGACCAAGATGGACGAGCCCGCCATCCGTACCATGGCAACCCTGGGACTCGGCGTGGTCGCAACATGGATCCTCGACTACTCCATCTTCGCGGCTTGGGGTGTCACCATCCGCGAAGCCTGGATGGGCCCGGTGTTCTCCGGCCTGATCGTGGGCGGCTTCGCCTACATCTGGCACGACGCCCTCGGCGCGCTCGAAGGCTACGGCCGGCGCGCGCGCGACGAAGCGCTCGAGATCGAGAACCGCATCCCGCGCGCGGCCTGACGCCGCCCGCGTCACCGCCCACAAGGCGAACGAAAGGGGCCGGATTCCCCCGGCCCCTTTCGCATGTTCGCGCTCAGCCCAGGTACAGAAAGCCGAATCCCTCGTCGCGAAACGCGATGCCGGCCTTCTCGAGCGCCTCGCTGTAGTCCCCCGTGCATTCCGGGTCGGACTCCTCCATCCCGTGATCGGCCAGCACGACGTAGGCCGTGTCGTCGTCACCGATCGCGTCCATGATCTCACCGAGCCGCGCGTCGGTGTCCCGCAGCGCCGCGTGCCCGATGTCGCTGTAGGGGCCGCCGGCGTGGTTGCCGGCGTCGTTGAGGATCAGGTTGACCCACATGAACCGCGGACGCGGGTTGCCGGCGTCGCCGCGCCACAACGCTCCCGCCTGCTGCACCGCCATGTAGTCGGCCGCGGTTGACCATGCGTACTCGGGCTTGGTCCGGACGAACGTCTGGGTCGCGCCGGGGATCGCGGTCGGGTCCGGCAGCGCGGTCTGCAGACGCTGGACGACCTCTCCCCCGTCGCGGACCGCGTCGAAGGTCGCGTAGGACGCGCCGCGGTCGCAGGGCTCGTTGATCGAGGCGGTGAAGCCCGCGCCGCTGCGCGCGAGCGCCTCGTAGACGGTCTCGACGTCGGAGGCGATCTCGTTGCGGGCCAGATGCCAGGTCGCGGGCGAATTGGTGTTGACGGCCCGGCCGGTGGCGCGCTCGTAGTAGGCGTTGTGCAGCACCCCGTGCACGCCCGGGTGCACGCCCGTGAGCGCGGTGGTGTGGTTGGCGAGCGTGACCGTCGGGAACGAGGCGATCAGTCCGTGCTCGTAGACGGTGCCGGCATCCATCAGCTTCGCGGTGTTGGGAAGCTCGCCGGCGCGCGCCATCGCGTAGAGCACGTTCGCGTTGGTGCCGTCGCACAGGAATGCCACCACCCGCTTCGGCGGGTCGTCCAGATCGAGGATCTCCTCCAGCACGCGGCCGTGCTGCCGCGCGATCAGCGGCCCGTCCGGCCGGGGCCGGCCGCCGGCCAGCAGCGTCAGCGTCGGCGCGATGTCCACCATGCGCGCGGCGCGCGGGATCGAGCCGAGGCGGCGGATGCCGCGGCCGGCCGCGATCAGCGGCGCACGCGACTGGATCAGGTTGGGTGAGCCGTGCTCGCCGCGGTGGCCGCCCCGCTCCTCCCAGTTGTGGGCGGGCGTGTGCACCACCGCGATGTCGGGCGCGTGCGGGTGGTCGAACAGGTGCGCGATGTTGTCGTAGGCGAACGGGTAGTGGTTGGCGCGGTTGGACGGCCGCACGTTCGCGCGCTCGGCCTCCAGCGGGCTCATCGCGCCGGGATCGCCGTGCTCGAGCGGGTTGCGGCCGTTCATGTGCAGCGGCCCCTGCGCGGTGAAAGCGACCATGCCGTCCCGGGCGTGGGCCTCGACGATCCCGTTTCGCATGCACAGCACGAGATCCACGATCCCGTCGCACTCGTCGCCGGTCAGGATCGCGATCGCATCGTCGAGCCGGTCGCTCATCGGTGCGACGACTATACTCGTCGGACATGCCTGCGCGGACGATCTTGCACGTGCTGCCCCATACGCATTGGGACCGCGAATGGTACGAGCCGTTCGAGAGCTACCGGTTCCGCTTGGTCCGCACCGTCGACGCGCTGCTGGACCTGCTCGACGTGCGGCCCGGGTTTCACTTCCATTTCGACGGACAGACCGCCGCGATCGAGGACTACCTCGCCGTGCGTCCCGAGGCTGCGCCTCGCGTTGCCGCGCACGTCGCGGCGGGACGCTTGCTGGTCGGGCCGTTCCGCATCCTGATGGACGAGTTCCTGTGCTCGCCCGAGACGATCGTGCGCAACCTCCGGCAAGGGCTGGCGACCGCGACCCGGCTCGGGGTGCGGCCGCGCATCGGCTACATCCCCGACTCGTTCGGCCACGTCGCGCAGATGCCGCAGATCCTTCGGCTCGCCGGCATGCAGGATGCGCTCGTGTGGCGCGGCGTGCCCGCCGCGATCGACCGTCCCGCCTTCACCTGGGTCGCGCCGGACGGCACCGAGATCCGCACGCTCTACATGGCCACGTCGTACTCGAACGCGGCGACCCTGCCCGAGACCTTCGAGGACCTGATGGTGCGGGCCAAGCGCATCGTGGCCG
This sequence comes from Actinomycetota bacterium, assembly GCA_035541035.1. Lineage (GTDB taxonomy): Bacteria > Actinomycetota > AC-67 > AC-67 > AC-67 > DASWHR01. The sequence goes on from DATLFO010000142.1 coordinate 15,892, forward strand.
ACATGGAGCCGTTCCGGCCCGAGGGCGTCGTGCTCGCGATGAACGGCAGCGACCATCTCGCGCCGTCGGCGACGCTGCCGGCGGCGCTCGATCAGGCCAACGAACGCCAGGACGAGATCGAGTTTCGCATCGCGCCGCTCGCCACCTACGCGGCGGACGCGCCGCGCGAGAACCTGCCGCGCTGGCACGGGGAGATGCGCTCCAGCGCGCGCGCCAACGTGCTGATGGGCGTGCTGTCGGCGCGCATGCCGCTCAAGCAGGCCGAGCTGGCCGCGTCCCGCATGCTGGAGCGCTACGCCGAGCCGCTCGCCGCGATCGCCGGCTTTGACCCGGGCGGCATGCTCGACGAGGCGTGGCTCGGCATGGTGGAGAACAGCGCGCACGACTCGGTCTGCGGATGCGGGATCGACGCGGTCGCCTTCGCCGTCGCCTCGCGCTACGAGCGGGCCGAGCGCATCGGCGCTGGCGTGCGCGACACGGCGCTGCAGATGCTCGCCGAGCGCGCGGCCGTTGCCGCGCCCGACGGACGGCCCGACACCGAAGGCGTGCTGCTGTGGAACCCGTCGCCGTTTTCGCGGGCCGGCGTGTGCGAAGCGGTGATGGCGCTGCCGGGCCACGGCGGCGACGCCGAGCTCGCCGGGCCGGATGGCTCGCGCCACCCGGTGCAGCGCCTGGCCGAGACCGAGCAGGTCGTGGTGGACATGGTGCTGCGCGGCGCGGAGCTCGCGCGCATCGTGCCGACGATTCACTCGCGCATGATGGGCACGCTCTCCGTGAACGCGATGACGCTCACCGACGGCCGCGTGCGCACGGTGCGTCTCGAGCTCGGCCCGATCCCCGTCGGGCACTTCGACGTCGAGGCCGCCAAACGCGAGGTCGAGGAGGCCGCGAAGCGCTCACCGCGCGCGAAGTTCCACGTGATCGGAAACGGACCGCCGCTCGCGCGGCTGCTGGTGGACGCGCCCGAGACCGGCGGGCTCGGCTGGACGACGCTGTTTCCCGTCGCGGCCGAAGCCCCGGCGCCGACGCGCGTGTCCGCCGAAAGCTCGACGATCTCGAACGAGCACGTGCGCGTCACGCTCGACGAGCAGGGCCGTGCGACCGTCGAGGCTGCGGGCATGCGTCTGGACGGCATCGGGCTCGTGGACGGAGGCGAGGCGGGTGACGAGTACACCTACTCGCCGCCGGCGCGTGACACGGTCGTGAGCGAGCCGCGATCGTGCACCAACGAGATCGTGTCCACCGGCCCGCTCGAGGCGCGCATCCGCTCGTGGCAGACCTGGCGCGTGCCCGCCGCGCTCGATCCGTCCCGCACGCGCCGCGCGCGGCGCACCGTCGAGATGCCCGTCGTCGTCGAGTGGGCGGTGCGCGCCGGCGAGCCGTTCGCGCGCGTGGACGTGCGTGTGGACAACACCGCCGCCGATCATCGCCTTCGCCTGCACGTGCCGCTGCCCGGCCGCGTCGAGGGCTCGCACGCCGACACCGCCTTCCACGTCACCGCCCGCGGGCTCGACGGCGAAAGCGGCTACGAGCACGCCACGCCGACGTTCCCGTCGCGGCGCTGGGTGGATACGAGCGACGGAGCCCGCGGCGTCGCGGTGCTCCACACCGGAACGCCCGAGTACGAGATCACCGGCGGAACGCAGATCGCGGTGACGCTGCTCCGCTGCGTCGGCTGGCTGTCCCGTCAGGACCTGACGACGCGGTCGGGTCCGGCCGGGCCGATGCTGGCCGCGCCCGGCGCGCAGCTGATAGGCCCGCACACGTTCTCGCTCGCCGTGTATCCCCACGAGGGCGACTGGCATGCCGGCAACGTGCCCCGCGTCGCCGAGACGTTCGGCCATCCGTTCGCCGCGCTCGCGCTCCGCCCGCACGACGGCGACCTTCCGCCATCCGGGTCGGCATTGCGCGTCGAGCCCGCCTCGGTGCAGCTTTCCGCGCTGGAGCGGCGTGGCGGCGCCTGGGAGGCGCGGATCTACAACGCCTCGGACGCGGCCTGCGAGGCGCGGCTGTCGGCGGGCGCGCCGCTCGCGGCGCACGAGGCCTGGACGGTGGACCTGACGGGCGAGCGCGCGACGCCGCTGCCGTGCGACGCGGGCACGATCTCGCTCGTGCTCAGGCCCTGGCAAATCGAAACCGTCCGATTTGTGCCGCGCGAAGCGACCTGAAGCTTTGGCACAATCGTCTCGGTGACCCTTCCCCGCGTGCTTGTCCTTGCGGTCGCGCTGAGCGCGGCCGCTTCGTCGTGCAGCGCCGGTCCGCCGCCCCCCGAGCGCACCCGCACCGTCATCGTGCACGCGGCCAAGGCGCTTCCGTCCTCGTTGCCGTCCACGCTCGAGGAGATGCAGGGCGTCAAATGGATTCGCGTCGCGACCACCGCGATGGTCAACCTCGTCAAGGTCGAGGGCGGCAAGCTGCTCCAGCCCCGGGCCCCATCGAGCGTGCTGCCGTTCTCGATCGGTGCGGCCGAGCCGCTCCCCGCCGACGGCGATGCGGTCTCGGCGTGGCTGGCGCAGGGCACGGCGGTCCTATCCACGGCGTCGGCGCGGCTTCGCGGCCTGCGGCCCGGCGGCGCGATCACGGTCGGGCTCGGCGACAAGCGCGAGCGCATCGTCATCGGCGGCGTGCGGGACGACGCGCGCACCAGCGGCGTCGAGGCGCTCGTTCCGCTCGCAGTGGCGAGCCGCCTCGGCGTGACCGAGGTGCGGCAGGTAGTCGTCGAGGTGACCGAGTCGGGCTCCGCGCCGCTCCAGGACACCGCCCGCATGCTTGCCGCGCCGGTGCCGGTCCGTGTGGGATCGCGTGAGGACGTCGCGACGCCCGATGCCGGAAAGCTGCTCTCGCTCGCCGAGATCAAGGAACGCTTCGGCGAGTTCTCCTTCGTGGACGTACCGGGCCGCTGGCTCGAGCCGGACCCGGCATGGGAGGAGGCCAACATCGCGACGCAGCACGTCCCGATCCTGGGACGGATGCGGTGCCACAAGAAGGTCATGGGGCCGCTGACGGCCGCGATGCTCGAGGTGCAAGCTGCTGGCCTGGAGCATCTGGTCGTCGAGCCGTCGTTCTGTTACGCGCCGCGTGTCCAGTTCGGCGACGCCCGGTCGATCTCGCGTCACACTTGGGGCATCGCCGTGGACATCAACCCGACCGGCAACGCATTCGGCGACGAGCCGACGCAGGATCCGCGGCTGGTGGCGATCATGGCGAAGCACGGATTCTCGTGGGGCGGCGTGTGGATGACGCCCGACGGCATGCACTTCGAATACACGGGCCTGTAAGGAAACCCACCGATCCTTGCAACACGACGCGGCTCTGGTTCGTCGTTCATAGTGATGGCAATGGTCGGCGTTTCGCGCGAAGGCCTCTCCGAGCCGGTCTCCGGACGGCTTGCGGGCCTGTACGCCCTCTACGGGCACGACCTCAAGCGGCTCGCCTTTCTGATGACCGGCGATGCAAGCCTCGCCGAGGACTTGATGCACGACGCGTTCCTGCGCATGGCCGGCCGCCTCGGCCATCTTCGCCAGGAAGACCGCGCGCTCGCGTACCTGCGCAAGACCGTGATCAACCTGGTTCGCGATCGCGGCCGTCGCCGTGACCAGACGCCGCTGCCCGACCCGCCGCACGAACGAGACCTCGATGCCGAGCAGGACCTGCGCGACCTGCTGATGACGATCCCCGCGCGGCAGCGAGCCGCACTGGTCTTGCGCTACTACCTCGACCTGCCCGACGACGAGGCCGCCGACGTGCTGCGGTGCCGCCCCGCAACGGTTCGCTCGCTCGTGGCGCGCGGACTGTCGGCCCTTCGAATCAACAGCGAGGACGACCATGGATGAGCGACTGTTTCGCGAGCGGCTGGCACGCGCCGCCGGGCGCGTTCCGCCTCCGGCAACCGACCTTCAGGATCTGCGTCGGCGCGGCCATCGCCGCGCGGCCCGCACGATCGTCGCGGCCCTCGCGGCCGTCGCGCTGGTGACCGCCGGCGTCTCGACCGTCGCGCTCACGCGCACGGCCCGCCGAGCCGAACCGGTCACCCCACCGGCCGCGACCGGTCCCTGTGA
>DATLFO010000143.1:0-6465 GCA_035541035.1 Actinomycetota bacterium
TTCGGAAACGCGGTGGACTTCGCCCGGGCCACCCGTCTGGCGGCCGTCTCCTCACGCCGAGGCGAGGACGCGATCGACGATCTGAAGCTGGCGCGCGAGCGAGCCGTCGCGGGAGGTTCCCAGCTCGAGGCATCCCGAATCGAGGCCGAGCTTCGCGCGCGCGGCGTGCGGCCCCGCGCGGGCCGTCCGAAGAAGTCGGGGAGCGCCGGCCGGGGCGGACTGTCCGTCCGCGAGGAGGAGGTGGCCACGCTCGTGGCCGCCGGCGCGTCCAACGCCGACATCGCGGCGCGGCTGTTCCTGTCGGAGCGCACCGTGCAGGACCACATCACGCACGCCCTGCGAAAGCTCGCTCTGGGCGGACGGGCGGGCCTTGCCGCCTGGGCCGCGAAGAACGGCTTGGTGTAGTCCGTCGCGTCCGTGCGCCGGGACGGTTTCGGGCGCATTGGGCGGGATCGCAGGGATGTACCGTCCGATTCGCCCCTATCCGGCCCTCCCCAAGGATGGGGTGGAAACCATCCCGATTGACTATGCGAGAGGTCGTGCGCGTCCCCGATATCACAAGCGTCCGGCTTGGTGAGAAGGGGAAACGACATGAAGGCAACGCGGAAGTTCGTCGTGGCGATCGCGGCGGCGATGTGCACTTTGGTCCTGACGGGTGGCGCGGCCAACGCGCTGCCGTTCGTCAACCAGTGGCCGTAAAGTGCCGCTCGGGTCGCGCCGGCCGCTTTGCGGCCGGCGCCTTTCGTTGCCCTCGTCCGCCTCGGGGCGACGCTGATAGAGTCCCCGCGCGATGGGCCTGCTCGTCTACAACACCCTGACTCGCCGGAAAGAGCCTTTCCCGAAGGACCCCGGCGAGCAGGTCGGCATGTACGTCTGCGGGCCGACCGTTCAGGATCAGCCGCACCTCGGGCACGTGCGCGCCGCCGTCTCCTTCGACGTGATCCGGCGCACCATGCTCGCGCTCGGCTACCGGGTGCTGTTCGTCATGAACGTCACCGACGTCGACGACAAGATCATCGCCCGCGGTGTCGAAGAGGGCCGGTCCTCCTGGGAGGTCGCCGAGCAGTATTCGCGGGTGTTCGACTCGACCATGCGCGCACTCGGCGTGCTGCCGCCCGACATCGCGCCGCGCGCCACCGGTCATATCGCTGAGATGGTCGCGCTCATCATCGATCTGGTGGATAGGGGCATGGCATATCCGGTCGAAGGCGGCGACGTGTACTTCGCGGTCGAGCGCTTCGACGGCTACGGAAAGCTCTCTCACCGGTCGCTCGACGACATGCGCGCGGGCGAGCGGGTCGAGCCCGACCCGCGCAAGCGTCATCCGATGGACTTCGCGTTGTGGAAGGCCGCCAAGCCTGGAGAGCCGGCATGGCCGTCGCCGTGGGGAGACGGGCGGCCGGGCTGGCACATCGAATGCTCGGCGATGGCGATGAAGTACCTCGGACGAACCTTCGACGTGCACGGGGGCGGGATGGATCTGATTTTCCCGCACCACGAGAACGAGATCGCACAGGCCGAGGCGGCCACGGGCGAGCCGTTCGTGCGCGTCTGGCTTCACAACGGCTTCGTGACCCTTGACAAGGAGAAGATGTCGAAGTCGCTGAAGAACTACGTGTCGGCCGCGGACGTGTTGCGGGACTTCCCGGCGCCGGTCGTGCGCTACTTCGTCGTGGCGGGCCACTATCGCAGCCAGATCGACTTCTCCGTCGACTCGCTCGAGGATGCGCGCGGCGCGTGGGCGCGTTTCACCGGGTTCGCCCGCAACGCGCGGTCGGTGCTCGCGGGCGCGCCGCTGCCCGAGCCGGATCGTTCCTCGCCCTGGCGCGAGAAGTTCCTGGAGGCGATGCAAGACGACTTCGGCACGCCCGAAGCTCTCGCCGTGCTGTTCGACTTCATCGGCGAGGGCAATCAGATCGTCGCCTCCGCCGAGCGCAGCGGCAGCCACGACGACCTCGCCCGTGCGCTGGCGACGTTCTCCGAGCTTTCCGGGATTCTCGGACTGGATCCGGTCGCGCAGTGGCCGCAGACGCAGCAGGCGAACCTCGGGCCGCTGGTGGAGCATCTGCTGGCCGACCGTGAAGCCGCGCGCGCGGGGAAAGACTATGCGCGAGCGGACGCCATCCGCGATGTGCTCAAGCAGGCCGGCATCGCGGTCGAGGACCGCCCCGGCGGCGCCCGCTGGTATCCGCTGTCCTAGCGTGATGCGCATCGAAGGGCGCAACCCGGTTCGCGAGGCGCTTCGCGCCAACGTGCACGTAAAGCGGCTGCTGGTCGCATCCGGGGTGGAGGAGCGAGGAGCGATCGAAGAGATCCTCGCCTTGGCGCAGCAGCGCCACATCGAGGTTCGGCGCGTGCCGCGTGCCGAGCTCGACGAGTCCGCCGAGACCGGCGCGAATCAAGGCGTGGTCGCCGAGGCCTCCGACTACGTGTACCGGCCGTGGCAGGACGCCGTCGCGGTCGCGGAGGAGCGCGGCGAGGCCCCGCTGCTGCTCGCGCTGGACGGGATCACCGATCCGCAGAACACGGGATCGTTGATCCGGAGCGCCCACATGTTGGGTGCCCACGGCGTGCTGCTGCCCTCGCGGCGGGCGGCGACGGTCAACGCGACCGTTGCGAAAGCCTCGGCGGGCGCGGTCTTCTACACGGGGGTAGATCTGGTCACCAACCTGGAGCGGGCCCTGGCCGAGTGCAAGAAGGCCGGCCTGTGGATCGTCGGGCTGGACGGAAGCGGGGACACCGAGGTATCGAATTGCCCCCTTCTGTCCGAGCCGATGGTTTTGGTGGTCGGCGCGGAAGGCGCAGGTTTGTCACGACTGTTACGTGAGCGCGCAGATGTCCTAATTCGGATTCCTCAACGCGGCTCGATCGACTCCTTCGGCGCGTCGGTGGCGGGGGCTATTGCTCTGTATGCCGCTGCGGGAGCAAGGTCGCTTTCGGCGGGTGGTACTCAATTGTCCGCTTCGCACCCGGACGCAAAACCAACCTAGTTCCAAATGACTAGTTCGTTCCCTTGACCGTCGAAAAGGGTCGCGTCTACCCTGTGCATCGGGCGCTCCACAGGGGCTCGGTTGGGTAAGGGCAACTCTCCTAGCGGCGGGGGAGCATATAGTGCGGCCAGATCTTGATGTAACTCGTTTGCACGACGAAATTCTCGATGACGTTGCCGACGAGGACTTGGTTATCCGGGCTCGTTCCGGCGACGAAGCAGCACTCGAACACCTTCTGATCCGATACAAGAACATCGCACGCGTGAAGGCGCGTTCGTACTTCTTGGTAGGGGCGGATCGTGAGGACATCGTCCAGGAAGGCATGATCGGCCTGTACAAGGCCATCCGCGACTTCGACTCGGAGAAGCAGACTTCCTTCCGTGCGTTCGCGCAACTGTGTATCACGCGGCAGATCATTACGGCCATCAAGACGGCCACGCGCGAGAAGCACATTCCTCTGAACTCGTACGTGTCGCTCAACCGTCCGATGTCCCAGGACGACGGCGGCGAGCCGGACCGCGTTCTGGTGGACGTGCTGTCCACGCACGCGAGCTCGGATCCGGTCGAGATGGTCATCTCGAGCGAAGAGGTCCGAACCATGCAGACCTCCTTCTCCGAGATCCTTTCCGACCTCGAAGCGCACGTGCTGAACCTGTACCTGGAAGGGAAGTCCTACCAGGAGATCGCGGCCTCTCTTCGCCGCCACGTGAAGTCGATCGACAACGCGCTGCAGCGCATCAAGCGCAAGGTCGAGGCCCACATGGAGCGGCGTCGCCTGGAAGCCGTCTGATCGGCGCATCGATTTCGTAGAGCCGGCCGTCACGGCCGGCTCTACCATTTCCAGGCGTTCGTGACGATGCGACGTGAGTCGTCGTCCCTGTCCGTAGGGGTGCCGGGACCGGACGCGCGTCCGGTCCCGGCTGCTTCGGCGGCGGGTCAGGCCGAAGCGGGGGCGAGCGTGCAGTGCTTGACCGCCGAGTCCGCGATCTCGGCCGGCGACTTCGCGCGGGCGCGCGAGGTGTAGCCGCCGTCGGGCTGGTGGTAGAGCGACGGGCCGGTGCCGTCCACCCGTGCGGCGGTGTAGCCGTCGGTGCATCCGCCGGCGTTCGCGGCGGGATCTCCGTCCGCCACGATCAGGATCGACGGATCGCTGACATCGAGCCGCACCCGTGCGTGCCCCGGCAGAGGCGCCTGCGTCGAGCAGGCCGTGACGGTGGCGGCCATGGGCTCCGTGGTGGCGCGGATCCCGGCGCCGGCCGGAGACGACGACGGAGGGATGATGCCGCTGTTGCAGGAAGCCGAGGGATCGGCGGCCAGAACGCTCGCCGGGAGCGCGCAGACGGCGGCGGTGGCGCACGCAGCAATGAAGCGTCGCATGATGGATGTGTCCTTTCGGATCGTCGGTCGTCCCGTAGGGACGGCGTTCGCGGCGCGAATGCCGGCGCAGTGTCTCGCGCCTCGCGCACGCGGTCCCGTACGGGCAGATCGGGAGACTCGGAACGAACGGCGGCCGGATCGCGAGCCTGCTCTGCTCTGGTCCCGGTGACGTGAAGGATCGGCCCGTTCGGTGTTGAATGTCTCGGACATGCGCCGAACTGCGTTCGTCCTTGCCCTGCTCTTGCTCGTCCCCCTCGAAGGCGGGGCGACGCCGCGGGAGTTGCCGCGTCCGTTGCCGATGCCGGCGATGTCCTATGACGGGGCCGGCTTTACCGTGCCCGTCAACGGACAGATCGTGACGATCGCACGTCAGGGCTCGCGGCACGCCGACGATCCGACCGGGCGGATCGCCGCGTATACGTTCATCGACGGCGAGATGGACTGGCCGCCGCATACCATCATCGACACCGAGCTCGACGACCGAAATCCGGCGGGCGGGTTGACGCGTAGCGGTGCGCTGATCGTCTTCTACGCGCGCGCCGTCAACAAGCACGAGTGGGTCGATATGCGCGCCGCGCGCATCGTCGGGGACGAAGTCGTCGAGACGATCATCCCGACGGAGCCGGACAGCGGGTTCTCGCCGTACGGTCCGCTCGTCGTGCTTCCGAGCGGCAAGCTGATGCAGACGGTGTACGGCCGCGGTGTCGAGAACGGCAGGACCTACTACCGCATCCGCGCGTTCTTCTCGACCGACGACGGACGAACGTGGCCCGAAGAGCGCGTGGTGTGGAAGACCTACACCGAGATGCCGAACGAAACCGCTGCGATCTGGGTGGACGGCGCCACCGACTCGGCCTCGCGTCTGATGGCGTTCGCGAGCAGCGCGCGCCGTCTCAACGACGAGTGGGTTCATTACGTGATGCAGATCGTCTCCACCGACGGGGGCAAGACCTGGCGGCGGCTCGGATGGGTCAGCGGCATTTCGGACCGAGGCATGGTTCCGTGGGCCGCGAACTTGGGGGGCGGGCGTCTCGCGCTGGTGACGGTGGACCGGCGCGAATACACCATCAACGTCGCGATGGCGTGGTCCAGGACCGTGTTCGGCCAGCCGAGCTGGTGGCCGCGCGGCCGCGCCGTCTACCAGAGCACCTTCATGTCGACCGAGCGCGTCAACGTCGAGGGGATCGGCCAGACCAAAAACTGGAGCGACTTCGGCTATCCGTCGATCGTGTCGCTTGGCCCGAAGGAGTACCACAAGTTCATCGTGTTCTACGACTCGCGCACCGGAAGCTCGGGCATGAGCCCGGCCGACGTGCCCGCCGACACGGACTTGATCCTGACGCGGCTGTTCGCGCGTCCTCTCAACGAGCGGTGATGCGAGGCCTCAGAGCTGGGGATGGGAATCGAACCCACAGCCTGCTGATTACAAATCAGCTGCTCTGCCGATTGAGCTACCCCAGCGCACCGACATCATGCCACGCGGAGCGTGGCCGGTCGCCGGTCAGCCCGCGTGGGACCGCGGCGAGGCGGCCGGTGTCTCGACGGTGAGCGTCGGCCGTGGCGCGCGGCCTGTCTGCGCCCGGGGCAGCACGATCCGGAACGACGAGCCGCCGCCTCTTCGTTCCGAGACCTCGACGGTTCCGCCGTGCAGATCCACGAACCGGCGCACAAGCGCCAGACCGATCCCGACGCCGGGCGAATGGGCGCGGATGGAGGGACCCTGGCGGAACGGCTCGAAGATGTCGCGCCGAAGGTTCTCCGGGATGCCCGGACCGGCGTCCTCGACGACGATCGCGGGTCCCTCCGGTGACTCCTCGACGGTCACCCAGATCGGCGTGTCCTCGGGGGTGTGGCGAGCCGCATTGGTCAGCAGATTCTCGACGATGCGCTCGATCTGCGCTCGATCCACGTCGGCGACGACGGGCGCGATGTCGGACACGACCTGACGGCCGAACGACGTTCGGAAGTCGCGCACGACGCCGCGCACCAGTCCTCCGAGATCGACCGGCCGTCGTTTCGGCTCGATGATCCCGCGGCTGAGCCGGTCCAGGTCGAGCAGGTCCGACAAAAGCCGGTCCAGCCGCGGGATCATCGAGCC
>DATLFO010000144.1:0-7632 GCA_035541035.1 Actinomycetota bacterium
TCAGAAGCGGCAGCTGCGTGGTGCCGCCGGGAAATGCGGTGACGCGAAACGTGGCGCGGCCCGCGTCGATCACGAGCTGGGCGAGCACGTCCGGGACCTGGTTCCCCTCGAGGGTGCCGTCGACGTCGACGGGGGTCGGAACCAGAAGGACCGCGGGCGTGAACTTTTCGACGATGTCACCGCTGGGAGCGCGGTACTTGCTGTGAATTCGATACGCCAAAGGCGAAGGCACCACGCCGGGCGGCTGCACGGTCGGAGGAGTGGTCGGCACCAGATCGTTGCCACCGGCCGGCGTCTGACGCTCGGCCGGTGTGGGAACGGCCGGCCGGTCCACGGGGAGCTCCGGGGCGGCGGCCGAGGACGCGAAGCCGAGCGCGACCACGAACGGCACTGCGGCAAGGATCAAGCCCATTCGACGCGTCTTGTTGCCTCTCACAGCCATCTCCCCCTCGCCGCGAAACGCTTCAGGTCACACACTCGATCGGATCGGTCTCCTGACACACCGACGGCGGTTGCGCCGATGCGAGCGGGTTCAGGCGAACCAGGCCCGCACTGCCGGTTCGCGTGACGTACAGCTTGGCGCTCCCGTCCATCGCCACGGCCGACGGCGTGGCCAGCCCGCCGACGGTGCGAAGATGCAGGCCCCATCGCGTGAACTGATCGACGCGCCCGCTCCCACTTTCGGTGACGAAGACGCCGTACTGGCTGGCCAGAATGCCGGTGGGCAGCATCGTGCAGCCGTCGCCCTCGCCCTCGCCGCCGAACGATCCGAGGAAGCGACCGTCAACGGCGAACTTTTGGATTCGGTTGTTGCCGGTGTCCGCAACGAAGATCTCGTCCCCCCACACCGACACGCCTGTGGGCGAGGAGAGCTTGCCCGGCTCGGCGCCCGGCCCGCCGATGACCGCGACCGGCACCCCGGTACGCGAGATGATCTGAACCCTGTCGTTGCCGGTGTCCGCGATCGCCAGAAGACCCTGCAACGGTCCGTTGGCGATGAACGCGATGCCGCGCGGCGAGGAGAACTGGCCGGGCGCCGCGCCCTGAAACCCGAAGGTTCCGAGATACAGACCGGAAAATCCCCATTGTTGGATGCGGTGGTTGCCCGTATCGGCGACGAAGACGATCCCGCTGTCCGAGATCGCGATGCCTCCCGGCCATCGCATCTGACCCTCTCCGGATCCGGCAGAGCCGAAGACGTCGGCCGAGAACCCGGCGAGATCGGTCCGCACGATCCGATCGTTTGCGGTGTCGGCAACGAACAGCTTTCCGAGGCCGTAGGTGACGGCCTGCGATGCACCGATCGTTCCTGTCAGCAGCGTCCCGCTCGGCGAATACGAAAGCGCTGCAGCCGGCGGCCACAGATGCTGAATCCGCGGCGCCATCGTCGTCGCACACTCGGTGCCGGGCGTGGATGGCAGCGTCGGCGCGGGCGTCGGCACGGGCGTGGGCAACGGAGGATCGGTGGGAACGGGAGGAGGCGTCAGCGTCGGGATCGGAAGCGGCTCGGTGCCGGGGACCTCGGGAACGGCCGGAACCGGTCCCGCAGCCGGGCGAACTTGGGTGGCGAAGGTGATCAGCTTGTCGTCGAGCAGGCCGACCGTTTCCACGATCGGCGCGAAGCGCTCGATGTAGTTCCGCGGGTACGGCGGGACCGCGGGCGCGCTGAACGTGAACTCGAACGCGCCGATCGCGCCGGGCTCGACGCGCGGCGTGATCATTCGGATTCGTCGGCCGCCCGACCACAGCCACGTCGGATCCTCGCGGCCGAAGGCGCTCGCGCGCTCCCGGGGCTGGACGCCCACGTCGTTGACGGCGGCCAAGCGCACCGGCGTGGCGGTGAAGTTATCGGCATCCCACGCGACCGAACCGGTGTTGCGCAGCCAGACGCTCAGCACTGTCTTCGCTCCGGGATGCATGGTCGCGGGCGCGGGCGGAACGAGGACCGGCTCCCACGAGTAGCCGGCGGGCGGAGTTGGGAGCGCCGGCGGCTGGGGGACGCCGGGGCCCGGCGGGATCGCCGGCGCCGCGCCGCTCGCCGGCCGCACGATCGTGGTCAGGACGATCTCGGGGCGGCCCTCCATCCAGCCACCCGGCTCGACGAGCGGAAGGAACCGTTCGGCGAGCGTGACCGGGTATGCCGGTTGCTCGGGCGCGCGGAACGTGAACGTGAACGTGCCGACTCCACCGGGCGGCACGACCGGCGTCGTCATGCGGATCCGCTTGCCGGACGACCAGAGCCACGAGGGGTCCTGCCCGGCGAACGCGCTCGAGCGGTCGCGAGGCGACGACGTCCCCAGCCGCACCGGCGCAGGTCCCGCCCCGTCCGCGAACCAGGTCTGGGTTCCCTCGTTGCGCAGGGCGACCGTCAATGCCACCGTCATGCCGGGATGCATCGTCGCCGGCGGCTGCTGAATCGCGACCGGCGTCCAGTCGTAGGCGGGCGTCTGCGCTTGAACGGCCGGCAGCCCGGCGACGGACAGCGCCGCGGCCCATGCCGCGGCGCTTGCCCATCGCCTCATCGCTCGCCCATCAGCCGAAGGCGGTTCAGCCGCCCGCCAGCTCGTCGATCGCGTTCTCGGCGGACACGACCGTCGTGCAGTTGTGCGCGTGAACGGTCGCGGCCGTGTCGGGATCGACCATGCCGATCACCGGCTCGACCTGACGGTCGATGGTCTCGGAGGCCGCCCCCTCGGCAGGCGTGCCGTCGAGCGTGTTGATGCCGTCCTCGCCGCAGCCGATCTCGGTGATGATCACAGATCCGATCGCCGTTCCGCCGCGGCCGTCCGAGATGGAGTACGTCAGCGTGTCCTCGCCCTTGAACGTCGGGCTGGGCGAGTACGTGAGTGTTCCGTCGGGGTTGACCGTGGTGGTGCCGTGCGCTCCGGGCGAGGCGGACACGACCGTCAACACATCGCCGTCGACATCGGTGTCGTTGCCCAGAACGTCGAAGGTGACCGGCGTGTATTGCTCCGTTGAGACGCCGTCGCCCACCGCAACCGGATTGTCGTTGACCTCGGCGACGTCGATCGACACCGTCGCGATGTTCGATGTGTACTCAGCGTCGGAGACGGTGAACGTGAAGGCATCGGGACCGTAGTAGTTCTCGAACGGCGTGTAGACGATCGTGTTGCCGTCGAGCACGTCAAGCGTTCCGTGCGTGGGGCCGTCGACGATCGCGAAGACGATCTCGTCGCCGTCGACGTCCGAACCACCCAGCACGATGGGCGTCGCGGTGTCTTCGTTGGTGAGAACCGTCTGATCGAAGGCGATCGGCGCGTCGTTGACCGGCGTCACGTTGATCGACACGGTCGCGACGTTCGAGTCCAGCTCACCGTCGTTGATCTTGAAGGTGAACGAGTCCGGACCGTTGTAGTCGGCGTCCGGCGTGTAGGTGCAGTTCGTGCCGGAGCACTCGATCGTGCCGTGGGCCGGGCCCTCGACGATGGAATATGCGAGGTTTTCGACGTCGGTGTCGATGTCGAAGCCGGTCAGCACGATCTCGACCGAGTTGTCCTCGGCCGTCTCGACCGAGATGTTGTCGTCGGCGACCGGCGCATCGTTGACCGGCGACACGACGATCGTGACCGTGGCCTCGACCGAGTTCAGCTCGCCGTCGTTGGCGACGAAGGTAAACGAGTCGGTGCCGTTCCAGTCCGCGTTCGGCGTGTACAGCAGCTCGGCGCCTTCGCCCGACAATGAGCCATAGGTCGGGCCGTTTACGACCGAGTAGCTCAAGTCCTCCAGCTCGTTGTCCACGTCGCTCGCGGTCAGCGTGATGGCGAGCGGCGTGTCCTCGTCGGTCGTGAGCTCTTGGGCATCGGCGACCGGAGCATCGTTGACCGCGTTGACCGTGATCGACACCGTCGCGATCTGGCTGTCCAGCAGTCCGTCGGTGACCTGGAACGTGAAGCTGTCCGAACCGAAGAAGTTCTCGTTCGGCACGTAGGTGATGGACGAGGTGCCGTCCGGATCCGGGGAGAACGAGCCGTTCTCAGGACCGGACAAGACCGTGTAGGTCAACGTGTCCAAATCCACGTCGGTGGCCTGCATCGTGATCTCGAGCGGGGTGTCCTCGTCGGTGGTCACCGCCGAATCCGTCGCCACCGGAGCGTCATTGACAGGGTTGACGGTGATCGAGATCAGACCGAGCGGCGAAGAGTGCAGCGCACCGTCAAAGACGTCGAACGTGACGCTGTCGGCGCCGTTGAAGTCCTGAGCCGGCGTGTAGGTGATCGTCGGCATGTCCGTCAGATCGAGCGTACCGTTCGATGGCAGGCCGACGACCTCATAAACCAGATTCTCCGGAGGGGTGTCGGTGTCGGTGCCGCTCACCGTGAACGTCACCGGCGTGTCCTCGTCGGTCGTGATCGCCTGGTTGATCGCTACCGGCGCATCGTTGACCGGCGCGACCTCGATCGAAACCGTGCCGCCCGTGGTGGCGAAGCCATCCGTCGCGGTGTAGGTGAACGAATCCGGGCCGACGTAGTCCAGCGAAGGGGTGTAGATCAGGTTCGGCGCCGTTCCCGACAACGTTCCGTTCGACGGCGAGCCGATCGAGTAGTGGAGGTCGTTGCCGTCGATGTCCGACGCATTCAACGTGATGCCGACGGCCGTGTCCTCGTTGGTGGTGAAGGACTGGTTGGCGGCGACCGGAGGACGGTTGTAGTAGAAGCCGAATCCCCACGCGATGTAGGTGTGCTTCGCAGGGTTGGTTGCGGATTGGTCGTAGTAAGCGATCGCCGGCGTCCAGGTGGATCCACTGTTGGTCGAGATCTCGAACTTGTAGTTGATCGAGAACGATCCCACGCCGGTCACGGGAAGGACGGCGGAGGCGTTGGCGGGGTTCGGCAGGCCGGAGACCGACGAGGCCAGCACCCAAGCGGGGCCGCTGGTCACCGTCGCGAGGACGCGCGCGCGCACCATCTGGATCGAAGAGCCCCCGCCCGAGAAGATCTGAATCCCGACGCAGTTGTTCGCGCACTCCCACCGGGCCGTCGTTCCCGAGATCGCCGCGAACGGGATCGTCACCGGGCTGTTCGAGCAGGTGGGGCCGGGGGTGCAACCGGGAGCGCCGGCGCTGTCGAGGCTCAGCTGCGGAAGCTGCGACGGCCCCCAGTAGGTATGTGTGAACAAGCCCGGGTTCGTCACCGTGTAGGACAGGTTCCTGCCGGGAGTCTGACCCTCGCAGGGGGTGCTGAACCCGAACGCGTTCGTACACGAGTTCGACGTCACCGTCGCGCCGCCTGGCGGCGGGTAGGCCGGACCCGAGAGCACGCCGTTGCCGAGAGCCGGCGCAGGCGCAACCGCTAACACCGCGGTCAGGACCAGACCGAGTGTCGCGAAAGCAATGAGGCGGCGACCGCCCAATGTGTTCGACATCTGTTCTCCCCCTAGGCCGCCCCCCGCGGGCGGTTCTCCCCCTATATACGGATTCGCCACGGAACGCTTGCGCTCCTTCCGAGTTGCCCGTTTCATGGATCCTTAAGAGGATTTTCGGGTTTGGGAGAGAAATGGCTGATCACGGGCCGTGGGGGGAGATCGGAGAGCCCGGGGGGGATCACTCGTGAAGCGTCTCTGCATACTTGCCTTGCTTCTTTCGTTCGCCGCGGTTCCGAGCTCATCCCGGGCGGATGGCATGGATTCGCTCAACGAGTCATTCCGCACCACGTTGGTGGGTGGGGGGCTTGTCAGCGAAGGGGTCGGGCTGGCGCGGCGCAACGGCGGTCCCGCGTCGGGCTCGATCACGATCAGCGGGATCCCCGAAGGGTCCTCGGTCGCCAAAGCCTTGCTGTACTGGAGCGTGATCGCCGGCGATGACCCCGTAGTCACTCTTAACGGCTCCGGCGTTTTGGGAGGCCAGATCGGCCGCTCCCCCGAGACCTGCTACTTCAACAGCCGCGACTCGAGCCACGACAATCGCGTGTACCGCGCGGACGTAACGTCTATCGTGACCGGCAACGGCACCTTCACGGTGGCGGGCGTGGGGGACGTCCTGTCGCCCGCCGACGGCCAGGGCGCCTCACTGCTGGTTCTGTACAAGAACGAGTCCGCGGACTTCCAGCGAACCATCATCATCAACGACGGCGCGGCGACCGGAGGAAACCCCGGCCAGCACTACGGCTCGATCGCTCATACGTTCGGCTCGCTGCCGACTGCGCGGCCGGTGCTCGGGGCGAAGCTGCACTTCGGGTTCGGCGACGGGCAGCCCGAATTTCCTGAGGGCGCCATGACCGTCGGTGGCCAGCAAGTGCTGGGGCCGAACTCCTTGTCGGGCGCCGACGGACCGTCATGGGACGACGCCGCAGTCCCCGTGCCTGCATCGCTCTTCCCCGTCGGCACGAGCAGCGTGCTCAACCGTCTCCAGGTTGCCGACACGTCAGGCGGCGACTGCGTGCTCTGGACCTACGCCGCCCTGGTGCTCGAGCAGCAGAAGTCCCTCGTGCCGGCACCGACCATCGTCATAACCTCGCCCGAGCCCGGCACCCAGCAGACCTCGCCCGTGACGATCGAGGGCACATCCACGAACGCGTCGGGGATCGTGTTGACCGAGCACGGACAGACGCTCGCAACGACCACGCCCTCGGGCTCGGGAGCCTGGTCGGTTAGCGTCGCGCTGGCCGGCGGACATCACGATGTGACCGCGACCGCGTTGGATCTCGACGGCATTCCGGGCGCGACGGCAGGGGTAGGATTTCACGTCTACGGCGCGCCGGCCGGACCGCTTCAGATCACCTCGCCGACCTTCGGCTCGGTGAACACGGTGACCAGCCTGTCGGTCGCCGGAACGACCGAGCAGGGCGTGTCGGTCAGGTTGTCCGAGTACGGCAACACCATCGCGACGGTGCCGGTGTCGAACGGATCGTGGGCGGCGTCGCTGACCTTCAGCGAAGGCGCGCACCAGGTCAACGCGCAGGCGCTCGACGCGAACGGCAACCCTGTGAACGCTTGGAGCTTCGTGGAGTTCGCGGTCGATCTCTCTCCGCCGCAAATCTCGATGGAGGGAGGCGACTTTCCGTTCGCCCTGCCGCTCGTCAACACCGAGATCGCATTCAACGTTGTAACTGCGCGTGGGATGGCGAACGACGCCGTGGGGCTGCGGCGGGTCATCGTGACGGTGAAACCGATCGCACCGGCATCGGAATCATGGACGGTCGAGGCGAACTGCGGCGGATGCCAGCCGACCCTTTGCATGCAGTGCGGCAACTGGCCTGCGCATTGGTACGCGGACATCGAGCTGCCGGAACCCGGCCTGTACGAGATCAGCGCGACCGCGTTCGATCACGCCGGGCGGAGCACCCGAAGCAACGCGCGACGATTCCTTCGGTTCATACCGGCGGGAACCCCGGATCCGTTCGAGTTCCTCGGCCCGCCCAACTGTCTCGGCCCCCTGGAGGAGACGCCGGTCTGCTTCGATCCGTTCGAAGACGGCATTCCGTTTCCGTTCGGCAACTGATCGCGGGTGACCGCGGCCGCGCGATAGCGCTTCGGGAACGACGGTTCGGCTCGATCGGGTCTTACCTGGTCAGGAGCCCGGTGCAGTTGTACAAATGATGCGTCTGGCGGCAGGCGGTTGCCCCCGGCGGTCACAGCGCATGCTTCCCTATGGCGGCCTCGCGCGCCGCCGTATCC
>DATLFO010000145.1:0-4478 GCA_035541035.1 Actinomycetota bacterium
AGGCGTTTCCCACGATCAAGGCGCTGCATCCGCCGGCCCGGCTCGTCGTCGGCGGGGACGGACCCGATCGCGAGGCGTGCGAGCGCGCGATCCCCGGCGAGCTCGCCGGCGACGTCGAGTTCCTCGGACGCGTCACACCCGAGGCCGTGGCCGCGGTGCTCGGCAATGCCGCGGTCGTCGCGCTGCCGGCGCTGGGCGGCGAGTCGTTCGGCATCGTGCTGCTCGAGGCGATGGCGGCCGGGCGTCCCGTCGTCGCGACCTCCATCCCGGGCTACGCGGCGGTCGCGCGCCATGAGCGCGAGGCGCTGCTGGTTCCGCCGGGGGACTCCGACGCGCTCGCCGCGGCCGTTGCGACGGTCCTGCGCGATCCCGGGCTCGGCGACGCGCTGGTGGACGCCGGCCGCCGCCGCGCGGCGGAGTTCGACTGGGATCGCGTCGTCGAAGACGTCGAGAAGGCCTATCGGGACGCCATCGCGGCCCGCCGTCACCGTGCGGATTGACGCGACCCCGCCACGCGCTACGATGCCCGCGTGCTGTGGGTGTGGATCGTCCTTGGGGTCGCCGGCCTCGTCGTTCTCTACGTCATCGTGGTGTTCAACCGGCTCGTGTCGCTCCGCAACCGCCTGGACAACGCTTGGTCCCAGATCGACGTGCAGCTCCGCCGTCGCTACGACCTGATCCCGAACCTGGTCCACACCGTCAAGGGATACGCAACGCACGAGCGCACCCTTTTCGAGGAGGTCACGCGAGCGCGCTCGCAAGGCCTCGCCGCCGGCAGCGTTCACGACCAGGAGCAAGCCGAGAACATGATCACCGCGGCCCTGCGGCAGCTCTTGGCCGTCGCCGAGGCCTATCCGGACTTGAAGGCGAATCAGAACTTTCTCGCCCTGCAAGAAGAGCTCGTCGGAACCGAGGGAAAGATCGCCTACGCTCGCCAGTTCTACAACGACGAGGTCCAGACCTATAACACGCTCGGCCAGCAGTTCCCGTCGAGCATCGTCGCCGGGGCCTTCCGGTTCCGGCCCCGCGAGTTCTTCCGCACCGAAGACGCGACCAGGCCGCCGGTGCAGGTAGAGTTCTGACCCGCCCGGCCCGCTCCGGCGCCGGACGCTCCTTTTCGCCACCGTTCGAAGGATCACGATGTTCGACCTGATCAAAAGCAATATGCGCCGCTCCTGGCTTCTAATGGCCGGGTTCGTGCTCGTCGTCGCCGCGTTCGGCTACCTGTTCGGGATTCTGTTTGGCGGCGGCTTCATCGGCCTGGTCATCGCGATCGTGATCGCCGTGATCATGAGCTGGTCGGCCTATCTGGGCGGCGACAAGGTCGTGCTCGCGGTCTCTCGCGCCCGGCTCACCACCCCGGCCGACGAGCCCCGCCTTCACAATCTGGTCGAGGGCCTGGCGATCGCGGCGGGCATTCCCAAGCCCGAGGTCTACGTGGTCGAGGATCCCTCGCCGAACGCGTTCGCGACGGGCCGCGACCCCGAGCATGCCTCGATCGCGGTCACCCGCGGCTTGCTCGAGAAGATGAACCGGCTCGAGCTGGAAGGCGTCGTCGCGCACGAGCTCGCGCACATCGCCAACCGCGACACGCGGGTGCTTCTGATCACCGCCACGCTGGTCGGCGTGGTCGTGCTGATCGCGGATTGGACGCTGCGCTCGTTCTTCTGGGGGTTCGGCGGCGGCCGGCGCGGCGCGCGCAGCCGGGACGGCGCGGCGGTGTTCGCGTTGGTCGGCCTGGTCGCGGCGGTGCTGATGCCGCTGTTCGCTTCGTTGATGCAGGCCGCCGTGAGCCGGCGGCGGGAGGCGCTCGCCGACCTGACCGGCGTGAAATACACGCGCTATCCGCCCGGCATGATCGCGGCGCTCGAGAAGCTCAAGGCGGATCAGACCATCGTGCAGAGCGCGAGCCGCGCGACCGCCTCGCTGTGGATCGAATCGCCCTTGCAGCGCGAATCGGGCTTCTTCGGCAAGCTCAACCACTGGTTCGACACGCATCCGCCCCTGGACGAGCGCATCCGCATCCTTCAGGAGCTCTAGGACGCGGCAAAGCCGTTGGCGGGCCCCGATCCCCGCGGTGTAGGCTGACATAAAACCGCAGGTAGCAGGCCGTTTTCGGCGGAGGGAAGCGATGAGCGAGCAGGTCGAGCGGGGTACCGTCCGCGTCAAGCGCGGGCTGGCTGAGATGCTCAAGGGCGGCGTCATCATGGACGTCACGAACCCCGAGCAGGCGAAGATCGCCGAGGACGCGGGCGCGTGCGCCGTTATGGCGCTCGAGCGCGTTCCCGCCGACATCCGCCGCGACGGCGGCGTCGCTCGCATGGCCGACCTCAAGATCGTCGAGGCGATCATGGAGTCGGTCACGATCCCGGTGATGGCCAAGGCCCGTATCGGTCACTTCGTCGAGGCGCAGATTCTGCAGGCCGCGGGCGTGGACTACATCGACGAGTCCGAGGTGCTGACCCCGGCCGACGAGGCGTTCCACATCGACAAGTGGAACTTCACCGTTCCGTTCGTGTGCGGCGCGACCAACCTCGGGGAGGCGCTGCGCCGGATCGGCGAAGGCGCGGCGATGATCCGCTCGAAAGGCGAGGCGGGGACCGGCAATATTGTGGAGGCCGTCCGCCACCTGCGCTCGATCCTCGGCGGCATCCGGCGCATTCACGCCGCGCCGTCCGAAGAGCTCATGACCATCGCCAAGGACCAGGGCATGCCGTTCGATCTGGTGAAGGAGATCCACGAGACCGGCCGGCTGCCGGTTGTGATGTTCTGCGCCGGCGGCGTGGCGACGCCCGCCGACGCCGCGCTGGTGATGCAGCTCGGCGCCGAAGGCGTGTTCGTCGGCTCGGGCATTTTCAAAAGCGACGACCCGGCCGCACGCGCCAAGGCGATCGTCGAGGCGACCACCTACTTCAACGACCCCGACGTGCTGGCCAAGGTCACGCGCACGACCGGCGAGCCGATGCGCGGCATGGACGTGCGTTCGATGAGCGACGACGAGCGTCTGGCGTCGCGCGGCTGGTAAGGCCGTGACCGAGCAGGTCGGCGTCCTTGCTCTCCAAGGAGACTTCGAAGCGCACCAGCGGATCCTTCGTGCCGCCGGCGCCGAGGCCGTTCAGGTGCGCACGGCCGAGCAGCTCGAGTCGGTCGATCGTCTGGTGATCCCGGGCGGCGAGTCCACCACCATCGGCAAGCTCGCCGCCGACTACGGACTGATCGACCCGCTGCGCAAGCGCGCGGCGGACGGCATGCCGGTCTTCGGAACGTGCGCGGGCCTGATCATGTGCGCGCGGCGTCTGGTCGGCGGCGCCTACGACGAGCAGCCGCTGCTGGGCATCGTGGACGTCGCGGTGCGACGCAATGCATTCGGACGCCAGGTGGATTCCTTCGAGACCGACCTCGACGTCAAGGGGATCGACACGCCCGTGCACGCGGTGTTCATCCGCGCGCCGGTCATCGAGCAGACCGGCGAAGCCGTCGAGGTGCTCGCCGAGCACGGCGGGCGGCCGGTCGCGGCCCGGCAGGAACGCACCCTGGTATGTTCGTTCCATCCGGAGCTGACCGGCGACGACCGCATTCACCGACTTTTCTTGGAGCTGTAATGGGCGGGCATTCTCATTGGAAGGGCATCAAGGAGAAGAAGGGCAAGCTCGACAAGGCCCGCGGCAAGCTGTTCGCCAAGCTGCTGCGCGCCATCGAGATCTCGGCCCGCCAGGGCGATCCCAATCCCGACAACAACCCGAACCTGTTCGACGCGATCCAGCGAGCGAAGGACGCGTCGGTCCCCAAGGACAACATCGACCGCGCCGTCGCGCGCGGCGCGGGTGAGATCGCGGGCGAGAACTACGAGACCATCTTCTACGAAGGCTACGCGTCGGGCGGGGTCGCGATGCTCGTCGAAGGGCTGACGAACAACCGCAACCGCACCTCGCAGGATCTGCGCGCGATCTTCTCCAAGCACGGCGGCAGCCTGGGTGAGCCGGGCAGCGTGAAGTGGATGTTCGACAAGCGGGGCGTGATTGTGGTGGCCAAGAGCGCCGCCGACGAGGACAAGCTGATGGAACTCGCCCTGGAGGCGGGCGCCGACGACGTGCGTGACGCAGGCGGCGATTGGGAGATCGTGTGCGAGCAGAAGGCCTTCGAGGCGGTTCGCGGCGCGATCGATGCGGCCGGGATCGAGCGGCTCAGCGCCGAGGTCACCATGCTTCCGCAGAACACCGTCGCCGTCGACGGCGAAAACGCCAGGAAAGTCCTTCGCATGATGGACGCGCTCGAGGACCACGACGACGTCCAGGCCGTCTACGCCAACTTCGACATCCCCGAATCGGTCTTCGCCGAGCTCTAGCTTCGTCCCCGGCAGGAACACGGCTCGGGCGAAGCGAACAATCCGACCATGAAGACGCTTCGCGTCGTCGCGGCCCTCGCCGTGCCCTTGATGACGGCCGCGCCCGGGCACGCCGCGGTCCAGGACGTCACCG
>DATLFO010000146.1:0-7962 GCA_035541035.1 Actinomycetota bacterium
CAGCGGTGCCGACGAACGGCAGCAGATGATGCTCGCACAGCGAGGCGAGCCGAATGTCGCGAGCCAGGATCAAACCCGAGCCGTGCTCACCGGGCAGCGGCTCCAGGATCGAAGCAGGATCGACGTCGCGGCCGGACAAAAGCTCGGCATACGCCGCTGCGACCCGCTCCGGCGTATCCGCCAGCCCCGGCCGCGACGGATCCTCGCCGAGCGCGCGCAGCAGCTCGGCAACGATCTCGGCGCTCGAACGGGATGCACTCATCCTCGTCATTGTACGGCGGCGCCGCGCTCCCCGATCAGCGGTTGCGCGCATACGACGTGGTCACCTCGACCGGGCCGGCATTCAGATAGTTGAAAATCCGCAGGACGTAGCGCTGGCCGGGCCGAACCGCGATCGCATAGGTCTCGTCGCAGCCCAGCCACACGCAATCTTGTGACCTGCCGGCGTCCCCCCGGGCGACGAAGGTCAACGAGTCGTCTTCGGCCTGGCACAACACGGTGTCGGCGGTTCGGGCGAATTCCTCCTGCCCGAACATTAAAAGCCGGTGCTATGCCGGCGAGAGGCCGGGCTTGGGCTTCGGCTTGGGCTTGCGCTTGACGCTGGGCTTGCCGGCAGGAGCCGGCGCCTCGGCGGCGGGACGGCGCTTGGAGCCGCCGTTGGCCTTCATGGCGGTGCGCCCGTCGAACGGACGGGCCGGACGCTTCTTGATCGGACCGAGGATCTTGGCCAGCTCTTCCTTCTCGATCGTCTCTTTCGCGAACAGCGTGTCGACGATGTTGTCGAGGACCTTGCGGTTCTCGTTCAGGATGTCGAGCGCTTCCTGGTGCGCCTCGTCGATCAGGCGGCGCACCTCCTTGTCGATCTCGAAGGCGATGTTGTCGGAGTAGTCGGGTGTCGAATGCATGTCGCGGCCCAGGAACACGTTGTCGCTCTTCTGGCCGAGCGTGAGCGGGCCGAGCCGGTCGCTCATGCCGTACTCGGTGACCATCTGACGCGCGATCTTGGTGGCCTTGCTGATGTCGTCCTGCGCGCCGGTGGTCGGGTCTTCGAAAACCAGCTCTTCGGCGACGCGGCCGCCCAGGAACATCGCCAGCTCGTCGATCAGCTCGGCGCGGGTCACCAGGAAGCGGTCTTCGGTCGGCAGCGACAGCGTGTAGCCAAGCGCGCGGCCGCGCGGGATGATCGAGATCTTGTGGACCGGGTCGGCGTTGGGCAGCGCGTGCCCGACGACGGCGTGACCGGCCTCGTGGTAGGCGATGACGCGCTTCTCCTTCTCGGAGATCACGCGGCTCTTGCGCTCGGGACCGGCCAGGACGCGGTCGATCGACTCTTCGAGCACGTGCATGGTGATCTTCTTCTCCCCGCCGCGCGCGGCGAGAAGCGCGCCCTCGTTCATGACGTTGGCGAGGTCCGCGCCCGTGAAGCCGGGGGTGCGGCGTGCGAGCACTTCCAGGTCCACGTCGTCGGCGACCGGTTTGCCGCGCGCGTGAACCTCGAGGATCGCGAGGCGGCCCTTCAGGTCGGGGCGGTCCACCACGATCTGACGGTCGAAGCGGCCGGGACGAAGCAGCGCCGGGTCCAAGATGTCGGGCCGGTTGGTGCCGGCGATCATGATCACGCCGGTCTTGACGTCGAAGCCGTCCATCTCGACCAGCAGCTGGTTGAGCGTCTGCTCGCGCTCGTCGTGGCCGCCGCCCACGCCGGCGCCGCGCTGGCGGCCGACCGCGTCGATCTCGTCAACGAAGATGATCGCGGGCGCGTTGGTCTTGGCCTGCTCGAACAGGTCACGGACGCGGGCCGCACCCACACCGACGAACATCTCGACGAAGTCCGAGCCCGAGATCGAATAGAACGGCACGCCCGCCTCGCCCGCGACGGCGCGGGCCAGCAGCGTCTTGCCCGATCCCGGCGGGCCGTACAGCAGCACGCCCTTGGGGATCTTGGCGCCCAGCGACTGGAACTTGGCCGGGTTCTGGAGGAACTCCTTGACCTCGGTGAGCTCCTCGACGGCCTCGTCCACGCCGGCTACGTCCTTGAACGTGACCTTGGGCATGTCCTTGGTGACGAGCTTCGCCTTGGCCTTGCCGAACGACATCACTCGATTCCCGCCGCCCTGCATCTGGTTCATGAAGAAGAAGAAGAACCCGAAGATCAATAAGAAGGGCAAGAGCTGAAAGATGAACGACAGGATCGGCGACTGGCCGCCCGACTCGATCTTGACCTGGACCTCGGGGTGCTCGCGCACGTTCTTCAAGAGCGTGTCGACGTACTGGTCGGGGTACTTCACCCGATAGCGGGTGCCGTCGGTCAGTTTGCCTTCGACCCGGGCGTCGCGGTCGAAGAAGGTAGCCGTCTCGACCTGACCGGCGTCCAGCGAGGTCTCAAACTGATCGAGCCGCAACTCTTTGACGGTTCGGTTCGGCCCGAAATAGGACACGAACGTCCAGAGCAGAAGCGCGATGAGCGCGAGATAGACGATCGGTCCGCGGAAGACCCTATTGAATGGTGATCCGGGACGCTGGCTGCTGCCGCTGTTGCGGCCGGGAAGGTTCGGTGGCATAGGCTCGGCCGATCGTACCACCCCGGCCGCATTCGGCGCAGGGAGTCACGAGGTCGGGGTCGTTTACTCGGCTCGTCCGATCACCGTCATCCGGACACCCTGGCCTTCTCGAATTCCCAAAGTGGTGATGACGTCCATCGGGACGGACAGGCTCGGGGTCTTGAGCGATCCCGAGACGGTGCCGGTGAACTCGGCCCCGCGCATCGAGGCTCGCAGGCTCTCGCCGGGCCGCAGGCCCAGCTCTTCGGCGATCTCGGGCGCAATCGGAACCCGCGCGACCGGGGTCCCTCCGGCGGCCGAGAACGAGATCGTCGCCCGGAACGTCCGTGCCACAAGCCTCTCCTTGTTGGTTAGTCCTGGTAGATGTGCGGCTTGAGTGTACCGACGTAGGGCAGATTCCGGTATCGCTCGGCATAGTCCAAGCCGTAGCCGACCACGAAGACCGGGGGAAGCTCGAAGCCGTGGTACTTCACGTCGAGCTTAACCTTCTGGGCGTCCGGCTTGGAAAGCATCGCGCAGACCTCGAGCGAGGCCGGCCCGCGCGACCGCAGATTTCGGAGCAAGTACGACAGGGTCAGGCCCGAGTCGATGACGTCCTCGACGATCAGAACGTGGCGGCCGGCGATCTCGAGGTCGAGGTCCTTCATGATGCGCACGATGCCGCTGGTCTGGGTCGACGAGCCATAGGACGAGACGGCCATGAAGTCGAACTCGCAGGGAATCGAGATCGCGCGGGACAGGTCGGCCATGACGGTGAAGGCGCCCTTGAGCACCCCGACCAGCAGCAGATCCTTGCCCCGGTAGTCCTCGGAGATCTCCTTGCCGAGCAGCGCGACTTTGGACTGGATCTCGTCTTCGGTGATCAGAACCTGCTCGATGTCGGTGTTGATCTCGCCCACAACGACTTCCTCCGTTCGCCAGGCTAGGCCTGCTCCCATTCCAGCACCAGAACCCGCCGAGTCGTCTGCGTGACCTTGCATCGATCGTCGAAGCGGTGCCCGACGACCCAGACGATCCCGTTCGGTCCGTCCACGACCGGTGTCGTCGCACGCTCACCCCGCGGAACCTTCGCGTCGGTGAACACGTCGCTCAGCGCCTTCGATCGTGCCATGCCCAACGGCCGGAACCGGTCGCCGCGCTTGGGCGCCCGGACCGACAGCGGCTCGCCGGCAGCGTTCGCGTCCAGCGCGCACGCCGCGATGCCGTCGGGGAAGGGATCCGGCCGCGAGGCCGCCACGACCGCACGCATCCGCGCCGCCCATCCCGGCAGATCGGTGACTCCGGGAACGATGAGCGTTTCTGCGTCCGGCCGGGCCGGCGAGGAAGTGGCCGGCCCGACGACGAGCCAACCATATTCGAGACGCGCGTTCAATCGACCGGGCAAGAAAAGTTGGTCGCCGGAGCGACCGTGGAGCGCAAGCAAGCGAAGCCGTTCGGTTGCGACGGCGTCGAGCGCCGCGAGGCGGCGGATCGCGCGGCGCTGCATCGCGGGATGAAGCTCGGCCAGGTCCTCGGTGCGGATCCGCAGCGCGCCGGCCGCGGCCTCGGGCCGGATCGCGTCGGCCAGCATCGCGTCCAGCAGCGCGTCCTCGTCGCGAAGGACGTCTGCGCTGCGCGCGAGCGCCTCGGCGATGCGCGCGTTGTAGCGCGCGGCCAGATGCGGCAACAGGTCGGCGCGAATCGCGTTGCGCAGGTAGCGCTCGTCGCCGTTGGTCGGGTCGCGGCGGGGCTTGAGCTTGAGCGCCTTGCAGAACGCCGCGGTGTCGGCGCGGCGAAGGTCGATCAGCGGGCGGATGTAGGGGCCGCGAACCGGCGGGATGCCCGACAGGCCGCGCCGGCCCGCGCCGGTGAGCATGCGCATCAAGACGGTCTCTGCCTGATCGTCGAGCGTATGACCGGTGGCGATGCGGCGGATGCCGTGCCGCTGCGCCGTCTGCTCGAGGAACGCGAGCCGTTCGCGGCGCAGTGCCTCCTCGGGGCTCTCCCCGTGGCGCCGCACCACCGTGTGATCGTCGGGACGACCCAAGTGGAAGCGCACGTCGAGCTCCTCGGCGGCCTCGTGCACGAAGCGGGCGTCGTCGCCGGAGCCCTCGCGAACACCGTGATCGAAGTGGGCGATCTCGACGGGGTACTCCAGCCGGTGCAGCGCGTGCACGAGCGCGAGCGAGTCCGGACCGCCCGAGACGGCGACGAGGATGACCGCGGGGGCGTCCATCCCGCGGCGGCGCATGGTGTCACCGACCGCAGCGAGGAACGCATCCGGCTTCACGAGCCTTGTTCGTCGAACAGCGTGGGCTCGGGCGTAACCCGCTGCAGCCACGATTTCGCGTCACGAAGCTCGTCGAGCGTCGGCAGGTTCTCGGGCTTGTCCCAGACGCGGTTCACGGCGGCCATGCCGCCTTCCGCGGCAACCTCGTCGAAGAACTGCTGCCCGACCGCGTACTGCTCGTACTTGAGGTCGAGCGCGATCAGCTTCTGGAATGCGCGCTCGGCACCGCCGGTCTCGGCCCGCTGCCGGTTGAGCGCCTCGCGAAGGTTCTGGTAGGTGGGAATCTCCTCGGCGGCGACGCCGTCCATCACGAAGTTGCCGTGGCCTTCCACGACCGACATCAGCGATTGCATCCGGTCGATGGCCTCGCGCTGCTCGCCGGTGAGGAAGATCTCGATGATGTTGGCGCGGCGCCACGCGTCCGGCCCCGCGGTCGCGAGCTCCTTGACGCGCGCCATGGCCTCCTTGAGCCGCTCGCGATCCACCTTGATCCCGGCCAGGTACTGCTCGATCAGATCGGCAACGCGGTCGCGCAACCACGGCACGGCCAGGAACTGCGTGCGGTGTGTGACCTCGTGAAGCGCGATCCACAGCCGGAAGTCGTGCGGATCGAGCCGGTTGCGGCGCTCCGCCGCGACGACGTTAGGGCCGACGAAGTAGACGCGGCCGGGCTCGCCGGTGGCCAGCAGCAGGTCGTACTGGCCCAGGACCTTCTGCGAGATGTAGCCGAGAAGGATGCCGATCTGCAGGCCGACCGCGAGGCGCCCGCTCCGGCGGTTGCCGATCTTGGGGGCGAGACGCTCCCCCAGAGGACGCAGCAGGCCGCGCATCGCCTCGACGTTGACGTCCACCCACGCGGCGCGGCCGAGCACTGCGGTGTCGCCGGGCTCACGCATGGGCTCGAGATTCGTATACGCGCGGACGAGACGGTCGGCGGTCTCGACATGGCCGTGGAACTCCTTGACGATGCGTTCGGCTTCGGACCGGGCGACGGGCGGGCCGTTGCCGGCGATCGCGCGCCCGACGCGGCGGGCGACCGACCAGTCGACGAGCTCAGGAGTTGAAGGCATCAACGCGAGGATATCCCCTCGGAGGGGATTCGAACCGCGGATGCCGGATTTCGCGAGACGCGAAGCGGACTATGCGCCTTTGGAGCTACGGCGGAAGCCGGGTGCCTGGAACAGATATCCGGCGAGAACGGCGAGGACGGTCAAGCCGCCGATGGCGATCAATCCGTAGGACGCGTAGTACGAAGCCGGCGGGCCGGGCTCGGCGATGACCGGCGTGCCGCCTGCCTCGCCTTCGCCTTCCGCCCCTTCGGCCGTTTGGGTCGGCGTCGGGGCAATCGGCGATGAATCAGCGCTAAACGCCGGCAATGCGACGGCGAGGCTGAAAACCAAGGCAGACACGAGCACGGTCAGTGCGCGCGTGATCGAACGGTGTGGTTTCAAAGCGGCGGAATGCTACCACACACGCACCCGAGAACCACCAAACTTCTGGGGTGCGGGTGTTTACTTTCCGATGAGGACTGCTAAACTCTTGCAAGCGCTAGTGAAAGGATTCACAAGTGGACGACGACCGGTACACCTGGCAGGAGGAATCTGCCTGCCGCGGCGTCGAGCCGGAGGTCTTCTTCCCTGTCTCCGAGGACGACGCGTGGCGCGCCAAGGAGATCTGTGGAGTCTGCACCGTCAAAGCTCAATGCCTCGTATTCTCGTTGCAGAACCGCGAGCGCTACGGAGTTTGGGGCGGTGTGACCGAGAAGGAGCGCATCGACATGCAGCGTCGCGGTGTCGCGCAGCGCATCCTCGCCGGAACCCTCCAGCACGCCGGATAGCGAACCTGTAAGTCGCCGGCAACGATGCCGGCGCACGGGCGGGCCCGTCTCCCCGCCCCGGCCCGGGGCCACCGTACTTTCGTTCCCCGACGGCTCCCCTCATAGATTCGAATCAGTTGATTTCCCCCTCCTCCCGACACGAATGGGGCGAATGCGCCATCCGGGGGGAGGCGCACAGAGCGACAGGGGGAACATCATGCGAGCCCGCCTCGCCTTCGCCGCAGCGCTGGTCACGCTGCTGACCGCGACCGCCGCACCTGCCGGCACGGCCCACGTGCCCGCCGTCGACCTTCCCGCCGTTGGTTTGCCGGCGAGTCCCACCGACACCGTCGTCGAGAACATGCCGGCGCGCGCCGCCGATCCGGTCCGCCGCGCCACCACGCCGCTGACCCCGATCCCCTACGACTTCTCGTGCGAGATCGAGGAGACGCTCGACGGCGTCACGCGCCGGTACTCCACGGGCGCGGCCGGGGAGCTGGGTGACGAGCCGGTCACGTTCGAGGCCGACACCGCCTTCGTTCGCGAGAACGACCGGGAGCTGGAGCGCTCCTACTCGTGCACGATCGAGATCGGCCGCGGAATGGAGCGCGACATTGCCAACGGGCCGGCCGTTGGGGCGGTCATCGCTCGTGTGAACACGGTCGGGCACGGCCATTCGATCGTGGTGGACGAGCAGGGCCGAACGATCGGGGTCGCCGGGATCCGGGGCGGACGCCGCACGCTGGTGTCGGGCGAGCGCATCGTTTGGACGATGCAAGCCGGGACGGACGGCTCGACGTGGAACGTGGGAAGAGTTCATGCGGCGTCGTGTTTCGGGCTCACGCTGGCGCGGGCCACGAACGCGCCGTTGGATGCGTGGTGCAGCCACGAAGAGCCCGACTTCGGCCCGCCGTCGCAGCCAAAGCCCGAGCCGAAGCCTCACGATAAGACCTTCACGGGACAGGTCGAATCCGTCGTTCGCGGGGGCACGCCGGACCCGGTCGAAGCCGAAGCGGACCGGATCGTGGAGATGTCCGGACAGATCGTCGACGACGTCATCCCGGCGAAGCCGTCGAGCCCGATGCCTGCGCCGCCGGAGGTTCCCGGGGCCGCGATGCCGCCCGTGACGCCCGTGACGCCCGTGACGGCGGTGACGGGGGTGACGGCGGTGACGGCGGTGCTTCCGACCGGGGGAACGGATTTGAGCCGGAGAGGAGATTTGAACTCCTGACCTGCCGCTTACGAGGCGGCTGCTCTGCCCCTGAGCTACTCCGGCGAGCTGCCGTCGGGCTGATCTGACGGCGCGGGCGATTCTA
>DATLFO010000147.1:0-3153 GCA_035541035.1 Actinomycetota bacterium
GGCAACAACCTGCGCGGCGAGGCCGTCGCCGGCGGCTACGCGGATGCGTTCGCCTATCCGGGCTTCGTGCCCGCCTACATCCGGCCGCTGTTCTCCGAAGGCAAAGGTCCGTTCCGGTGGGTCGCGCTGTCGGGCGAGGAATCCGACATCGTCGCCACCGACCGAGCGATCGCTGCGCTGTTTCCCGACAACGATCCGCTGCAGCGATGGCTGCGCATGGCGGCGGAGCGGGTCGCGTTCCAAGGTCTGCCCGCGCGCATCTGCTGGCTCGGCTACGGCGAGCGCGATCAGGCCGGCCTTCGCTTCAATGAGATGGTCGCGCGCGGCGACCTCGCCGCGCCGATCGTGATCGGCCGCGACCATCTGGACTCCGGCAGCGTCGCCTCGCCCTACCGCGAGACCGAGGCGATGCGCGACGGCTCCGACGCCATCGCCGACTGGCCGATCCTGAACGCGATGCTCAATGTCGCCTCGGGAGCGACGTGGGTCAGCGTGCATCACGGCGGTGGCGTCGGCATGGGCAAGTCCATCCATGCCGGAGTCGTCGTGGTTGCCGACGGTTCCGCCGATGGCGCGCTGCGGCTGGAGCGCGTTCTGACCAACGATCCGGGGACGGGCGTGATGCGCCATGCGGACGCGGGTTATCCCGAGGCGCTCGACGTCGCGCGCGAACGCGGCGTGCACATCCCGATGCCGCCGGCATGAGCGGTGCCGCGGACTTCGTCCTGCGGGGTGCCGGGCGCCTGGTCACCTGCGATCCCGAGCGCGACGGTGTGCTGGGCGTGATCGAGCGCGGCGCGCTCGCCGCGCGCGAAGGCGTGGTCGTGTGGTGCGGCCCGGAAAGCGATCTGGGGACGGTCGAGGTCGCGGCGGATGCGACCGAGCTGGACGCGCGCGGCGCGGCCGTCGTGCCCGGCCTGGTGGACTGCCATACGCATCTGGTGTTCGCCGGCGACCGGCTGGCCGAGTTCGCGGCGCGCATGCGCGGCGAGGCCTATACCGCCGGCGGTGTCCGGCACACCAAGGCCGCGACGCGCGCCGCGTCCACCGAGACGCTGCGCGAACTGGCTCGCAGGCGGCTGGACCGGTTCTTGTCGTTCGGGGTCACCACGATCGAGGCCAAGAGCGGCTACGGGCTGAACGCCGAGCACGAACGGCGGCTGCTGGAAGTGGCCGCGACGGCCGGTCACACCGTCGAAGTGGTCCGCACGTTCATGGGCGCGCACGTGGTTCCCGACGAGTACGCCGACGATCCCGACGGCTACGTCGCATTGGTCGCCGAAGGCATGATCCCCGGGATCGGCTCGCTCGCCGAGTTCTGCGACGTGTGGATCGACGAGGGCGCGTTCACGCCCGCCCAGGCGCGCATCATCCTTCGCGCCGCGCGCAGCGAAGGCCTGTCGCTGAAGGTTCACGCCGAGCAGCTCGCACGCACGGGCGGCGCGGCGGTCGCCGCCGAGTTCGGCGCCGTCAGCGCCGACCATCTAGAGCACGCTACCGAAGACGACGCCGCCGCGCTGGCACGCGCCCGCACCGTGGCGGTGCTGCTTCCGGGCGCGTCGATGATGACGCAAAGCTCGCCCGCGCCGGCCCGCATGCTGATCGACGCGGGCGTGCGCGTCGCGATCTCGACCGACTTCAATCCCGGCTCGTCCTACAGCGAGAATTTGCCGCTGGCCGCCTCGCTCGCCTGCGCGCAGCTGGGCATGACCGTGGAAGAGGCGATCCTGGGCGTGACGCGCCATGCGGCCGCGGCGCTCGCGCGCGACCGGACGCACGGCGTGCTGAGGCCCGGCTCGCGGGCCGATTTGGTGGTACTGGACGCTTCGCACGAAGCCGAGCTGGTCGCGCACTACGGAACGCCGGCGATCCACGCGGTGATCAAGGGCGCCGCTTAGCGGCGATTCGGCGTGATCTCCATCCGATAGTCGGCCGCGTCGAGCACGACGCGGAAGAAGCGCAGGAATCCCTGCTGGCCGAGCAGCTGAAAGTCCCACGGCCACGGTTCGCAGAAGGCCACCGGCGCCTCCCAACGGTGCGAGCCGACCGCGAGAGAAACGACCGTGGTCCGCGCGATCACCGGACGGCCACCGACCCCGATGCTGTGCGGTTGGATGCCGTCCAGGTCGATGCCGGCTTCGCGCGCGACCCAGGCAGCGAAACGATTGTGGAGCGATCCGGTGTCCAGCAGACAGGCCAGCGCCGCATCGTCCAGGCCGCCGACTTTGACATCCACCAGCGGCCGGCGAACGTCCTCGGCCGGGCCGGGAAGAGATCGAAAGCCGATCTTCACGACGCGAAGCCTCCGACATCGGCGGCGGGATCCAGCGGAACGCGAAAGAGCGACTCGGCCTTGATGCCCGCCGCCCGGAGCCCCGCGAGGACGGCCTGCGGCGAATCGGCGGCGATCACGACCTGACCCGCGCGGGTCGCGACCCACCGGCCGAGGTACGGCCGGAGCGCATCGGCGTCAGAGTGACGGTACGCGGGAGCGGACTCGGCGGCGCGGGGCGGCTTTGATTCGCCGGCGCGGCCCGATGCGAAGCCCAGTCGCCGCAAGATCGACCGCGCCTGATTGGTGGTGAAGTCGTTCCGATCGAGTCCGGTGATCGCGCCGATGATCTGCTTGGGCGGGAAGCGCCGGCCCTCGATGACGGTGTAGTGGTCGCGCACCGGGTCGGGATACAGGTCGCGGCAGATGGCCTCGATCCGCTCGCGCGACAGGGTGAACGAGTGGCCCGCGACGACGACCGTCTCTTTTTTCATCGTACTTTTTACTCTATCATCGCCGGGCCGAGTTTCCGCCGCCTCGCGGGGCGAATATCCTGCGCGCCGACATGTTGGTCATCGTCGCTCCCGCAACGTTCAAAGGGTCGCTGGCCGCGACCGACGCCGCCGAGGCGATCGCCGCGGGCGTGCGCGCCGCCGGCGGCACGCCTGTGCTGCTGCCGGTCGCCGACGGCGGCGAAGGCACGCTCGACGCGCTGATCGCCGGCGCGGGCGGCACGATCATGGGTGTGATCGCGCGCGGCCCGCTGGGGCTGCCGGTGCGCGGGCATCTGGGGCGGCTCACCGACGGCACCGGCGTGGTCGAGATGGCACAAGCCAGCGGCCTGATGCTGGTCGCCGCGCACGAACGGCAGCCGATGCGGG
>DATLFO010000148.1:0-6398 GCA_035541035.1 Actinomycetota bacterium
GTTCGCATCGGCGAGGACGGCGTCCCGTCGGGCAGCGTGACGCCGTCCTCGCCGATGCGAACGGGCTGCTGCTGGAATCGCGCGTTGAGGATCTCGAGCGTGCGCTCGATCTTGGCGCCCTTGGCCGTTCCGTCGGCCACGGTCCGCACCACCGACCGGAGCTGCTCGATGCGCAGCGCGTCGGTGATCTTGATGTCGCTGAGGAGGACCGTGGCGCCGGAGACGGTCTTGCCGCCCTGCGATGCGTCGGTGAACGAGCTCGAGTACGCGGATCCGGCGACGATCGTGCCCAGCCGAAGCTCGACGCCGGTCGCGGAGGAGTCGCTGAACAGCTCGCCGCTCACGGTTCGCGCGTCGGAAACGCTGTAGGGAATGCGGTTCTTGTACTGGGTGTAGAGCGATTGGCAGCCGGTCAGCATCGGCTCGGGCGCGCCCAGGTCGCCCTGATTATCCGGAAGCGGCACCGTGGACTTCTCGCCGGCCGCGCACATCTCGGCGAAGTCCGTCGAGGAGGCGGTGTCTTCGAACGGAGTGATCGGGTACGCCGACTCGGCCACGCCGAACAGGGCGCGCTCGAACGGCTGATAGCCGAACTGGAAGAAGGTTGCATCCACGAGGAAACCGGGCCAGAAGCCGCCGGCCAGGCCGTGGCTGAACGAGCCGTCGGTCTCGCTGAGGCTGTAGACCGGCCAGAAGTCGAAGTTCGGGTTGACGTTGAACGGGATGAAAGCGGCCGAGGCGCGAGCGAATCCGTTGACGGCGGCGTTCGGCGTCTCGGCTCGCGCATGGCCGGGGAGCATGGCCGCGAGCGCCAGCATCGCGACGAGCGCCGCACGGATCATTCTCGCTGCCCTCTTCATCTGTTCGTCACGCTCCCAGGTATGCGCCCACGAGCGCATTCGGATCGGAGGCGATCGATTCGGCATCCCCGGCGAACGCCACCGCACCACGGTCGAGCACGTAGCCACGCTCGGCCACCGACAGGGCGACCGCTGCGTACTGCTCGACCACCAGCAAGCCCATGCCTTCCGTTCGGAGGTTCGCCAAAAGCGCGAAGACCTCCTGCACGATCTTGGGGGCGAGACCGTGGGAGGGCTCGTCCAACAGCAGCAAACGGGGCGAACCGACCAAGGCCCGTCCGATCGCGAGCATCTGCTGCTCGCCGCCCGACATCGTTCCGGCTTGCTGCCCGAGCCGTTCCTTCAACCGCGGGAAAAGGCCCACGACCCGGTCGACCTGCTCGGCCAGCGGCCCGGCCTTGAGGCGCTTGGCGTAGCCGCCCATCTTGAGGTTCTGCCAGACCGTCATGTGCGGAAAGATCCCCCGGCCCTCGGGGATGTGCGCGATGCCCAAGGCGTTGATCGCCTCGGGGCTCATGGCGTTGAGCTTCGTGCCGTCGAAGACAACCTCGCCGGTCGTCAACGGGAGCATGCCGGTGATCGCCCGCAGGGTGGTGGTCTTGCCCGCGCCGTTGGCGCCGAACAACGCGACCATCTCGCCCGGCCCGATCTCGAGCGTGACCGAGCGCAGCGCCTGCACGCGTCCGTAGAAAACGTCGATGTCACGAACGGCGAGCACGGCTCACCGCCTTCCGTTCGGTCCCGTCACCGGCCGCCGCGGCAAGCGTGAGGTCGGCGCTGCCAAGGTACCGTTCGAGCACGACCGGATCGCGGCGCACCTGCTCGGGCGATCCTTGCGCGATGATCTCGCCGAAGTCGAGCACGAAGACGTGTTCCGCGAGGCTTTGCACCAGATCCATGTCGTGTTCGACGAGCAGCACCGACAGATCCTGCGCATCGCGCGCCCGCCGGACGATCTCGCCGAGCGCCGCGGTCTCGCGCGGGTCCAGGCCGGCGGAGGGCTCGTCGAGCAGCAGCAGGCGCGGGCGGCGCACGAGCGCCATCCCGAGCTCGAGCTCGCGCAGCCGTCCGAGCGAAAGTTCGGCCGCGAGACGGTCCGTGACGTCGCTGAGACCGATGGTCTCGCAAATCTCGTGGGCGCGATCGCGGAGCGTGCGCTCGGCACGGCGCGACGACGGCAAAAGAAACGCCTCGGCGCCGACGCTCGCGGGCACCGTGCTCTGGCCCGCGACCATCAGGTTCTCGATCACGGTCATCTCGCGGAATGCC
Organism: Actinomycetota bacterium; assembly: GCA_035541035.1. GTDB lineage: Bacteria > Actinomycetota > AC-67 > AC-67 > AC-67 > DASWHR01. The sequence continues at coordinate 2,130 of DATLFO010000148.1, forward strand.
TCGACGGTTTGGAATGTGCGGCCGATGCCCTCCAACGCCCGGCGGTGGGCGCCGTCACCGGTCACGTCGCGGCCGCGATAGTAGATGCGGCCCTCGTTCGGCTCCAGCAAACCGGAAATGCAGTTGAACAATGTGGACTTCCCGGCGCCGTTGGGCCCGATCAGCGCGGCGATCTCTCCCTCCGGCACCGACAGGTCGACACCGTCGAGCGCGACGACGCCGCCGAAGCGAACCTTGATCCCGTGCGCGCGCAGCAGCGTCGGACGCATGTGCCGTGCGAGCGCGTTCGGGTAGATGCGGCGCACGGCAGGATGGCCGTTGGGTGACGGCGCCGCGGCCGGCAGGGCGTCGGGAAGCGGATCGGGGGCGGGCAGCGAGCGATGCGCGCGCCGCGCACGAATGCGCCCGCCGAGGCCGGCAAGCCCTTCGGGCAGCCCCCAGAGCGCAAGGATCATGCCGACGCCGAACAGGATGAACAGGCGCTCGCCCGAGAAGATGCGCAGCGGACCGAACTGCACGATCTCGGGAAGCAGGGCAGCGACGGCGCCTCCGACCACCGCGCCGGCCGGCGAGACGATGCCGCCGATCACCGTCGCGGCGAGCAGCCGGAACGACAGGTCGATGTTGAACGAGTCCGGCGTGATGCCGGTCTTGAGCGAGGCGAGAAGCCCGCCCGCGGTCGCGGCGATCATGATCGAAAGCGCGAACGCGCCGACGCGCCAGCGCAGCACAGGGATCCCGAGCGACTCGGCCATGACCTCGCGCTCTCGCACCGCGCGGAAGGTCCGGCCCGTCCGCCCGCGAGCGAGATTGCGGACCAGAAGGAAGACGACAAGGGCCATCAGAAGCGCGAAGTAGAAGAAGCCGCGGTCGCTCTCGAACGAAACGACCCCGGCATCGGGCCGTCCGACCGGAACGAACGACGAGCCGAAGGTGGTGATGTTCTCGCTGCGCGAGGCGAGGACCTTGCCGATGTTGCGAAACGCGAGCCGCTCGAAGATCAAGCCGATCGCGAGCGTGGCGACGGCGAGCTCGAGGCCGCGGAACCGAACGGCGACTGCGGCGATCGCGACGGCAAACGGAACGGTCACAATGCCGGCGACGGGAAGCGCGATCGCGACGGGAAGGCCGAAGACGGTCAGCGCGTACATCGAGTACGCGCCCCACCCGAGCCCGAGCGCGGCGACGTGCAGGTTGAGCTGCCCGCTCCAGCCGGTGAGCACCACGAGCGAAAGCGCGGCCAGCACGTAGCAGACGGCGAGCGAGAAGATCGTCAGCCAGAACGCGCCGAGCACGGAGCCCGCGAGCGCGACCGCGAGGGCGAGCCCGGCCCCGTACGCGAGATTGCCGCCCCCCTTCATGCCACGCTCCTTCCGGGCAGCGCGACCGCGCCTCGCTTGCCACGCGCGAGCACCAGCACGGCAAACACCGCGATGAACCCGAAGGCCTCCGACACGCCGGAGACGTTGATGTAGCCGGTGGCCACGGACTGCACGACTCCGATCAGCACACCGCCGCCGAGCGCCATCGGCAGGCTCGTGAACCCGCCGAGCAGCGCCGCACCGAAGGCGGTCACCATGATGAGCGTCATCTGCAACGGGTTGAGAACCAGGGTCGGTGTCACCAGAATGCCGGCGAGCGCGGCGAGCACCGCGCCGATCGACCAGGCGAGCATCGACGCCCGGGTCGGGTCCACGCCCAGCAGACGCGCGGCCGACGCGTCCTCGGCGATCGCCTGCAGGCCGAGTCCGCGATAGGACGTGCGCGCCCACAGACCGAACAGGCCTGCCGCGGCGATGGCGAGGAAGGCGGTGAGCAGCTCTTGCGCGCCCACGCTGAACTGGCCGGCGCTGATGCCGCCGCTGACGATCGGACGCACGAAGGACTCCTGCCCGCCCCAGCCCGCGCGCATCACGACCTGAAGGACCAGAACGATCCCGAGCGTCGCGACCGTTCGCGTGAGCGCGTCGGCCTTGCGCAGCGGGCGCATCGCCAGGAGATCGGCGAGCGCGCCGACGATCGCGGCCACGACGAGCGCGGCCGGAACCGCGATCAGCACGTGCCATTCCCACACGGTCTGCATTTGGTAGTAGACGTAGGTGCCGAGCGAGGCAATGACGCCCTGGGCGAAAGACAGCACCCGGGTCGATCGATAGATCATCACCAGCGACAGCGCGAGCAGCCCGATGACGAACCCGGCTGCGAGGCCGTTCACCACGTACTGGAGAAAGAACACCATCCCGGCCGCCTAGCAGGGTCTCGGCTTGCCGGGGCACGGCCATGTCCGGACCGAGTACGCCTCGATCGGCCCGGCCTCGTAGACCCAGCGGCCCTTCGAATCCTGCGAGAAGTCCGCGCGAACGATCCAGATGTTGTGATTGCCGCCGGTTCGCGCAGCCGGTGGCGCGAGGTTCACGCCCTTGCACAGACCATGGCAGTCGTAGGAGGTGATCTTCGCCGCGGCACCGAGCGCCTCCGAGCGCGTTAGCTCCTTCCCCGTGTCGAGCGCCCCTTCGATCACATCCGCAACCATACGAGCGCTCGCATACGCCAGCGTCGTGAAGTAGCCCATCTCCGCGTTCGGGTAGTAGGTGCGGATGATCTTCTTCATCTCGCGCGTCGCAGGGTTGTCGACCGTGTCGGGCACGAGCGCGGAGTTGGACAGGATCCCGTCGGCGAACTTTCCGGCCTGACGAAGCGTGAGGTCCAGATAGATGCCGTGCTGCCCGAGGAAGCCCTTCGGCGGCTTGTAGCCCGCGGCCTGGCACTGCACGAGAAGCTTGATGGCGCTGGCGGGGTCGGTGATGATCCAAACCGCGTCCACGTTCTGCGACTGCATCGAGCGGCAGATCGTTCCGTACTGCGTGGTGGTGTAGCCCACCTCGGCGGTGCGAACGATCTGGCATCCGAGCCGCGGGCACATCACGTCCTCGGCCTCGCGCAGATACGTCTGGGCCGGACCGGAGTCCAGCACAACGACGCCGAGCTTCTGTGGGGGCGAGCCCGTCTCCCGTTTGACCTTGTCCCACCAGTACGGCAGCAGGCCGTGCTCCATCGTCTCGATCGGCGAGCCGATGGTCACGACGTTCTCGGCGGAGAACCCCTCGACGTTGATGCCGTCGTAGCCGACCCACGGGACGCCGGCCGAGCGAAGCTGGTTGATGACCGTCAGCGAGAACGGTGTGAAGGACGGTCCCATCATGAAGACGCCGTCCTGCTCGACGAGCTTCTTCGCGCACGTGGTTGAGCGGGTGTCGTCGGCCTGGTCGTCGCACACGACGAACTGGATCTTCTTCCCGCCGATGCCGCCCTTGGAGTTCAGATAGTTGAAGTAGGCCTGCGCGCCCTGGAACGCCGGGGTCCCGAGCGCCGACAGGCCACCGGTAAGCGGGAACAGGCCGCCGACCTTGACGACGCCGCCGCGAACGACTGCGCCCTTGCCGCCGCCGATCCCGCCGTTCCCGTTGCCGCCGGTGCCGGCGGTCGGCAGTGCTCCCACCTGCCCGCCCGATGTCGGCCCGGTGGTGGGCACCCCAGGCTGGTCTTGGGGACCGTCCTCCGACGCGGGACGGTCGTTGCCGATGGCGATGGTGGGGACATCGTCGCTGTCGAATCGCGGACCGCAGGCGGTGAGGAGCAAGGCCACCACGGCCGCGAAGACGGCCAGGCGGCGTGCGCGTCCGGCGCGAACGGTGGGAACCGATGGTCGGCCCCCGCGGAAGGCCGTCGCCTTTCGACGGCCGCGCTCACGCTCTGTTGCGTTGCGAACTTCGGATAGAGCGCTCACCCCGCCCCTCTCCGCCGGCTTGCCGCACTCATGCGCGTATGTGCATGTGTGCAAGGGCTAATGTAGGTTTCGAGCGAGGGGGAGTCAATGGTGAAATCACCCGGCAGAGCGACCTCTGCGGGGGATCTCGACTTTCCTCCCGGTTGCACCGTAGACACCATCGTTCCAAAGTTTACATTGAAACCACCGTAATAACCAGTGAAAGACCGAAAGTCTTCTTTGGGGGCATCTCAGTTGATCCCAGGAGCCTTGATCGTCGTATCGCGGAATCCGATCGTGCGCCGCCGGCTGGAGACGGCCGCCGAGGCGATCGGCGTCCGCGCCCTGTTCTTCGACGCCTTCACCCGGATCGGCGACGTGCTGGAGGCGTGCGCCGTCGTGGTGGATCTCGACGTCCCCGGCTGGGAGGGCGCGGTCGAGATCGTCCGCGAGCGGTGGCCGAAGGCCATGGCGGCCGCCTTCATCTCGATCCCGGACAAGGA
>DATLFO010000149.1:0-9304 GCA_035541035.1 Actinomycetota bacterium
CGACAACTGCGGACCGCTCGACGCGGAGGCCCTCGCGGCGGCGGTGCTGGCGCTGCCCGCCTCGCAGGTCCAGCGCGGAGGCGAGCTCTTTGAGCGTCGGCGAGGCGGGCAGCGCCAGCACCGCCGCCGCGAGGGCCTCCGCGTCGAGCGGTCCGCAGTTGTCGCGCAGCTTCGTCATCAACGCCGCCTCATCGAGCGTGCCGCCCGGCGTGACGCTGCGGCGGATCACACGCCCGCTGCGCACGGTGATCTCGACCTCCGCCGGCGCGCGGGCCGGTGCCCCGTCGTAGGCGACGCCGACGCATTCGATGCGCGCGGCCAGCGCCTTCACGTCCGGCCGCGATACGTCCTGATAGGTGCGAAGGTCGAGCCGTCCGTCGATCACCAGCGCGGCGGCGCTCCACGGCAGGCTGAACTTGGCGTCGTAGGCGTTGCGCGGTGCGCTCTTGATCTCGCGCGGCTCGCACACGATCGGCAGGCTCGACGCGGGAACCTCGATGACGAACCGCTCGATCGCGTCCGGGTCCAGGTCCTCGACCTGCCGCAGCGCGTCGAAGGCTGCGTGCGAGAGCTGGCACGCCGGGTAGGGCTTGATGGCGATGCGTGCGGTCTCCCAGGTCTCGCCGAGCCCGCGGGTGAGCGCGGCGGGATCGACGCGTACGCCGGCGAGCGTCCGGTACAGGCCGTGCTCGCCTTCGAAGACGGTGGCCGGCCCTTCGGCGCCTTCGAACGCGAGCCGCGCGGCGACGATCCCGTTCATCGCGCTCAACCCCGGGTGCAGCTGCTTGGTCGCAGAGCCGGCGTTCAGAAACTCCAGCGATCCCGCGGACATGCTGCCCGCGATCCCCAGTGCGTTCGCGATCTGGTCGGCATGTGAGCCCAGCAGCTTGGAGGCCGCGACGGCGGCCGCGAATACCCCGCACACGCTGGTCGCGTGCAGCCCGCGGCGATGGAAGCCGTGCGGCACGGCCGCGCCCAGCCGGATCACGGTCTCATAGCCGGCGATCACGGCGGCGAGCACCTGGGCGCCGCTCGCGTGGCGCTCCTCGCCGACCGCGAACGCCGCCGGTAGCACCGCCGCGGTGGCGTGCACGAGCGCCTCTTCGTGCGTGTCGTCGAAGTCGAGCGCGTGCACGAGCGCGCCGTTGGCCATCGCCGCCGCGGTCGTCGCCACGCGCCGTCCCTCACCGATCACCGTTGCCTGCTCGGGCTCGGGGTCCTTCAGGGCCGCGTCCACCGCGAACCAGACGGCCTTCGCGCGGTGCGCGGCGATCGCGCAGCCGAAGCCGTCGAGCAGATGCAGTATCGCGGAACGCTGCACCGGCTCTGGTACGTCCTCCGTCGTCAGCGCGGCCGCGAAGCCCGCGATCGTCTGCGCCGCCGTTCGTCCGCCGCTCACGGGCTCACGATACTCCCGGCCGGAATCGCCGTTCCAGTTTCCCGCTATCGGGGCGCGCCGAACGCGCCGGCGTCGCGCAGCGAGGCGATGCGCGTCTCGCCGTAGCCGAGAAGCCCGCCGAGCACGTACGGCTCGTCCTCGCCGAGGCGCGGCGCGCGACGGTGCGAGGCGGCCGGCTCGCCGACGCGGACCGGCGAGGCGGGTTGCCGCACGATGCCGAATCGCGGATGCTCGGTCTCGACGATGAGGCCGCGCGCTTCGGTGTGTGAGTCGGCGAAGGCCTGCTCGACGTCGTTGACCGGACCGCACGGAACGCCGGCCTCGGCGAGCAGCGACAGCCACGCGGCTCCGGTCTTCGTCATAAACGCCTCGTCGAGGATCGCGATCAGCTCGTCCCGGTTGTCGTTGCGTGCGGCGAAGTCTTTGAAGCGATCGTCGGATGCCAGCTCGGGCTTGTCGAGCGCGGCCGCCAAACGCTGCCAAAACTTTTCTTTCGCGCAGCCGACCACGATCCAGCCGTCCGCGGTGGGAAACAGCTGGAAAGGGACCAGCGACGGATGGGCGCTGCGCGGGTGGCGCGCCGGCGTGAAGCCGGCGTTCAAGTGCCACACCGCCGGGTAGGTCAGCATGCCGATCGCCGCGTCGTAGAGCGAGACGTCGCAGTCCATGCCGCGGCCGTCGCGCCGCGCGGCGTGGATGCCCGACACCAGCGAAAGCGCCGCGACGATGCCGCCGATGTAGTCCACGAGCGATAGCCCGGACTTGGCGGGTGGGCCGTCGGGCTCACCGGTCAGCGACATCCATCCGGCCAAACCCTGCAGCACGTAGTCGTAGCCGGGCTCGGCCTTGCGCGGGCCCGTCATGCCGAAGCCCGTCAAGGACACGCATACGATCTTGCCGTTGACCGACTTCAGATGCTCGTAGGTGATGCGGAGCCGTTCCGGCACGTCGCCGCGCAGGTTCGAGTACATCGCGTCGCTGACGCGGATCAGATCCTCGAGCACCTCGCGGCCTGCCGGGTTGGTCACGTCCAGCACGATCGAGCGTTTGTTGCGGTTGAACGTCTCGAAGAACAGCGAGTCCTGCTCGTGCTGGAACGGCGGCACGTACCGGCCGACGTCGCCGCCCGTGGACGGATCTTCGATCTTGATGATCTCAGCGCCGAGATCCGCGAGATGCAGCGAGCCGAACGGGCCCGCGCCGTACTGCTCGAGCGCGATCACACGCACGTCCTCGAGCGGCCTCATGCCGGGCAAGGGTACCATCCAGGTTTCGCTCAGAGAAACGTCGGATCGCTCAGCGGTATCGCTTCGTTACGAGATCGCTTCGATCTCCGGCGCGTACAGATTCACCACGCGACCGTCGGTGAGCTTGATCTCGAACACTGCTTTCTCGCCCGCGAAGCCGGGCGTGATCCATTGGATCGTCCCCTCCAGCCCGACCACATCGTCGGGAACCGGATCCCCTTGCGGATCTTGACGCAACGCCACGACGCGCACGCGATCGCCGGTCTCGAGCTGATCTTTCTTGGCCATGGCATATTCTCCCTGCCGCACGGGTTCCTGGGTACACTTTCACCGATGACCTCCCGCGAATACCACTCCGATGAGCTGGTCGTCCGCTGGAACGCCGAACGGTGCATCCACGCGGCCGACTGCATCGCCTCCGCCCCGGCCGTGTTCGACACGAGCCAGCGGCCCTGGGTCCGCCTCGACAAGGGATCGACCGACGAGATCGTCGCGGCGATCGAGCGCTGCCCGACCGGCGCGCTCAGCTACGAGCGCGTCGGCGCGCCGGAGGCCCCGCCGCCGCAGACGACGGCGAGCGCGGTGCCGGGAGGCCCGCTGCTGATTCGCGGGCCGATCACGATCTACGACGAGGACGGCAGCGTGCTCGCCGAGGGCTCGCGGTTCGCGATCTGTCGCTGCGGCCGCAGCAAGCGCCAGCCGTTCTGCGACAACTCCCACCGGCTCCCCGGCGAGCGCCGGCCGGCCGAGCCGGTCTCGCCGCTGCAGATCTGCCCGCGGCAGCCCGACGAGTTCGTCAAGCGTTCCGCGAACGTCTACGACGCCTCGTCCGACGCCTCGTCGTAGTAGCGCTCGCGCGCGGCTTTTCGCTCCAGCTTCGTGTGCCAGCGCGTGCCGGCCATGCCGCCGGCCATGCCGCCCAGCACCATCGCGGCGAGCGCGGCGATGCCGACCGCCGCGCCGAAGGTGTAGACGGTGTCGGCATCGATCGAGAAGCGCCCGTCGCCGAAGGGCATCACGATGCGCATGCTCGATCCGAGCGCCGCCACGATCAGCGCCGTGATCCCTGCGACCACGGCCGCGAAGACCGGAACGAGCAGCCCGTGCAGCACGCCTTTGCCGCGCGCCATCCGGCCGGCGGTGTAGCCGCCCCAGAAGTACGCGAGAAACTGCGCGAGCACGAAAGCGGCGGCCGCGCCGATGCCCAGACCGATCGCCTCGCCGCGGTCCAGGCCGGCGGCATCCAGGCTGCTGTTCGCCGCGATCGCACCGACGATCGCCGACAGCACCAGCATCACACCGAATGCGGTGAGCATGCCGGTCAGGACGGCGCCGGGGGAGAACCCACCGCGGATCACCATCGCCTCGGGCACGCGCTCGCGCACCACCCGGGTCTCGGGCGGCGGATACTCGGCCATATCGGCGGGGGGAACCGACGTCGCGTCCGGTCCGTCCAGCACGATCGTTTCGCGGGTGACCGGGTCGATGGTGCGCTGACGGCGAGCCATGGGAGAACCTCCTGTCCTTTGCCTCGCTAGTTCCCCGGGCGACCCGGTCTGAAACGGGCCTAGGTCAGGACGGGCAGGATCCGGCCGGTTCCGGGCAGCTCCTTCAGCGCCGCGCGAAGCGCCCGGATCAACGTGTCCACGTATCGGCCCTCGCCGTATCGCGCCGCCGAGACGCCTCGGAGCCAGCGGATGTGCTCGCCCACGATCCCCGGCTCGTCCACGATCGCGGCGGAGGCGATCATCTGCAGCGCGCGGCCGCCGTCCTCGAGCAGCCGCGTCAGACTGCCCGCGTGTTCGGCGCCTGCGGCGGCGAGCTCCTCGGCCATGCCGATGGCGAGCTCGTGGGTGGACTCCGCGATCGTCTCTGCCTCCCGATCCAATGGCGGCTCGACGAGCGGGCCGCCCGCCGGTCTCTCCTGCCACGCCTGAAGCGTCCGGTGCGCGTGCTCGACGTTTGCTCCCCAGCCGTCGGCGCCGAGCCGGCGCGCACGCTCGCCGTCCGTCCCGAATCCTCGCCCGCCCGCCAGGACACGCAATCCCTTCGCGTGCGCCGCCTCGATCATGCGGCGTGCCGGAAGCAGTGTCGCCGGTGTGGAGCAGGACACGGCGAGCCCCGCAAGGCTTCGGCCTTCGGTAAAGCGGCCGATGTCCTCGGCCGGAACCGACGCGCCCAGAAGCGTCACCTGCCAGCCCCGGTCCGCGAGCAGCAATCCCGCCATGCGTGCGGGAAGCGAATGCCATTCGTGCTCGACGCAGGCCATGACGACCGCGCCGCACTGCGCGGCAGGACGGTCGAAGGAAAGCGCGGTCACCACCGACTCCGTGATGCCGCTGGCGGCGTGCTCGTCGGCGACCGAACACCGGCCCTCCTCCCACCGCTCGCCGATTTCCTCCTGGAGGGGGCCGAGCAAATCGCCCACGATGGCGTCGCGCGGAACGCCGCGCTCGAGACAGCGCCGCACGATCTGCAGCGCGGTATCGAAGTCCACCTCTTCGAGCGCCCGCATATAGGCGTGGCGGTCGAATCGGTTGACCGACCGCAGCTCCCGGGCCAGATCGCGCGCCGTCATCGGTCCGGGAGATCGGCGTCGTCCACGCTGAGGATGACCTCCACCGCGTTGCCTCCGGATTGCTTCGCCCGCGACAGAGCGCGGTCCGCGCGTACGAGGGCTCGTGCGGGCGGACCTTCGTCGACGTTGGCGATCCCCGCCGAGAACGTGACGGGATGCGGTGCGATCTGTTGCCACCGAGCGAGCATGCGGCGAACCAGGGCGAGCGCCCCGTCGACCGACGTGCGCCGCATCGTGAGCACGAACTCGTCCCCGCCGGTTCGGCCGCAACGATCGTCGAGCCGCGCCTGCTCGGCGATCATTTGCGCGAACCCCGTCAACACCGCGTCGCCTCCTTCCGTGCCGTGCATCTGGTTGACGCCGTCGAGCTCGTCCACGTCCAGCGCAACGACCGCGTCGCCGTCGCTCAGGCGCGGCACGACGCGCGCGAGCCCGCGGCGGTTGAGCACTCCCGTGAGCGGATCGACCGTCGCGTCGGTGGCGAGGCGCTCCTCGTGACGGATGCGTCCGGCCGCGAGCCGCGCGTCCTCGACCACGCGCGGCAGGAACCGCGCGAGGTGCCGCCGGGCCGTCGCGCCTTCCGCGACGGCGAGCAGCGGGCTGCGGCCGCCCAAGGATACGTCCAGCGGCAGGGCGCCCGGCGGGGCTTCGTCGCCGGGCACCACCCGGCCCTCGCACTTGCGCACGAATCGAGAGACGGCGTCCACGACGTCGGGCACGGTCGTCGCATGAAGGATCGAGCGCGTGGCCTCGTACGCGGTCCACCAGGGGTCGGCGCGTGCCGCCGCGTCCGAGCCCGGAGCGGATTCGCTGTTGCCCGCGGATCGGTGGCTGCGTCCCGTCATTCCCGACCGATCCTGCCATCGCAGCGCCGCGTCCGACCATGGCCCTCTCGAAGGATATTGCCCCGCTGCGCACCCGCTTCGACCGGAATGAGAGATCCCAAAGATGGCCGTGTCGCGGACGCCTCCCCCGGGCGGGGGAGCGGCGGCATCGGCCGCGAGGATGACGACCCCGGCCCCCGTCCCGGCTAATGTCGGCGCATGGACTCGCCTCGCCGCACCGTTGTGGACGCGCTGCTCGCCCTCGCTCTGCTGGGCGCCCAGCTGCCGTCCGTCGTCGGATGGCCCGGTCCGTCGCGTGCGACTCAGGCCCTGCCGCTTCTGCTCGTGGGGCTCCAGACCGTGCCGGTCGTCTGGCGCCGGAGTGCCCCCGTGCTCGTGCTCGCCGTCACGTGCGCGGCCTACGTATTTCATGCCTCGCTCGACCACGGCTACACGTCGCCGTTCTTCGCGCCGGCGGTGATCTACGCGGTCGCGGCCTATGCCGAGGCGCGCGTGTCGATCGCGGCGGGCGCGCTCGGCCTGGTGGCCATTGCGGGCGCAACCGGGCTCGAGGTCGCCGACCACCGCTCCGGGATCGCCGACGTCGCCTTCATCTCGACCGTCAACGTCGTCGCATGGGTGGTCGGGTTTCGCATCCGTGCCGCGCGCGAGCGGGAACGAAGCTTGGCCCGCAGGGCCGCCGAGCTGGAGACCGGCCGGGCGGCCGCCGCGCGCGAGGCCGTCGAACGGGAGCGCGCCCGCATCGCGCGCGAGCTGCACGACGTCGTCGCGCACGGGGTCGGGGTGATGGTGGTGCAGGCCGCGGGCGCGCGCCGGGTCATCGGCCGGGATCCGGCCGCCGCCACCGATGCGCTCGCCGCGATCGAGGGCACCGGCCGCACGGCGCTAGCCGAGCTTCGCCGGCTGCTCGGCATCCTTCACGACGACGAGCCCGCCTCGCTGGAGCCGCTGCCCGGGATCGATTCGATCGAGACGCTCGCGGAGCGGCTTCGAGCAGCCGGCCTCGCCGTCGAAGTCCGTCACGAGGGCGAGCGGCGCGACGTGCCGGCAGCGGTCGGCCTGTCCATCTACCGGATCGTGCAGGAGGCGCTGACCAACACGCTCAAGCATGCGCGGGCGTCGCGGGCGACGGTCACGGTCGCCTACCGGCCGGGATCGGTGGGCGTGGTCGTGCGCGACGACGGCGCCGGCGCGGCGGAGGCGAACGGATCGGGACGCGGCCTGGCGGGAATGCGGGAACGGGTCGCGCTGTTCGACGGGACGCTTTCGGCCGGACCGCACCCCGCCGGCGGCTTCGCCGTCGAGGCGCACCTGCCGGTTGCGGAGGGCGGCGAATGACGATTCGCGTGCTTATCGCCGACGACCAGTCGCTGGTGCGCGCGGGATTCCGCATGATCCTCGACGCCGAGCCCGACATCGAGATCGCCGGAGAGGCGCCCGACGGCGAACAGGCGGTCGCGGCGGCGCGTTCGTTGCGCCCCGACGTCGTGCTGATGGATGTGCGCATGCCGGTGATGGACGGCATCGAGGCCACACGGCGCCTCGCCGGGCCGGGCCGGGCCGATCCGGTCAAGGTCGTGATCCTGACCACGTTCGATCTTGACGAGTACGTCGTCGAGGCGCTGCGCGCCGGCGCGAGCGGCTTTCTGCTCAAGGACGCCCCGCCGGACGATCTCGTCGAAGCCGTTCGCGTCGTCGCGGACGGCAACGCGCTGCTGGCGCCGTCGGTCACGCGAAAGCTGCTGGACAAGTTCGCGCAGCGCCTGCCGGCGCCGTCGGCGGATCCGGCGCCCAGGCTCGCGGGTCTTACCGAGCGAGAGACCGAGGTCCTGACCCTGATGGCGCGCGGCCTGTCCAACGCCGAGATCGCCGCGTCGCTGTTCGTCGGCGAGGCGACCGTCAAGACGCACGTCTCGCGCGTTCTGATGAAGCTCGGCCTTCGGGATCGAGTTCACGCGGTCATCTTCGCGTTCGAATCCGGTCTGATCCGTCCCGCCTCCGGCTAGGTCCGTCGCGCGGCGGAGCCGCGGCCTCCCGGAATCATCCGCTCGCACGAGCCGAAGATCGGCCGTGCGCCGGATTCCATTCGTCTCTCCCGGTCATAGCGTGACGGCTGTCGAAGGGAGATCGTGATGGAAATCAAAGAGATGGTGGCGCCGATCGCCGCGCGGGGCCTGACGAAGCGCTACGGTGCCGAGACGGTGGTCGAGGATCTGTCGTTCTCGACGCGCTGGGGCGCGGTGACGGGATTCGTCGGACCCAACGGGGCGGGCAAGTCCACCACGATGCGGATGATCGCCGGATTGGTCCGGCCGACCGGTGGCGAGGCGCTCGTGATGGGCCGGCCCTACGCGGCGCTCGATGATCCGTCCCGGTTCGTCGGCGCCTCGCTCGAGGCGGGCGCCTTCCACCCCCGCCGCACCGGACGCAACCACCTTCGGGTGCTCGCCGCGGCCGCGGGTTTGACCGACCGTCGCGTGGGCGAGGTGCTCGATCTGGTCGAGCTCGGGCCGGCGGCGAAGAAGAACGTCGGCGCGTACTCGCTGGGGATGCGGCAGCGGCTCGGCCTTGCTGCCGCCCTGATCGGGGACCCGTCGATTCTGATGCTCGACGAGCCGGCCAACGGCTTGGACCCGGCGGGCATTCGATGGCTGCGCTCGTTCCTCCGCGGATACGTCGAAGCCGGCAATGCAGCTCTCGTGTCCAGCCACCTGCTCGGCGAGGTCGCCCAGATCGCCGACGACGTCGTGGTGATCAGGGGCGGCCGACTGGTGCGGCACGCGACCGTGGCCGAGCTCACGGCCGGCGGCTCGCTCGAGGACGTGTACTTCGAGCTCACCGAACAGGAGGCAGCGCGATGAAGACCGACATTCATTCCGAGATCCGGAAGCTGATCAGCGTCCGGTCGTCGTGGGCGCTCGCGGCCGGAGCGGTCGCGATCGCGGTCGCAACGGTCCTCGCCGCAGCGGCGGCGGGCGAGATGCCCGTCGGCGATCCGCTTCACAACCTGTTGGTTCTGCGCATGCCCCTGTTCACCGGCATCGTGCTTCTGGTGCTGGGCATCCGGAGCGTGACCGACGAGTTCCGATACGGGACGATGGCCGCGACCGTGCTCGCGTCTCCGGGACGAATGCGTGTCATCGGCGCCAAGGCCGTCGTCGCGGCCATCGTCCCGTATCGGAACTCGTCGGTCACGCTCCGGATGCCCAGCACCAGAAGCACGATGCCGGTGAAC
>DATLFO010000150.1:0-3012 GCA_035541035.1 Actinomycetota bacterium
CTACTACACTGATGTCGTAGATACGCGCGTCGGAGGCTGCGGATGATCCGGATCGCATCCGAAGACGACAGCGCTCTCAGCCGTCGGCAAGCCCTGCGGCTCGGCTTCTTCGGCATCGCGGCGCTCGCCGCGACGGAGCTCGTCGCGGCGTTCGCTCCCTTCATGCGCGTCACGCGCTTCGAAGGGCTGGGCGCGAAGGTGGCGGTCCCGTTCACGAAGGCCGAGATCCTCGAACGGTTCGCCGCGACGAATGACGACCCCATCCTGTTCGCTCAGGACAAGTTCTTCCTCCTGCGCCCTCCGGAGGGGATCATCGCGGCGTACCGGAAGTGCACGCATCTCGGGTGCGCCGTGCCCTTCGCGAAGCATGAGGACCGGTTCCACTGCCCGTGCCACCAGTCCATCTACGACAAGCGGACGGCGCTCCTGATCTCGGGCCCCGCGCCGCGCGGCCTCGACCTCTTCCACATGAGCGAAGCGGACGGGAAGCTCGTCGTAGACACGAACCCGTTCGAACTCATGGTCCGCGACGACAACAAGTGGGATCCCGCCCACGTCGAGGTGAGCGGCTGACGCTCCGACCGTGAATGGCCGCACTGGGGGATGGGTCAGCGTCCGCCGAGGACCAGGAGCGCGTAGGCCGCGCGCCGGTGCTCGACCCGGTGCGCCGTGCGCTCCATCCCGACGGTCATCTTGCCGACGGCCGCCGGACCGATCACGAACACGAGGTCAGACCGCCGTCGCGCTTCGGACACGTCGACAGCCTATCGAGCGCTCTCTTCGGGGAAGGGCCGGATCTTCACCGATCGTTGACCGACGTTTGACCGGGCGTTGACCGCCCGTTGACCGCCTCAGGCTCATCCGTTGCCGAACATCACGTACGACAACGCAAATGAGCAGGAGGAACTCGTGAAACATCGCGCAGGGTGGCTCCTTACCGCCGTTCTCGTCATCACCGGGCTCGCCGCCGGGATCGGCGCGCGCCCGGCGGACGCGAGCTCCGCCGCAGTGTCCGGTGCGCTCGCGTCGTGGCTCGCGACCGCGCCCGCGGACGCCGGCTTCAAGACCATCGTCACGTTCCACGACCGCAGCGGCATGTCGCGGCTCGACGCTCTCGCCGCCAACCAGGACCTCAGCGTCCTTCCCATGTCGTTCGCGGTCCTCAGCGCCGCGCAGATCAACACCGTCCGCGGATGGCCGGAGGTCGTCAGCCTCTGGCACGACCAGGAGAACGAGCTCATCCTCGACGAGAGCGTCGCCCTGATCGGTGCCGACAAGGTCCACGCGGGGACCAAGCTGAAACGGGGCTACACCGGGCTAGGCGTCAGCGTCGCCGTCATCGACACCGGCGTCGACGCCTCCCACCCGGACCTGACCGGTCGCGTGGCGATGTTCCAGGTAGCCGGCGACGCGTTCGACCGCGACGGCGTCGCCGTCCTCGCCGCACCGACGGCCGACACGTACGGGCACGGCACGCACGTCTCGTCGACGATCAACGGAAGCGGCGCCGCGAGCGCCGGCCGCTACCAGGGCGTCGCGCCGGGATCGCAGGTGTACTCGTTCAAGACCGACGTCGGCGCCTTCCTCCTGAGCTCATGGGCCCTGGCGTCCTTCGACTGGGTCCTCGCCAACCCGCAGGCCGGCATCCGAGTCTCGAGCAACTCGTGGGGCACGATGGGTCCGGACGACTACGACCCGGCGAACCCGATCAACGTGACCACGAAGACGATGTACGACCGTGGGATCACGGTCATCTTCGCGGCCGGCAACTCTGGCGGGCCGAACACGCTGAACCAGTACGCGAAGTCGCCGTGGGTCGTGAGCGTCGCCGCCGGCGACAAGGCCGGGAAGCTCGCTTCGTTCAGCTCGCGCGGGCGGATCGACGACAACTGGGACCGTCGCACGGCACAGGGCACGAACACCGGGATCTACCGTCCGACGATCACCGCGCCAGGCGTGAGCATCGAGGCCGCGAAGTCGGCGCAGGCGACGCTCATGGCGACCGGCACCGACCCCGCGAATCCGTTCTACACGACCGCGTCCGGCACGAGCATGGCCGCGCCGCACGTCGCGGGCGTCGCCGCGCTCATGCTGCAGGCGCGGCCGGGCCTCAAGCCGCAGCACATCATCGACATCCTCGAAGGGACCGCGACGGACATGCGGAGCTACGAGCTGTTCGAGGCGGGCATCGGCTACCTCGACGCGCACGCTGCCGTCTTCGCCGCGGAGAAGGGCAGGGTCATCTTCCCGCCCGCGGTGAGCGGCAAGACGCCCACGTTCACGCTCGCATCGACGACGCCGTTCGAAGGCAGCGTCGATACGCCGAACACGTGGGCGCTCGCGAGGTGCAAGGACGACCTCGGCGTGCTCGATCACCACCTGTTCGAGGTGGCGGCCGGTGTGGGCGCGATCTACGCCGAGATCGAGTGGCCGAGCATCACCGCCCTCGGCGAGACCGTCACGACCGACCTGCTGTACCTCCGCATCTACGCACCGGACTGCACCGTCGTCGGCGAGTCGGCGGCGCTCCTCGACTTCGGGACCGTGTGGTTCCGCTCCCTCGTCGTGACGAACCCGGCACCGGGGACGTACACGGTCGGCATCTATGGGCGCATCAACACGCCGACGAACTACTGGGGCGCGTTCAACACGTACGTGAAGAACTAGCCCAGCAAGGGGCCCTCCTTCTCATCGGTACGGGGCCGTTCCCGCGAGGGGACGGCCCCTATCGTTCCGGCGATGGCTCGATCGCGCGTCCTTCTCCTCACCGCCCTGCTCATCTCGTCGTGCGGCGGCGCCGGCTCCGCCGCCGTGCCCGTGTCGACCGCGGCTCCGGCTCACGTCGTGACCGCGGTGAACAAGAGCGGCGTCACCGCGGTACCGCCGGAGACGATCAAGTCCGGCGAGACCGTCGTCGAGCTCGGCGACCACTGGTATGCGCCGGCGCAGCTGTACGTGACCGTCGGCACGAAGGTGACGTGGAAGCAGGTCGGCTCGCAGGAGCACGACGTG
>DATLFO010000151.1:0-4067 GCA_035541035.1 Actinomycetota bacterium
ACGCGAAGATCGGCAGCGCCGTGATCTTCGGCAGCAACTGGTGCGGCGCCTCCTCGGTGGCCAGCTCGCGGCCCACCAGGATCCGCTTGATGATGCTGCGCCGTTGGGTTCTCTCTCGTACGGCAGGCATGGCCGCCAGAATACGCGCGCCGCCGCGGCAAGGCGACCCGGCGGGGCGGGCTCGTAGACTGGCGCCATGCGATCGGCGACCGAGTACCTGACCTTCAACACCAAGACCGAGCACGCCTACGTCAACATCACCGGGGAGGTAGCGCGCATCGTGGAGGCCAGCGGCGTCAAGGAGGGGCTGTGCCTGGTCTCGGCGATGCACATTACCGCCGGCGTATACGTCAACGACGACGAGCCGGGTTTTCGCGAGGACCTGACCGCGCTGCTGGAGCACCTCGCGCCGTCCGGCCAGGACTACGCCCACCACCGGACCGGCGAGACCAACGGCGAGGCGCATCTGCGCAACATGCTGATCGGCCATCAGGTCACGCTGCCGGTGACCAAGGGGTCTTTGGACCTCGGGCCATGGGAGCAGGTCTTCTACGCCGAGTTCGACGGCCGCCGCCGCAAGCGCGTCGTGGTCAAGGTCATCGGCGAATAAGGGGAGCGAGATGGACCACGAAGCCGCGCGCGCGCTGGTGCGCGACAAGTGCGACAAGGACATCACCGTCCGCCACCTGATCTCGGTCGAAGGCGTGATGCGCCGCCTCGCCCGGCACTTCGGCGAGGACGAGCATCGCTGGGGCCTCACCGGGCTGTTCCACGATCTGGACCAGGACTTCACCCCGAACGACCCGGAGCGTCACGCGCGCCTGGCGGCCGAATGGCTCAAGGAAGCCGGGGTGGACGAGTCCGTGATCAACGGCGTGCTTGCGCACGCGCACCCCGAATATCAGACCGACCTGATGAGCCGGTCGATCGTGCAGGCGGACGCGCTGGCGGGCCTGCTCGTTGCCGCGGCCCTGATGCGTCCCGAGAAGGCCAACGGCATGAAGGTCTCGAGCGTGAAGAAGAAGCTCAAGGACAAGTCTTTCGCGCCCGGCGTGAATCGCGACGAGATCCGCGACTGCGACAAGATCGGCCTTGACCTGGACACGTTCGTGGAACTCGGGATCGAGGGTCTGCAGATCGTGGCCGCCGACATCGGCCTCGCCTGACTTCGCCGTTTCATCGCCGGAAAGGCGGATGAGCCGGTTCAGCCGGGGAAATCGAACATCTCTCCGAAGGGCACCCGGCCTCGGCGCTCGAACCTGTCGGGACACGCGCGCGCTGCGCGCCGGTTCCGCCTGGGGGGATTTCGAGTGATGCGAAAGCTGATGATCGCGATTGCGACTATGGCCGCGCTGGCCGTCGCGCTGCCGTCCGGAGCTGTTCCCGCACCCGTCGGCTCCGTGCCCGTCGGGGCCGGTCCGTCGGCGGTTGCCTGGAACCCGGTCACGCGTCTGTTCTACGTTGCGAACTCGTCCGAGAACGCGGTCTCGCTCGTGGCCGCCGCTGGAAGCCGGCTGAACGCCGGCGCGCCCGCGCCCGGCCAGGCCTCGGCCGGTGCCGAGATCGCGCGCATCCCGGTGGGCTCGGCGCCCGCGGGCCTTGCGGTGCATCCGGAGACCGGCACGGTGTACGTGTCCAACCAGGGCGCCAACTCGATCTCGGCGATCAGCGCTTCCGGGCTCGTCCAGACCGGTCCGGTCGGGGCGATGCCGTGGGGCCTTGCCGTGGACTCCGCGACCGGCAAGCTCTGCGTGGCGATGTTCGGTGACAACAAGCTCTGGATCATCGACTCCGCGACGATGGCGACCTCAGCGGTGCTGTCGATTCCCGGCGGCCCCAACGCCGTCGCCGCGGGCGGCGGCCGCTGCTACGTCACCGCGTTCTACGCCGGCACCGTCACCGCGGTGAACCTCGCGACGCCGTCGATCGCGTGGTCGGCGCTGAGCGTGCCCGGCGTGATCGGATCGTGCCCGAGCAGCGTCGCGCTCTACCCCGGCCTGCCGGCTCACATGTACGTGACCAACGAGTGCAGCAACAGCCTGTCGATCATCAACCCGATCAACGGCGGCCTGCTGCTCGGCGCGCCGGTCCCGCTCGCGCCCGGGGCCGCGCCCGCGGGCGTGGCGGCGAGCGACTCGTCGGTGTACGTGACCGAGCGAGGGCTCGGCCGCGTCAGCGTGCTCAACCCGTTCACCGGCACCGGCGTTGCGTTACCGGCAGGGAACTCGCCGCGCGGTGTGGCCGTGTCGGACGTGCCCGAGTGCGCGCTGGCCGCGAACTTCTCGTCGCAGACCGCCTCGATGATCTGCGACGTTCTCTAGACGCTCCACCCAACCCGACCACCGGCCCTCGGACGATCTCCGAGGGCCGGCCCGTTTTCGGAGCGGGGTCAGGTTGTCTTGCCGGGCCAGCCGCTCTGCAACGGCAGCGGCGCCGAGGCGCTCCACCCGCCGTCGAGCCCCGGCGGTCCGGGGAATCGATCACGGCGGGAACCTGGAAGAATCGAACCATCCGGAACGTTCGTTTCTGCCGGAGGGAGGGATTTCCCCCGAAGAATCCAAATCATCGCTTGTTCGCTTTGAACACGAGGAGGCGGGATGAGGATTCGAGCGGGAGCGGTCGTGACGGCCCTGGCGGCATTGCTGCAGCCGTCGGCGGGCAACGCGGCGATGACGATCGTGCGTACGGTGTCGATCGCCGAGCGGGGCCCGGCCGCGATCGCCTTCGACCCGATCACGAACCTCGCCTGGGTCGGAAGCGTGACCGACGACGCGATCAACGTCTTCGCCGGCGTGCATTCCGTCGCCAAGATCACGCAAGCCGGCCTCAACCCGACCGGCATCGCGATCGACGCGCTCGGCCAGCGGGCATTGGTGACCTCGTACGGCTCGAACAAGGTGCTCGTCTACAACACCGCCGACCGTCGCAAGATCGCCTCGGTGGACGTGGCCGGCGGACCGTGGGGCGTCGCGGTGGATCCGCGCGACGGGACCGCCTACGTCGCGACGTTCGCCGCGAACGTGCTGACCGTGGTGCGGCGCGACAACACCACGCAGCAGATCGCGTTGCCCGGCTGCGGCGGCGCGATCGGCGTGGCCTATAGCGTGCCCGCCTCGCGCGTGCTCGTCAGCTGCATCTACAGCGGCACCGTGCACGTGCTCGACGGCGCGACGCTGGCCACCGTGAACGTGATCGACATCGGCCTGGGCGCCTACACGTGGGGGATCGCCGCGAGCCTGCGCGACGCGAAGGTCTATGCCGTCAACTGGAGCGGCGGCGCCGTGAACACCGGAACGGTCACCGTGATCGATGCGAGCCTGGCCGCGGCCGTCGCGACCGGCTTCACCGGCGGCGCGCCGATCGGCGTGGCGGTCTCGCCCGGCGGCACACCCTACGTAACGCTGTCGGCCACGAACGAGCTCGCGATCCTCGAGCCGGATTCGGGCCTCGTCGGCGATAGGGTCGCGCTGCCGGTCGATCCCGGCGACGGACAGAACCAGCCGCACGCCGTCGGCGTCCATCCGAGCGGCCGGTATGCGATCGTCGGGAATTTTCATGCCGAATCCGTGTCGTTCGTAGCGGCCGCGCCGCACCTGTAACGGCTCGGCCCGCCCGCCGCGTATCGTTGCGTCGATGCGACGCCTGCGAAGCCTTGCCGCGTTCCTGGGAGCCGTCGGATTGCTCGCGACGGCAGCGGCTCTGAGTGCTCCCTCGAGGGCCGAAGCCGCGTGGCCGGCGACGATCTTTGCTCGCGACTCGATCACGATCGCGATCGTGGACGGCGCCGCTCCGGACGCGCGCGGGACGGACGGCACCGGGCCTTCGCTGGCCGGGGTCGGCGTGTATCCGGGCTCACGCGATGCGGAGGCGTTTCTGACGCAGATCGGAATCGGCGCTCCGACCGGCAGCGTGAGCGGCGCGACGGGCGAGGCATTCGGCTTGCTGCGGGCGCTCGGCGACGGTGTCGCCGTCGAGACCGCCGGCCGGCGAGCCCCCCTGGTGGCCTTTGGCGCTCCGTCTACGCCTGCGGGCCGCAGCGCGGACGAGGGCCGGCCGGTGCTTCGCAT
>DATLFO010000152.1:0-7289 GCA_035541035.1 Actinomycetota bacterium
GCCGAAGGTGGTGCGGTCCTTGGCGTAGTCACGCGCGAACTCCCACGCGGCACGCGCGATGCCCACGGCCTGCGCGCCGACGAGCGGCCGCGTCGCCTCGAACGTGGCGAGCGCGCCGGATCTGCCGGTGGTCTTGCCGCTGCGCGCGCGTTCGAGCTTCGCCTGCAGCTTCTCTTCTCCGCCGAGCAGATTCTCGTTGGGAACCCAGCAGTCCTCGAGGATGATCTCGGCGGTGTGCGAGGCGCGGATGCCGAGCTTCTTTTCCTTCTTGCCCTGCGAAAAGCCCGGCGTGTTCGGTCCGACGATGAACGATGCCTGGCCGCGATGGCCCAATTCTGGGTCGACGGTCGCGACGACGATGTGCACGTCGGCGATGCCGCCGTTGGTGATGAAGACCTTCGTGCCGTTGAGCAGCCAGCCGTCACGCTCGCGCTTGGCGGTCGAGCGGAGCTTGGACACGTCGGATCCGGCGCCCGGCTCGGTCACCGCGTACGCGCCGAGCTTGACATTGTCGGGCGTGCCGAACATCTCCGGCACCCATTTCTGCAGCTGCTCGGGCGTGCCCGACGAGGCGACCGCGGCAAGGGGAAGTCCGGTGCCGAGAATCGCCAGGCCGATGCCGGCGCACCCCCACGCGATCTCTTCGGCAAGCATCGGCATCATCAGACCCGACTCGTCCGCGCCGCCTTGCGCGTAGATGTCGAAACCGTACAAGCCGATCTCGGCGGCCTTCTTCACGACCTCCCAGGGGAATTCCTCGCTCTCGTCGTACTGCGAGGCGACCGGACGGATCTCGGTCTCGGCGAAGCCGTGCAGCCACTTCTGGAACTCGAGCTGCTCTTCGGTGAGCGCAAAGTTGACCATGACCTGACTCCCTGAGAGTCGTTCGTTCGAATCTGCCCGAACGACGCTTATGTTACTTGACGGTAACTTACCAATGGGTAATATAGGCGACGGAGTACGCTTCGTCAACATCGGGCCCCGCACCGGGATGCCCGTTTCGGTGCCGGGTGAAGGAGCATGGGTTGGCTCAACGACGCCTGTCCGCGGAGGCACGGCGCGCGCAGTTGATCGCGATCGCGCGCGAGGTCTTCGTCGAGGACGGATACGACGGCGCCGGCATGGAGGCGATCGCGACCCGCGCCGGGGTGACCAAGCCGGTCCTCTACCAGCATTTCGAGTCCAAGAAGGAGCTTTACCTTGCGCTGCTGGGCGAAGACATGGCCGCCCTGCAAGGCCGCGTCGAAGGCGCGCTGGACTCGGCCAAGACGAATCGGGAACGCATCGAGCGCGGCCTGGCCGCCTACTTCGAGTTCATCGAGCAGAACGAAGGCTCGTTCCATCTGCTGTTCCGCGAGACGCTGGGATCCGAGCCGGACTTCCGTGAGGTCGTCGAACGATTCCGCGACTCGGTCGCGGCGCGAATCGGCAAGATCATCGCCGAGGAGACGTCGCTGCCGATCCAGGTGAGCGAGCTGCTCGCGCGCGGCGTCATGGGCATGGGCGAGTCCGCGGCCCAGTGGTGGCTCGAGGGTCGCAGCGTGGACAAGCGAGAAGTGCTAAAAGATCTCTCCGAACTAGCCTGGCGCGGCCTGTCGGGGCTGCCGCGCCGCGAATCCTGATCGACATTCGAGGAGGCTCTTCAGGTGGCGAAGAACCGGGCTCAACAACGCGCACAAGCCAAGCGGCAGATGAACAAGCAGCAACGGCGACGGCAGCAGAAGATGCGCACGATCCGCATCTGGTCCACGGTTGCGGGTGCGCTCGCGCTGGCGTTGGTGCTCTTCTTCGTATTTCGCGGGGACGGCGGCGGGACCGTCTCGCCCGGCTCACCCAGCGCGACCGGCCCGACGGCGCCGACCACCGAGTCGTCGTCGCCGTGCCCGGGAGCGCCCACGAAGACCTGCTACAAGGATCCGCCGCCGATGGTCATCGACGCGTCAAAGTCCTACACGGCGACGATGAAGACCAACATGGGCGACATCGTGATCGACCTCAACACCAGGGAGACGCCCAAGACCGTCAACAACTTCGTGTTCCTCGCCCGCGAAGGCTTCTACGACGGCCTGGTCTTCCACCGGGTGATCCCCGGCTTCATGATCCAGGGCGGCGACCCGGCCGGCAACGGCACCGGCGATCCCGGCTACAAGTTCGAGGACGAGACCAAGCCGACCGACTCGTTCGACAAGCCCGGCCTGCTCGCGATGGCGAACTCGGGCCCCAACACCAACGGCTCGCAGTTCTTCATCACCGTCGATCCGGCCACGCACCTGAACGGCAAGCACACGATATTCGGCACGGTCACCAAGGGCATGGACGTCGTCGAGAAGATCGTGAGCGTCGAGACCGGCGCGCAGGACCGTCCGGTCAAGCCCGTGACCATCACCACGGTCGAGATCGCCGAGAAGTAGCGGCTACGCCGGCATGCCGGGGATGGATTCGCGGCCCTGGTCGCGGAAGGCGGAGACGAAGAGCTCGGCGAGCCCGGCGAGCGCGGCAGGATCCTTCGGCTCGGTCGCGCAGTGCAACGAGACGGTCCAGGCCGTCATCGCGACGGCCGCGTCCATCGCGGGGTAGGGGGCGGCGAAGATCCATGTTGTGTCGCCCCGTGCGGCGTCCTCGAGGGCCGCACGCCCGGCATTGCTAACGCCTTTGTAGTGCAGCCCGACGTGTCCGTGCTCGAGGTTGTGCACCTGGACCTCGTCGGGGACCGGCTCGTCGTGCACGCCGGTGCGCGAGGGGGCGGAATAGTGATTGCCCGACGTCGGCGGGCTCGTCGAATACGAGCCTCGCTGCGGCGGCTCGATGTGATCGTGGCCATCGCTTTCGTGACGCATGACGCGGCCGCAGCCGGCGGCCTCGGCGGCCGCGTCGACCTTCGCGATGTCCTGGGCCGTGACCTCGGCGGCCACAATACGCAGCGTGCACTTCGTCACCGGGCCGGCGACGCTTTTGGACACCATCGTCACCGACGGGATGCCCTGCCCGTCGTTGAGCCGGAACCGGCTTTGAACGTTCTCGGTCTGCTCTCCGGCGGAAACCTCGAAGGTAAACGCGTAGGTGAGCGAGCCCCCGGAGACGTTACGGATCGAGCCGCCCTGCGCGCGGCCGGTGAACGAGCCGTCCTGGTTCCGCAGCTCCGCGCAGGCGAAGTCGCCTTCCTTCTTCAGCGTCGGCGGCAGCGGCGCGATCTCGAGCGGCACGGTTCGCCCGGTCGCTTCGGCGGGCTGCTCCTGCAAGGGCGCGGGACCGGGACCGGCGGCGTCGTCGCGTAGCAGCACGCGCGCGCCGGCGACGCCGCCGATCACGACGGCGACGAGCAGCAGCGCGTGAAGACGCTTCACGGCGTGATCGCCGGCCGGCCGACCGAGAAGTAGCGGGCCTCGGGATGGTGGACGATGATCGCGCTGGTGGACTGTTCGGGATGCAACTGAAACTCCTCGGATAGCTCGACGCCGATCCGGCCCGGCTCGAGCAGCGTGAAAATCTTGGTCTGCTCTTCCAGATCGGGACAGGCAGGGTATCCGAACGAGTACCGCGCGCCGCGATAGCGCGAGTCGAACCAGTCTTCGACGCTCGGCCCGTCTTGATCCGTGATGCCCAGCTCTTCGCGGATGCGGCGATGCCACATCTCGGCGAGCGCCTCGGCCATCTCGACGCCGAAGCCGTGCAGATACAGGTAGTCGGTGTACTGATCCGCCTCGAACAGCGTCTGCGCTTCCTTGGCGACCCGCTCCCCCATCGTCACGACGTGGAAGGCGACGACGTCCATCTGACCCGAGTCCACGGGGCGGAAGAAGTCGGCGATGCACAGCCGCCGGTCGCGCTGCTGGCGCGGGAACGTGAAGCGCAGCGGATCGCCGTCCTCGCGATGGACGATCAGATCGTTTCCTTCGGACTGCGCGCGGTAGTAGCCGTAGACCACGGCGGGCGTCAGAATCTGCTCGGCGACGGCCCGGTCGATCAGCGATCGCAAGACCGGCTCGACCTTATCGTCGATGAAGGCCTGATATTCCTCGTCGCTTTGCGAGCGCTTGCGCTTGTAGTTCCACTGGTTCTTGAACAGCGCCACGCGGTTCAGATGCTTGGCGACCTCGGGGATGCCGATGCCTTTGACGACGCGGCTGCCCAGGAACGGCGCGGCGGGCACCGGCACGTCGGAGGCGACGTCGCTCCGGGTGGTGTCCTCGCTGACTTGGACGGTGCGGCGCTTCGGGCGTTCGCGGCGCGGCTCGGGCGCAGCGACGGGCTCGCCGCGACGCTTGGCGTCCATGATCGCGTCCATCGTGTGCAGGCCTTCGAAGGCGTCGCGGCCGTAGAATACGCTGCCCCGGTAGAGCTCGCGCAGATCGTGCTCGACGTAGCCGCGCGTGAGTGCCGCGCCACCCAGAAGCACCGGATAGCGGTGCAGCTCGCGGCGGTTCAGCTCTTCCAGGTCTTCGCGCATCACGACGGTGGACTTCACCAGCAGGCCCGACAAGCCGATCGCGTCCGCGCGCTCGCGCTCGGCGGCTTCGATGATCGCCGAGATCGGCTGCTTGATCCCGAGGTTGTGCACCGTGTAGCCGTTGTTGGTCAGGATGATGTCCACCAGATTCTTGCCGATGTCGTGCACATCGCCGCGCACGGTCGCCAGCACGATCCGGCCCTTGCCGCCGTCATCGGCCTTCTCCATGTGCGGCTCCAGATACGCGACCGAAGCTTTCATCGTCTCGGCCGACTGCAGCACGAACGGAAGCTGCATCTCGCCCGAGCCGAACAGATCGCCGACCACCTTCATGCCGTCGAGCAGGATCGTGTTAATGATGTCCAGCGCGCTCATCTGCTGCAGCGCCGCATCCAGGTCCGCTTCAAGGCCGTCACGTTCGGCGTCGATGATGCGGCGCTTCAAACGCTCGTCGAGCGGCAGCTCGGCCAGATCCGGGCCGGTCTCCCGCTGCGTCGAGACACCTTCGAACAGCGACGTGAACTCGACCAGCGGATCGACGCCGGGCGCGCGCCGGTCGTAGATCAGGTTCAGCGCCGCCTCACGCTGCTCGTCCGGGATCTTGGCGGCCGGCAGGATCTGCCGCGGCGAGACGATCGCGGCGTCCAGGCCCGCCTGCACGCACTCGTGCAGGAACACGCTGTTGAGCACCTGCCGGGCCGCGGGCGACAGCCCGAACGACACGTTCGACACGCCGAGCGATGTAAACGCGCCCGGGATCTCTTCTTTGATGCGCTTGACCGACTCGATGGTTTCGATCGCGGCGCGGCGCTGCTCTTCCATGCCGGTCGTGATGGGGAACGTGAGCGTGTCGAAGATCAGATCGTGCGGTGCGAGCCCGTATTCCAGTGCGACGTCGCGCAGCCGCTTGCAGACCTCGACCTTCCAGTCCGCGGTGGTCGCCTGGCCGCGCTCGTCGATCGCCAGCGCGACGCAGGCAGCGCCGAAGCGCTGCGCGAGGCGCAGGTTGCGGCGCAGCCGCGCGTCCTGGCCGTCGCCTTCTTCCAGGTTGATCGAGTTGATGACCGCGCGGCCACCGATCATCTCCAGCGCCGCCTCCATCACGGGCGGCTCGGTCGAGTCGATGAACAGCGGCAGCGTGACCTGCGTGCGGTAGCGCTCGATGATCGAATGCATGTCTTCCACGCCGTCGCGGCCGGTGTAGTCGACGCACACGTCCAGCGCGTGCGCCCCTTCGCGGACCTGCTCCTTGGCGATCTGCACCGTCTGATCCCAGTCGCCCGCGCCGACGATCTCTTTGAATTTGCGCGAGCCTTGCGCGTTGGCGCGCTCGCCGATCACGAAGAACGACGTGTCCTGCCTGAACGGCTGCGCGACGTAGAGCGAGGCGCAGGCGGGCTCGTGCACGGGCGTGCGCTCTTTCGGGGTCGCGTCGTCGAAGGCGGCGCGCAGCGCGGCGGTGAACTCGGGCGTGGTGCCGCAGCAGCCGCCCACGATCGAGGTGCCGAACTCCTCGGCGAACACACGCTGATACCGCACCAGCTCGCCGGGAGTCAGCGGATAGAACGGCTTGCCGTCGCGCAGCTCCGGCAGGCCGGCATTGGGCTGCACGCTGACCGGACGCCGCGACGACTGGCACAGGTAGCGAACGTGCTCGGTCATCTCGAGCGGCCCGGTCGCGCAATTCAATCCGACGACGTCGATGATCTGGTACGGCTCCAGCGCCGCCAACGCCGCCGCGATCTCGGTGCCGAGCAGCATCGTGCCGGTCGTCTCGATCGTGACCTGCACGATCAGCGGCAGCCGCTGCCCGGACGCGTCGAACGCGTCCATGATCCCGCCGAGCGCGGATTTCACCTGCAGCATGTCCTGGCAGGTCTCCACGATCAGCAGGTCTGCGCCGCCGTCGATCAGCCCGCGCGCCTGCGTCGCGTACGAGCCGGACAGCTCGCGGTAGGTCGCGTGCCCGAGGCTCGGCAGCTTGGTTCCCGGCCCGATCGATCCGGCCACGAACCGCGGCCGGTCCGTAAACGAGGACGCGACCTCTTTCGCCAGACGCGCGCCGGCGACGTTGAGGTCGTAGACGCGATCGGCGCCGTCGTATTCGGCCTGCACGACCGCGTTCGCGCCGAACGTGTTGGTCTCGACCACGTCCGCGCCGGCCCGGAAGTAGGCCTCGTGGATCGAGCGCACCACATCCGGCATGGTGAAGTTCAGGATCTCGCTGTTGCCCTCTTCGCCCTGGTAGTCGTCCAGCGAGAGGTCGGCGGCATGGATCTGCGTGCCCATCGCGCCGTCGAACACGACGATGCGCTCGCGCAGAAGATCCAAAAAGCCGCTCATGCGGCGGATTCTAGCGGCACGGGTCGCGGCGGCAGTGACTCCTTCGATCCGATCGAGGACACCAGTCTAGAGGACGCCGCGGCACGACCCGCCTCAATTAGGCGGAGGGCATGGCTCCCCCGCCTACAGGGTGCCGAGCAACCGCAAGGTCGTCTCGAGCGCCATGTCCCCGAAGCAGGCGTCGATCGAGTACGCGTCCTCGTACTCGAAGTAGGGCTTGCCAACGAAGCCGAGGCCCTGCCGTGCGGCATGATCGGACTCGAACGACTGCGGCATGTAGCCGAGCGCATCGTTGGCCTGCCCGATCGCCAGCGCCGTGATCGGCGAGCGTTCCTCGATCGTGTTGGAGAAGTTCGCGAAGATCTCGCCGGGCGCCGACGTCACCACGACCCCGCCGATCTTGGCCGCCACCACGTTGACCCGGGCCGAGGTCGGCCCTGCCGAGCGGCACGGATGCTGCGAGCTCTTGCCGGCGGTCACGGTCGCGGGACCTGCGAAC
>DATLFO010000153.1:0-6221 GCA_035541035.1 Actinomycetota bacterium
GTGCTGGGCGGGCCCATTTCCACGTTGTTGACCTGCGCCGCTAAGCCGGCGCAGGTCAACAACGTGGAAATGGGCCCGCCCAGCACCAGCGACAAGCTGAGTCCCGCCAACACCGGGCACCCGAATCAAAAGCGAGGCGAAGGCAATCGCTTCGGGCTGTACTACCCCGTGACGGACCCGATCCAGGCGCATTGGACGACGACGGGCCCGACCCAGGGCAACGGCACCGGTCTGATCCCTGCGACTCGCGGCGATCACTTCAACTGGCGCCTGTCGGGCACGTGCGCGACCGGTGAGGCGTTCCTGACGCAGGGAACCGGCATCGGGTACTGCGGCCGTTCGATCGGCTTCGGCACCGGCAACGTCGGCCCCCACAGCGCGATCGTGCGGTGGGAGTCCGTCGGAAGCCAGCTCATCACGACCGACCCGAGCTCGGCCGGCACGGTCAACGCCCAGGCCAACCCGCCGGGGTCCGCGAACGGCTCGTGCCTCGACGGTGGCGCTTCGGTGTTCATCGTTGACGGCGCGCTGGTCCACATGTAACGACGAAATTCGGCTGGGCTGAGTCGTGGGAGGAGCAGGCGGACGAGCCGGCTCCTCCCATCCGGCCCGGCACGCAGCATCCGGCGAGAGGGTCCCGCATCGGCACGCGCGGGTCAGAGGTGGGACGACTATGGGCAAGAAGGCTTCGCTCAACACGATTCGGATCCTTCTGTGCTTGATGCTGGCCACCGGCTGGATGGTGGCCGCCCCGGCGAGCGGCGATAGTCCGGTCACCGTCCCCGAACGCGTCGGCACGCTGTCTCGATTCCCCAAGGACATCGCCAAGAAATACCGCTTCACCGACTTCCGCAATCAGGTCTACAGCCAGGCTCCGCAGGGATCGATCATCTCGAATCCCGACCTGGGAGTGCTGTATCAGATCTGGACCGTATCCGGCGCACACCCGACGCTCGCCGACAAGTCGATCATCGCGGAACGGTCGCTCGCCACCTTGGAGCTGCGGCGGACCGTTGTCGTACCGAAGGCGATCATGGGCTCGAACGGGCCGACGGGCATCGAGTTCGTGCACACCCTGGACGAGCGAAACCAGCGTCTGATTCTCGAGTACGGCCACTACGCCATCCAAAATCCCGATCCCTTCGGGATCGTCATCCTCGATCTCCGCACGTTCGCCCTTTACATGAAGGCGTTTCCCGCCGGCCTCGTCCGCAATCTCGAGAAGAGCCAGGCGGTCTTCGGTCTTGAATACGACGAGGAAGGCGACCGGCTGATCATTCTGGCCGCCGGAGTGGACAACAACCCCTCGACGACGGCGAACACCGTCTCTCTGATCGGTTGGGACAACGCGCATTTGGTCGTCGAAGGACCGTTGCCGGGCGCTCCGTTGATGCTCGGCCCGCGGTTGGTTCGCAACTGCAGGCGCGACCCGATCAATACGGTCTCGACCCCACGGCTCACTCCGATCATGATCGCGAAGGGCCCGGACCTCGACTCGCCGGAAGAGGATCCACCCGTGAAACGCTGGGTCGTCTTCCCCTGCTTCACCACCCCTTTCTCGGTCAATGACGTGCTGGTGCGGATCAGCAGCGAGAACCTCTTCGATCCCACCGCGCGCGAGGAGAAGGCCCTTCCCGCTCCGGCTTCGATCGCGCATTGGGCGATGGACGTCAAGCGTGGCCGCATGTTCCTGCTGAACGCGACCCAAGAGGTTGATGCCTGGGTCTACGAGGTCGCATCCAACGCCTTTATCGGCCTCATTGAGATGAGCCCCAAGGGCGACACGTCCGCGGCATCGGTCGCGCTCGGCGTGGACGAGCGAAGCGGCCGTCTTTACGGCGTCAGCCCCATGGGACTCGGCTTGATGATCTCAGAGGCCGATCAGGATCCCGTTCCTCAGGCCGACACCTACGATGTCGGTGGGCCCCTGCTGGCCTCTCAGGCGACCATCGCCATCGATCCGGCACGCGACCGGATCATCTTCGTTCGGGGCGCGGGCGGGCCGTTGTCGTGGGTGGATGACTACGAGGTCTGGAAGGTTCCGCCGCCCCTGCCCGATCAGAAGCCCTTCGACCGGGACACGCTCACCACGCAGGTGGACGAGAAGGAAGGAAGGACCACCGCAGAATACGGCGGGGTGGCGAGCGGATACGGAATGCGCATCCTGATGGCCGGAGGTCTCGCCGGCGTGCCGCCATCCAACGGGAACGACTCGGTGGGAGCCTTCTATGCCACCGCCAACGTCAAGTGCTCCCAGCGCAGCCGCGAGATCGCGCTCGGGGTCGTGGCCGAGACCGAGCTGTCGCAGTCGATCGTGGACGCTCGCGCGGAATCGGTTCGTCTCGACGACAACACCGTGAAAGACTTCGGCCAGCCGTCCCGATGCGAGCCCTACTACCAGTACGCCGGTCCCGTTCCCCAGATCTTCCCGCAGATCCTTCGGGACAACCTCTTTTTCACTTCGACGTTCGGCAAGACCGATCAGGTTCGCGACCACGCCGGCGTGAGCCAGGCGATGCGTGCGCTCGGGATCGACAAGGCCGTCGCCGAGCTCACCGGGGTGGACGCGACGGGCAAGTCGGAAGACGAGTTCAACAAGCGGACCGCGCCACACACGACCTGGCAGTACGACGCCGCGAACTGCGTGGCCGATTGGTACCCCAATGACCGGCCCGGCAAGAGCTCCGAGCGCTTCACCGGCGAAACACGCGTGGACTGCCGGACTCCTCGCTCCGTCTCCGCGCAGGCGGAAGGGCATGCGACCGCGGTGCTCGGTCCGTCCGGAGCAGCGATTCCGATCAAGGCCGGCCGGGCGACCTCCGAGACGAAGGTCTATCTCGATCCCAAACGCGGCTTGGTCGCGGAAGCCACCTCGCGCGCCGAGAACATCCGCATCGGCACGATCTCGATCGGTTTCATCGAGAACACGGCGCGGTCGTTCGCCAAGGGCAGGCGAGGTACGGCGGGAACCGACGAGTATCGTCCCGTCATCGGCCTCGTACGAGGTGGCGGAATCACCGGGTGCGAGCTGCGATGCAACATCGATCAGTTCCTGCCCCAGCTCAACAACGCGCTGGCGGGACGTGCCGAGGTGCGGCGCATCAATCCGGACCTGCGTCTCAAGGAGGGAACTGACGGCGGCTATGAGGGCGGCATCATCAAGTCGGGCAAGCAGCGCGCCTCGGACAACGCTCTAACGGGCGACGACAGCCGCGAGGTCCCCGCGCTCGAGCTGGTCATCTACAACGACAACCCGTCGCTCGGACGCGCACGACAGCTCGTCCAATTCGCGGGGGTCCGTGCCACGTCGAACTACGGCATCAAGCTGATCGCCGAGGGAACACCCTGCCCCGACTGCGACCAGCCTCCGCCGCCGCCTCCGCCCGAGGTAGGCGGCGTCCAGGTGGTCACGGTCGTTCAGGAGGTACCGGGCCAGACGATCATCAAGCGCGTTCCGGTCGTCATCGGCGTGCCCGGCGGATATCGACTCCTTCTCGCCAACCCGCGCGCGGCCGGCGGCATGATGACCGTATGGCTGCTCCTTCTTTCGCCCGCGCTCGCCTACGCGCGTCGCAGGCGGCTAAAAACGCTAGGCTAACGCCCGCAACCTAGGAATCGAGCTTCGAAAATGACTCCAGGACTGAGAAACTTCATCGCAGCCGTGGCGGCCTTTTCCGCCCTTTCGTTCGTCGCCGTCCAGACCCCCGGCCAGCAGCAAGAACAGATCTCGGCCGGGGACTTCGACTTCGGCGACCAGATCGTGCCGACCGAGTCCGCCGGGCCGCTGTCGCCGACCGGACCGGCTCCCACAGGCGGGCCGACGGACGGACCGGCTCCCACCGCCGGACCGGCTACGTCGAAGTTCCAGTGCGCAGCGGGACGCAACGGCGGGCGCACCGACAAGGGCGTGTCCGCGAACGAGATCAAGGTCGCCGCGACCCACGTGCAGTCCGGGCTGGGCTCGTCCTTCCTGGGTTCGTCGAACATCGGCATGCGTGCGGTGGTGTCGTCGGTCAACTCGTCGGGCGGCATCTGCGGACGGCAGATTCGCCTGACGCTGGTGGACGACGGATGGGATGCGGCGCGAGGCTCGCAGTACATCCGCAACTTCATCAACGACGACTACTTCGCTTTGCCGGTCGTTCCTTCATCGGAGGGGCTGACGGCCGCCATCCGTAACGGCACCATCGACCGGGCCGGCATTCCCGTGATCGGAACCGACGGGATGCTCAAGGACCAATATCAATCGCCGTGGGTCTGGCCGGTCGCGACCGCTACCGTCTCGACGATGCGCGCGATGGCCTTCCACGCCTACAACAAGCTCGGGGCGCGGAACTTCGGTATCGTCTACGACAACCAGTACAAGTTCGGCGTCGAGGGTGCGACCGCGTTCCGAGACTACGTGAGCTCGCTGCCGGGTGCGAAGGTTTCGGCCTACGTCGGCATCCAGCCGGGGCAGCCCTCCTACACCGAGACCACTCAGTTCAACAGCAAGTGCGGGGCGTCGAAGCGCTGCGATTTCGTTGCGATGCTTCTCGAACCGGGAACGGCGACGTCCTGGATCAACAGCCAGGGCGTGGACGAGCAGGACAAGAAGCTGGGATTCGGCACGAAGGGAACCGGTGGCGCGCAGCCGCTGTTCAACGAGAACTTCGCTCGTGACTGCGGCGCTCCGTGCTCGGGCATGATGCTGTGGACCGGCTACAACCCGCCGATCGGTGCGTTGCGCAACCAGCCCGGCATCGCCCGCTATCTCAGCCAGGTCCGGGCCATTGATCCGGGAGTCGACGTCAACAACCAGTTCCTCCAGGGGGCCTATCTCGGGATGCAGGTGTTCGTGAAGGCTCTCGAGGACGTCGGAGCCGAACTCACCCGGGCGCGCCTTCGGGCAGCGATGGACTCGATGACCTATGCGACGGATCTTGCCTCCTCGCTTACTTGGAAGGCCGGGCGGCACTACGCCAACACGTCGGCCCGCGCGTTCCTGGTCGTCACCGCCTCGGGTGGATTCAGCGGGTTCCGTGACGCGGGGACCGGCTTCGTTCCCGACCCGAAGCCCGGCGTGTTCCCCAAGGGCTGACCGACCACGATGTCCGACGTCCTTACGGCTCTGCCGCTCTCGCTGCCGCTGATCGCTGCCTACGCGATCTTCGCCATCGGGATCGTGGTGATCTTCCGCGCGTCCAAGGTGCTCAACATCGCGCACGGTGCGATGGCGATGGTGCCGGCGTACTTCACCTACGAGATGACCAAGCGGGGCATCCCGATGGCCGCCGCCCTGCCGGCAGGAATCCTTTCCGGAGCGCTGCTGGGCGTGCTCGTCGAGCGCGTCTTCGTTCGTCCGCTTCGCTCCGTCGGTCCGACGGCCCAGACGGTGGGAACCGTCGCGGCGCTCGGACTGATGGTGGCCGTCGTCGGGAAGGTCTGGGGCACGGGCACGCTTCCGGCTCCCGCGGTGTTCCCGGAAGGCAACCTGCAGATCGCGACTTCCACCTTGCGTTACGGCCAGATCGGCCTGCTGGTCGTCATGGTCGTCGTGACGGTCGGGCTCACCGCGTTGCTGCAGATGACCGACATCGGACTGGCGATGCGGGGCGCGGCCGACAACCGGCGCGCGGCCGCTCTGATGGGCGTGGATCCCGACGTGGCCACGACGGGCGCATGGATTCTCGGCGGCGCGACCGCGGCGATCGCGGGCATCCTTCTCGCCTCGGTGACGCTGCTTCAGCCGCTCACCTTGTCGCTTCAGGCGATCCCCGCGTTCGTTGCCGCGCTCATCGGCGGCCTCGGCAGCCTGTACGGAGCGGTGGTTGGTGCCCTGATTGTCGGGCTGCTCACCGGGATCGTTCCCAACATCCCCGCATTCGCCGGAGTGAACGGACTGCAGCAGGTCGTGCCGACGCTGCTCGCCATGATCGTCATGGCCATGCGGGGACAGCGCTACGTCGCTTCCGACATCCGGAGCGAGCTGTGAGCGCGGCAGAAGCGCCGGAGCTCGGCGGCGTTTCCGAGCGGCCCCGCGCCTGGCGGCTGGCCGTCTTCTTGGCGGTCGTCGCGTTCCCCTACCTGCCTTTCGTTCCGTTCTCGGTGCTCGGCAACGTGAACACGGCCGCCCGATACTCGATGATCGGGATCTCGATCGTGGTGCTCACCGGCTGGGTCGGACAGATCTCGCTCGGACACGCCGGCTTCGTGGGGGTCGGCGCGTATGTGACCGGGCT
>DATLFO010000154.1:0-4453 GCA_035541035.1 Actinomycetota bacterium
ATGAACGTGCGCACCGGCGAGGTCTCGGCGTAGCCGCCCGCGGTCGCCGTCGCCGTGATCTTGTGCTCGCCGCCGGAGAGGCCGGTCAGGGTCAGCGACCAGTCACCCGAGGCCGTGACCGTCGTGCGGCGAAGCTCGCGGCCCGCCTCCTTGACGATCAGCGTCGCCCCGGCCGGCCCGAAACCGGTCACGAGCACGGTCGCGCGCGTGATGGCGCCCTCGGCGGGCGTGACGATGACGGGCTCGGTGACGCCCGCGCTGTCGACGTTGACCGTGCCGGACGGCGCGCTCGCGTTGAGCGCGCAGTCGAAGGCGATCGCGTCGAGCGCCTGCGGGCCGGCGGGCAGGAAGATGCTCGCGCTCCAGCTTCCGCTGGCGCTCGCCGTCACCAGCGCCACGGGGAACCCGTTGCGGCGCACCTGTACCCGCGCGTACGGCTCGGCCGTGCCTTCGATGGTGTGCGGGTTGCCGGTCAGCGTCGCCCCGTCGGCCGGCGAGGTGATCACCGGCGCGGCGGGCGCGACCGTGTCCACGGTGAACGTGATCGATGCCCACTGTCGCCCGATCAGGCCGTCGCTGCCGATCTGGCGGGCCGAGACGGTGTGCTGGCCGGGACCGAACGGGATCATGGCGCTGGCCCAGAGGCCGCCGACCACGGTCGCGCTACCGATCAGCACGTTGTTCTCGTACAGCTCGACGAGCGCACCTTCCTCGCCGCGGCCGCTGAAGGCGACCGAGCCGGCGCTGGTGCACGAGCCGCCGCCCGGCGCGAGGATCGACGGACTGTCGGGGTTGTCGTTGTCGGTGATCGACGCAACCACGCTCGGCACGGCCGCCTGATCGAAGCGCGGCTGGCTGCTGGTGGTCGAGTGCGTGATCGTGCCGAAGTGCGGCGTCCCTTCCCGAATGATGTCGTCTACCGCGACGACCGAGATGATCCGCGGCACGTTCCAGTTGAGCGGCGTGAACTTGATCGAGTGCTCGGCCACGAACAGCTGCGTGTCCGGATGGAAGTTCACGAGCACGTCGGCCGTGGGCGCCTCGGTCAGCACGACCGAGTAGGTGCCGTTCGGCCCGGACTCGCCGATGTTCAGGAACTGCGGGGTGATGTCCACCAGCCCGAGGTCGTTGTCGATCACGATGAACGGGGTGGTGACCGCCGGCGCGGTGTTCCACCGCGGATCCGCCGACGAGAACGTGAAGGTGATCGTGCTGAAGTGCGTGCCCTCGACGACCAGGTCGTCAATCGCGCGGGCCATCGCCCACTGGTAGGCGTGCCACGTCGCGGGCGTGAACGTCAGCGAGGCGGTCAGCGCCGTGGTCTGCGCGTCGGTGGTCATGGTGACGGTGACGTCGGCCGCGGGCGGCTCGGACAGACGGATCGAGACCGAGTCGCTCGTCTCGCCTTCCTCGTAGACCTTCGGCGGCGTGTTGTCGGTGGGCACGAAGATCAGCGTGGGAACCGACGGCGGACACGGCGCGTTTGCGGGAAGCGTCCCGCCCGGATAGGTGTTGTTCGTCGAGGTGCCGCCGCCTTCGCCGTAGGAGACCTCGTTGGGATCGTCCACGACGCCGTCGAGCACGTTGCCGCAGAACACCGAGTTGGTCACGGTCGCGGGCAGCGGGATCGGACCGGGAGTCGACAGCGAGCCGGGGCCTTCCAGCACCGGCGCGATCGCGAGCGCCTCCTGCAAGGTCAGCTCGGTGGTGTTGTTGCGCACGGTCAGGCGGGTCGAGCCGGCGGCGACGATGCCGCGGCCGTTGATGCCCGGCCCGGGCGCGTTCGTCCCGAGCAGGTTGTCCTCGATAACGATGTCGGCGCTCGCCTGCGGCTTGGGCGCGCCGTCGAAGGCGCTGACAAACTCGTCCACGACGGCGATGCCGCCGAAGTCGGAGGTCTCGCCCTCGTGGGTGGCGATGGTGTTGATCCCGTTGCCGGCGATGCGGCCGAAGCGCGAGTCGGACGCGATGATGCCGCCGCCCGGCATCGGCACGACGGTCGGCGTCTGAACCGTGCGAATGCCGTTGCCGATGACGTTGAAGTTGGCGACCCCGATCAGCAGGATGCCGACACGCCCGGCCGCGTTGATGTCGGCGAGCGGGTTGCCGAGTTCTTCGATGCGGCCGAGATTGTTGTTCGAGATGTCGACGTTGCGGATCAGGTAGTCCGCGATCGTGTTGGTTACCGGATCGGCCGGCGAGGTCGAGTGAAGCTTGATCGCCGCGACGTTGGTGGTGAGGAACGTCGGGGTCAGCATGCCGACCGCGTTGTTGGCGATCCGAACGCCGTTGACCATCCGGTAGAAGCGCTGCCGCACGTCGATCGCGGCCACATCGGGAACGCCCGCGCCCGGCGGCGCGTACGTGATGTAGTTGCCCGCGACCCGGAAGTTGGTCAGCGATGCGGCGGCCTGGCCGGGGAACGTGTAGGTGAACATGCCGTTCGCGCCGTACTTCACGGTCACGTTTCCGAGCGGCGCCGACTCGGGGTTACGCGACACCGCCAGACCCTGGATCGAGGAGTCAGCCGTCGCCGACGCCACGATGCGAAGGCCGTTGGCGGACGGCAGCGCGCCGTCGTCGGCGCCGACGGTGGTGCCGGTGGTGTTGATCGCGACGACCGAGCGCGCGAAGTTCACGAAGCGCAGGCGCCGGATCGTCGTGTTGATCGCGGCCGGGCCGATCACGAACGCGGCCGACAGGCCGTTGCCGATCACGGTCGCGTTGGCGTCGGCGCCTTCGATGGTCAGATTGCTGATCGCGGCGGGGCGAACCAGGATGGCGCCCGCCTCGATCGAGGTGGCATCCCCGCCGTGCGGCGCCGCGGTCGTGAAGTCGCAGACGCCGGAGAGCTGGATGGTGTCACCACTCGACGCCGACTGAACGGCGGCTTGCACCGCGAGCAGGTCGTCGGCCTGGTTGAGACAGTTGACCGAAATGGTGGCGGCGCGCGCTGCCTGAGGCAGCAGACCCGCTATCGCCGCGAGCGCGACGAGATACGCGAGCCGTCGATGTCTTCTCTTCATATGAATCCCCCCTGGATCAATTCCCTGGATATCCCAAAAATACTGTATTTTCCCGCCTGTCCGGGATTGGGGTCAATGAACCAAGCGTTAAGAGAATTCGGGAGGATTCAGTACTCCGTAGACGCGGAGAGGCCGGGCAAGCGCGCACAGTGAGTGACCCGTGTCGGGTTCGGGGCCGCCGCCGACCGTGGGCCGTCTAGGCGAAGGCGCGCTCGTCCGTCGTCCGGCGCGGACGCCGCGACGCTCGCGCGGCCGCTGCCCGGGTACGAGGCAGCGTGAACCGGAACGTCGCGCCTTTGCCGGGCGCGGTACGAACGTCGATCGTTCCGCCCTGGATTTCGACGAAGCGCCGCGCGAGCGCGAGCCCAAGCCCGGCACCTTCGATTCCGCGGGCCTTGGACGTGCGCTCGAAGGGCTCGAAGATCGTGGCGGCCTCCTCGCCGGTCATTCCCGGACCGGTGTCGGTCACCGACACGGCCACGAGCGAAGCCTCTTCGGCCGCGGTCACCGTGACCGTGCCGCCCGCCGGCGTGAACTTGATTGCGTTGCCGATCAGGTTGAGCAGCACCTGACGGACCCGGCCCGGGTCGGCGGTCACGTCGGGCAGGCGCGCCGGGACCTTCACCACGAGCCGGATGTCTTTGGCGGCGGCCAGCGGACGGCAGACCGCCTCGACGTCGCGGGCGACGTCGCGCAGCCGCACCGGCCGCAGGTCGAACTCGACGCGTCCGGCTTCGATCTTGGCCAGGTCGAGCAGATCGTTGATGAGCGTGAGCAGATGCGTGCCGGACGCGTGGATGTCTTGCGCGATCTTGCGCACGTCCTTGGGCGAGGGCGGCCCGAAGGCGGGATCGGACAGGAAGTCCGCGAAGCCGATCACGGCGTTGAGCGGCGTTCGAAGCTCGTGCGACATGGTCGCGAGGAACTGCGACTTCGCCTCGCTCACCCGTGCGAGCTCGGCGTTGACGCGCTCGAGCTCGGCGGTGCGCTCGGCGACCTTTCGTTCCAGCTCTTCGTGCGAGGCCTGAAGCTCGGCGGCCATGACGTTGAACGACTCGGCCAGCCGGCCGATCTCGTCGCGCGAGTCGCTCTCGGCCCGCGTTGCCAGCTCGCCCTGCTCGAGCGCCTTCGTAGCAGCGACCAGATCGCCGACCGGCACCGAGATCGCGCGCGAGGCGCGCCATCCGATCGCGAGCGCGAGCAGCACCGCCGCCGCGACCAGCACGCCGAGCGCAAGCGCTCGGGTGGATCCGCCCGGCACCGCCGCCGAGCGCGAGATGCCGAGGCCGAGCACGCCGAGCGCGCGGCCCGAGACCGTCAGCGGCGCGTAGAGCGTCTCGACACGGTCGTCGCCGCTGCCGTAGCCGCTGCGCAGCCCGTCACGCGCGATGGAACGAAACGGAACCGGAGGGCCCGCGCCCGCGACC
>DATLFO010000155.1:0-3274 GCA_035541035.1 Actinomycetota bacterium
GACCCAGGGCAGCCGCCAGACGCGAGGCACACCGCCGGCGACGACCGGAGCATCCGGATGATCAACAACGGAAGCGCAGACAGGGCCGACGAGAAGAGCACCTGGACGCAGCCCGGCTTCGTTGCTGCCGCGGCCGTCGTCGCGATCATCGTTCTCCTCGGCATCATCCTCGCGTTCACCGGCGGGTCGGGCAGCGATGCATTGGCTCCCACGACTCCGCCTCGACCGCCGGTTTCGGGGACCGCGCCGGCCGCCGATCCCAATGCGAGCGCATGCGATCTCCCGCCGGGATCGCAGAGCGTCCCGACGGCCACGCCACGCACACAATGGGAACTGGTTGGCCAAGTCGCGGCTCCCGCTGCTCCGAAGACGGTCGGTCCGGCGAAGGTCGAGCGCGGACTGCGCTCATGCTTCGCTCACTCGCCGAAGGGGGCGCTCTTTGCGGCCGTGAATGTGATCGCGATGACCGCGGATCCTAAGCGCCGGGAGATCTTCGTTCGGAACCTCACCGTGCCAGGCATCGGCCGCGACCGCGCGCTGGCTCAGCGTTCGTCCGATGTGCCGAACGCGTCCACCGCGCTGCAGGTTGTCGGCTTCCAGATCAGGGACTACCGCAGGGATTCGGCAGTCGTCGACCTGGCCTTCCGCGTTGACACCGGCAACCAAGCAGGCACCGTCCACCTACCCCTCGCCATGCGGTGGCTCGACGGTGACTGGAAGCTCGCGCTCCCGGACACCGGCCAACCATTTGACGGTATGGCTCGCCTGCCCAGCACCGACGGGTACATAGCTTGGAAGGGCGCCTGACGTGGCCGAGCACGACTGCGGCCTCAACCCGATCTGTCACGCCGGTGACCTCGTCACCGGCGCCATCGGCGGTGTGGCCGGCAGCGCGATCGACGCCCTCGCGGACGCGGTGACAGAGGCCGTTGGCAAGGCCGTTGCCTCAGTCGGCACCCTGTGGGTCAAGGTCGGAACGCCGAATCTGACGACGACGGATGGTGGCACCACCGCGTCAGATTCGGTCGGGTTCCTACAGGGTTCGTTGTGGTGGTACATGGCCGCGGCCGCCGTGCTGTCGGTCATCATCGGCGGCGCAAAGATGGCGTGGGAGGGACGGGCGGAGCCCGGCCGGGAGCTGCTCAAGAGCCTGATGACGCTCGTGGTTGTCGCCGGCGCCGGTCTGACTGCGATCTCGCTCGCTGTTGCTGCCGCTGACGGGTTCGCGAAGTGGATCATCGACAGCTCGCTGAACGGGACCGACTTCGGCACGAACATCACGGCGCTGCTCGGCCTGTCGGCGATCACAGGCCTGGGCGCGATCATCGTGATCGTGCTCGGCCTGGCGGCCTTCGTCGCCTCGCTCATCCAGATCGCGCTGATGGTCGTGCGCGGCGGGATGCTCGTGATCCTCACCGGCATCCTGCCGATGTCCGCAGCTGCCACGAACACGGAGTGGGGCCGCTCCTGGTTCAAGAAGTGCATCGCGTGGCTGGTCGCGTTCATCCTCTACAAGCCCGCCGCGGCGATCGTCTACGCGACCGCGTTCCGGCTCTCGGGCTCCGACGTGTTCGGCGGCGACGAGCTGATGAGCGCGATCGCGGGGCTCGTCCTCATGGTGCTCGCGCTGGTGGCGCTCCCAGCGCTCATGCGCTTCGTCACGCCGATGGTCGGCGCGATGGCCGCGGGCGGCGGGGCCGCCGGCGGCGCGATGGCCGCGGGCGCGATCGCCGCGATGCCGACCGGTGCCATGCGCCTGCCGCGAGGAGGCGGCTCTAATGGCGCGGGAGCGTCGGCGGGACCCTCGGGAGGCTCGGGTCCGTCCGGTGCCACGGGAGTGACCGGCGGCCGTGGGCCGGCGGGCTCCAATGGATCGTCGTCTGGCGGCGGGTCCAGCAACGGCGGCGGTGGCAGCCCGTCGCCCGCTGCGCCGGCGGGTGCGGCCGCGTCTGCACCTGGCGCAGGAGCGAGCGCCACCGCGGCGGCGCCTGCGGCCGGTGGCGCAGCGGCGGGTGGTGGCGCAGCCGCGAGCGGCGCCGCAGCCGGAGCGCCCGCAGGTCCAGCCGGCGCGGCCGCGGGCGCAGCCGCGGCCGCGGCCGCGGGCGCACAGGCCGCCAAGGGCGCTGCGCAGGGCGCAGCCGAGTCACAGACAGGAGACGAGGGTCCAAGTGGAAGCAGCCGTTGAACCGAAGGTCCGCACGTACGGCAACTGGCGCAAGCCGATGTCGGCCGGTCTTGGTCAACTCGGCCTGATCGGCACCGGCCTGATGCTGGTCAGCCTGATCATCGTGATCCTCACGGTGGGGTTCTTCGGGCTGCTGACCGCCGCCGTCGTCGGACTGATCCTCACGGTCATGCTCGGCACGCTCGTGATCCACGATCGTCACGGCAAGACGGTCCTGCAGCGCATGGCGGCCTGGATCGGCTGGCGTCGCACCCGCTCACGCGGGGCGCACCTGTACCGCGGGGGGCCGCTCGGTCGCAATCCGTGGGGAACCTTCCATCTGCCGGGGCTGGCCGCCCGCTCGACGCTCAGTGAGGCCCGCGACTCCTATGACCGGCCGTTTGCGCTGCTTCACATGCCGACGACCAACCACTACACGGTCGTGTTCGGCACTGAGCCCGACGGGGCGCAGCTCGTCGACCAGTCGCAGATCGACGTGTGGGTCGCGCACTGGGGCGAGTGGCTGGCATCGCTCGCCGACGAGCCCGGACTCGTGGCCGCGTCCGTCACGATCGAGACATCGCCCGACAGTGGGGCTCGGCTGCGACGCGAGGTCCTCTCCCGTCTCGATCCGGCGGCCCCGGCGCTCGCCCAGGAGATGTTGCACGAGGTCGTGGAGACCTATCCGGCGGGCTCGGCGACCGTGAAGGCGTACGTCGCGTTGACGTTCAGTGCAACGTCGCGCGCGGGCGGCAAGCGCCGCGACGAGCACGAGGTCACGCGAGACCTTGCCGCGCGCCTGCCCGGGCTGACCGCGGGCCTGACGGGCACCGGTGCGGGTGCGGCGCGACCGCTGAGCGCCCAGCAGCTCTGCGAGGCGATACGGATCGCGTACGAGCCGCGTGCGGCAGCGCTGATCGACGAGTCCTACGACGCCGGCACGGTGCCCGAGCTGGACTGGAGCGACGTCGGTCCGTCGGCCACAGAGGCGCGCTGGGACACCTACCGGCACGACGGCGCGACATCGGTGACGTGGTCGATGACCGCCGCGCCGCGCGGCGGTCATCGACCACGTCACCGATGTCGCGCCGTCGTGCCGGTAGGTGTCCC
>DATLFO010000156.1:0-4020 GCA_035541035.1 Actinomycetota bacterium
GTCGACGCGACGTGGAAAGTCAACTCACGGCGGATGGAAGCCTCATCGACTGTCGAGCCGCGGTACTGCGAGAAGCCGCGGGACTTGAAGCCGTAGCCGGGGACCGGGCCGCATCGACTGTCCGGCACGTCGAGGTCATGGGTCAGGAACACCCGCCCATCCGGTCGACGTTCGGCGCGGATCGGAACGTGCGGGCCGCCGTGAGGGCGGAAGGTGACGCGGGATAGAAGCCCGTTGAGCGCGTCGAGGTCGAGGTCAGGGGATGTCGCCGTGGCCGTCACTTGGCATCACTGGCCGGTTCAGGCCCGCGGTGTTCGTCGTAAGGAGCGACCAGGCCAGGAAGTCGAATCTCCGGTTCCCCTGCGAGATGCGGGTCGTACAACCGACTATCGCCGACGGACGCGTACTCCAAGACTTCGTGCGCCGCGAACCAGGCCAGATGGTGAGCGGCACCCGCGAGCACCTGTTCCTCGTTGTACGGGTCGCCGTAGAAGCGGGTGCAAGGGTGGCCGCGGTCGACCATTCGCCTATCTCGCGAGTCATCGTCGGTACGGCGCTCGCCCGCCAAGTTCGCCCGGTGCGACTCGGACGCGATGTAGAGATGCCCGGTTCCCGGTCGGCCCTTGCGGTTGCCGTCGCTCGATCCGATGTCAGACCAGCGTTCGGCCCACAGACCAGCGATCGTCGATCCGGGCCAGCTAAAGGTGATGGTCGACAGCGCCCGGTCCATGGCATCGAGGTCGGCATCATGCGGGGTCGAGATCCAATCGCCGCCGTGAGCTTC
The DNA here is from genome assembly GCA_035541035.1 of Actinomycetota bacterium. Classification (GTDB taxonomy): domain Bacteria; phylum Actinomycetota; class AC-67; order AC-67; family AC-67; genus DASWHR01. The sequence goes on from DATLFO010000156.1 coordinate 785, forward strand.
CCGCGCCCGCCGCTTCGACAGCATGACGGCGCGGGCCGCGTCCTGTCGGTAGTCAACGAGGGTTGGCGGGATCACGACATGCGGCGCGCCGTCGATGGACTCATCGTGGATCGGCGCATCGTTCCGCGTGAGGGTCGCTACCGCATCCGAGGCCGCAGAGGTCGCCGCGTGCTGGGCCAGGTTCGCAAGCACGTTCGCCTCGTCGTGAGGGTCGCCAGAGAACGTGGTCGTAAGGCGAAACCCCGCTGCGCGATCCGTGCTGAAGAGAACTAGCCGTTGTCCGCGCCGGCCCACATAGATCGCCCGAGGGATGCCGTTGGGCGCCCATCGAACATCGAGCAGGACTGAGCGAATCGCGGCTAGATCCGGGTCACGCTCCGGGGGTGTCATGCCAGCAGGCGCACTCATCGCACTCGGGACCGTGCTCAGAGATGCAGGCGACTACGGACTGTCCGCGTGCGACGGCATCGGCCAGGGCGGCGCGAGCGGCGTACACGGCATCGAGGATGGGGGAGACGCGCGGTTCGGCGACAGACCACAAGTAGTCGAACTCGGCGCGCTGATCGGCGGAAGGCGCGGCGGCCGTCATGCGAGGGTCCGGTCGGCGCGGAGGTCCGCTACGTACTGGTCGAGCGATGCCAAGTCGACGCGGAGGGATCGGCCGAGACGGATCGAAGCAATCTCGCCGCTTGCACAGAGCTGGTAGGCGCGGGACCTGCCGACGCCGAGAACGCGCTGAACGACCGAGACAGGGCCGAACTCGGGTTCGCGGAGCCGGGCTACGGCATCGGCTCGCTCGCGTGCGCGTTCGGCGCGGCGGTCCGAGAGATCATCGCCGGGGGGTGCTTTCACTTGGAAACTCCTGGGTTAGACGCGGCGGCCGGCAGCGAGCTTTCCCTTGACACAGCGTACACGGTGAGAGAAGGTAATGCAAACGGGACGACGGATTACCTTACACGTAACGCGTGTAGCCGCTGGACAGCGAGGACGAATGAGGCGACTTCCGAAGGATCTCCGACCAGCTCTCGATGCGATGGCGGACGCTCTCGCGGGTCTGGCGGAGAACGAGGAGGATGCTGAGGCACGGCTAGAGGCCGCCCTTGCCGACGCGGTGAGGACCGCTGCCGCTCTCCGTTATGACGCCTACGACCTCGCCCCTGACGTTCTCCACGTCGACCGGATGACCGCACGCCGGCTGCGCGACCTTCGCCAACTTGCAGGACCGGACGAAACCGTCCTGACGCAAGAGTCGCTTGCGGAACACATGAACGCGCTTGGTTTCAAGTGGAGTCGCGTGACCGTGGTCGACATCGAGCGGGATGCGCGCCGGCTCTCAGTCGCCGAACTGTTCGGACTCGCTCTCCTGTTCCGTGTGGGGATCGGCGAACTGGTCGCGCCCGGAAGGGACCAACGGCTCTTGGTCGCCGATGAGGTTGGCCCACTCGATGCCAGGGCTGTCGCTGAACTGGTGTCCGGGCGCGGTGGAGCACGGTGGGCCGTAGCGGCGCGTGTGCTGCCAGAGGGTGTTGAGGGTCCAGCCAAAGAACTTTGGGCGCGGCGTCGAGCCGCAGAAGGAGACAAGTAGATGCCGAAGAAGCGTTCAAACGGCGAAGGCGGGATCTGGAAGCGGAAGGACGGCAAGTGGATCGGAGTCCTTCATGTCGGATGGGAGCCGGTACGCGACAAGGAAACCGGGCGGCGCGTGCTCGATGCCGACGGAGCACCGAAGATGCGGCGCGTTCGTCGACACTTCGTAGGGGACAAGCGCGAGGAAGTCGCCAAGCGATTGAGCGACGCGGCTAAGGAGTTCGCTTCCGTCGGGTCCCTTCCGGACAACAAGGAGACAGTCGAGTCCTACCTTGCCTGGTGGCTGCGCGATGAGCTTCCCGGCACCGTGAAGGAGTCAACGGCGGCCGGGTACTCCACGGTGCTGCACCGCTACGTAACCCCGCACCTTGGCCGGGCCAAGCTGGCGAGTCTCACGCCGAAACAGCTCAGAAGTTGGATGCGTCAACTAGAGGCCGACGGACTGTCGCCGCGGACGTGTAAGCAGGCGCGAGCAATCTTTCACCGCGCGCTGAGAGATGCGGTCGACAAAGAGATCCTGACGAGAAATCCGATGACCACGGTTCGCGGGCCGTCGCTGAAAGGTGACAAGGGGAAGAAGGACGCTCTCACCGCCGACCAGGCGCGGGCCGTCATCGCCGCAACACGGCAGCACGTCATGCCAGAGACGCGGGCCAAGCAGGATCCGATGGCAGCGCCACGGTTCTGCGACGTGCGCGGATGCCGGAACCGGGGGCACGCTCTGGAAGCCGCGTTCACGCTCGCACTCCATACCGGGCTACGGCGCGGCGAGTTCCTAGGACTTCGCTGGTCGGACGTGGATCTAGAAGCGGGCAAGGTCAGCGTTCGACAGACCGTGAAGTGGCTACCCGGCCATGGAGTCATGTTCGACACGCCGAAATCGGAGGCCGGTAGCCGGTCCTTCCGGATTTCGGCGGCCGTCGTCGAATCGTTGAAGGCGCATCGGGTGAAGCAGAACGCCGAACGGCTCGCGGCGAAGGAGTGGACCGAGACGGACCTGATCTTCTCCACGTCGACCGGCACCGCGTATGACCCGCGGTTCGTGCTCAGGATGTACCAGGCGGCCAGCGAGCGGGCCGGACTCGGGAAACTGAGGCTTCACGGATGCAGGCACACGGCGGCCACGCTGATGTTGAACCAGGGAGTGCCGTTGGAGCGGGTCGGCAAGATGCTCGGACACGCGGACTTCCGCATCACCGTCGATGTCTACGGCGAGTTCGATGAGGACTCGACCGACGGCGCGGAGGCTATGGAGGCCGCTCTAGGAGTCGGATAGCCGCGGCCGGATCAAGGCTGCGGGCTGCCACGATCTAGCCGGCTGCGGTCAGGGTTGGTGAGAGGGACCTGGCCGCAGCGGGCTAGCACCATCGGCGGAACCAAACCCACAACAGCAAGGGAGACAATGACCAACGAACAGACCACCGACCCGACCACCGACACGGCATGGCAGATCCGTTATCTCGGCGGGATCGTGGAGTCACTGCAAGCGCGGGTGTGTGAGCTGGAAGAGGCGCTAGCAATCGGGAGTAGCGCCACGAAGTAGGCGGATCCAAGTCGAGGCCGCCCGGTCGAGGATGATCGAGCGGCGTCGACTTGGATCCGCTTTCACACGTTCGACGGATGAGTAGGTGTTCCCGAGATGCGTGCTC
>DATLFO010000157.1:0-25561 GCA_035541035.1 Actinomycetota bacterium
CCCCGACGTTGGCCGAGAACCATCGCGCCGCGAGCGACAGCAGCGCCGTGCCGATCGCCACGCCGACCGCGGCGACCGCGAGCACCGCCAGGCCGTCCTGATCCTTGGCCGGCAGCACGCGGTCGAGCAGCGCCCGGAACAGCAGCGGCGGGATGACGGCGAGGAACGAGCCCGCGACGGTCGCAACCAGGAACGCGGCCACTTTCGCCTTGTAATGGGCCGCATATCCCAGCGCGCGCCGAATCAGCCCATTGGGGAGCCTGTGGCCCCGCAGGTCCGAGCGGGAGCGCATCAAGCTCCACGGGCCACCGTGCGTCGGAAACATCGCACGGAGTATAGGGCGGCCGTCCGGCCGGATTATTCCGCCGCGTCTTCGCTGCGTGCGTCGGCAGCGAAGCGAACGCGGAAGGAGACCGCGATGTCGCGGGCCAGCGACGCGTCGTCGGTGATGACGGCCCAGGTTGCGGCGATCGCGGCGGGACGGCCCGGCGCGGCGGTGATGAGGTAGCGGTTGCGGCGCTCCGGCGAGGCGAAGGTGACGAGCCACACCGGCGCCGCGCCGATCGTGCACGCGGCAGCGGCTCGCACGCCCGCGGGCGGCGCGGGATCAGCAACCGGGGCCCGGCATCGGTAGCCGCGCTCGGCGAGCGCGTGGGTCAGCCCTTCGATGGTGCGGTAGCCGCCGCGGGGCATGCGCGACTGGGCGGACAGGCTGGCCGCGAGCACCGCCGCAAGGACGATTGTGGCCGCCAAGGACGTCCAGGCGAGGCGCCGCGACCGCCGCCGAGGCTTTGCCGCGACGTCGTCGCCGCCGGATGCCGGGGCCGGCCCGGCGCCGGGCGCCTCGCCGGCGAGGCGGGGCATCCGGTTTGAGCCCCCGCAGAACGGGCAAGCCCATTGCGGCAGGTGCCGGAAAACGGGATCGATCCGAGATCGCCCCAGGCAGCGGGGACAGTCAACGTCGATTTCGGGTGCCGCCAGGGTCATCGATGACAGGATATCGCCGGATCCGCCCAACGCAGGCGGCCTCGGCGCAAGGAGATGACATGGCAGACGACAAGGAACAGATGTGCTGCGACGGCGAACGCACCGCAGCCGAGCACCGCGCCGAATCGTCCGACGGCAAGTGCTGCACGGACGAGTAGCGCAGCGAAGCGTCGGTCACGCGGCCCCGGGCGACGTCCGGGGCCGCGGCATATCTAGCGGGCCTCGGCCCCGGCGCGACGCTTGGTTTTGGCGCGGCGCTTGGCCCCGGCGCGAGGCTCGGCAGCGGCGCGAGGCTTGGCCCCCGCGCGCGGTTTGCGTCCGGTCCGCGTGCCCGCCTTCGGCCGCTGTCCGCCGAGCAGGACGAGCAGATCGCCTTGTTCGAGCACGAGATCGGCGCGCGGATTGGGCTCGACGCGCCCGTCGGCGCGCCGCACGACCAATGCCGTTCCGCCGTCGGACGCTGCCGCCACGCTCTGGCCGATCAGCGGCGAGGCCGGCTCGACCAATACCTCCTCGAGGCGGGTCGACTCGCCCGCGATCTCGAGATAGTCGAGCACGCGCGGCTGCAGCGCGAGCATCGCCATGTGCCGTCCGCTCGAAACGTAAGGCGACACGACACGGTCCGCACCCGCGCGATAAAGGCGGTCGGCGGCAGCCGACTCGCTCGCGCGCGCGACGATGAACAGGTTCGGGTTCAGCGACCGGGCCGTGAGCACGATGTAGACGTTGTCGGCGTCGGAGTCCACGGCGCTGATCAACCCGCGTGCGCGCTCCACGCCGACGGCACGAAGCACGTTCTCGTCGGTCGGATCGCCCAGGGTGTGGACCACTCCGTCGGAGCGCATCTGGTCCTCGAGCTCTTCGAGCCGGTCCACGACGACGAACGGGATGCCTTCGGCCTCGAGCTCGCGTGCGGCGGCGCGGCCGACGCGGCCGTAGGCCGACACGATGTAGTGGCCGCTCATCGAGGCGATGTGTCGGTCCATTCGCTTCCTCCTGGTCAGGATGCCGATCCGGCCTTCCAGCAGCGCCGCCGAGATCATCGCGAGCGCCGCGAGGAACGCCGCGACGCCGAACATCGCCATGCTGGAGGTGAACAAGCGCTCGGCCGTTCCCGGCTCGGCGGGCGGCGTGAAGCCGACCGTCGTGACGACCAGCACCGTGTTGTAGAGCGCAGCGGCAAGGTGGTAGCCCAGAAGCAGGTAGCCGGTGATGCCGTAGACGAGGAGCCCGCCGACACCGACGAAGACCCACCGGACCTCGCCGAACTCTTCCCGCAGCCAGCGCATGACGGGATTCTACGGGCGCGCCGGTCGGCGCGCGGTGCCGGGGGAGGGACTCGAACCCTCATGTCCTTGCGGACAACGGTGTTTGAGACCGTCGCGTCTGCCGTTCCGCCACCCCGGCGCAGAGCGAAAGTATAGAAGCCGCGGCGCGAGCGCGGCGCCGGGCTCGCTTGCTACAGCCGCAGGATCTCGATGCTCGATCCGCGGCTGCGGTTCCCGGCGATGTCGTAGGAGTAGGCGGTCACCAGATAGCGGCCACGCGCAAGGGGCGTGCGGTCGCTCCACCGGAGCACGCCGTCCTCCTCGCAGCACAGCGTCGCCCGGCGCGTGATCGCGTCGCCGAACAGGTTCGTGTAGGTCACCTCGACGCGATCCACGCCGTAGTTGTCCGATGCCGCGCCGAAGGCCGTGACCTCCTCGTCCGGCGGCACCGGCACGACCGGCAGCGGGACGGGCTTGCGCACCGAGACGGTGGGGGCGACCCCGTCGACGTGGACGCGTCGCACGGGCGCGAACGCTCCGACGTTGAAGGAGCGGTCGATCGCACGCACGCGCAGCAGCCAGGTTCGCGACTCGAGCTCGAGCTCGACGGCGAAGAAGCCGTCCGAGCCGGCGCTGCCCCCCAGGATGGGGATGCTGCCCTCCCATACCTCGACGCGCGCGAGCGGCTCGGTGGTGCCCGTGAGGGTGAACCGCTCCGCTACGACGCCGTCCTGGGGCGGCGAGATCACGGCCGGCGGGTCCGGCGGGATGCCGTCGGCATTGACGGTAAAGGTGCGCGGCGGCGAGGACGGCCCGGCGTTCCCGGCGCCGTCGTAGATCGTGGCGACGACGGTGCGTACGCCTTCGGCGAAGACCATGACGACCTTCCAGGCTCCGGTCGCGTCGCTGACCGTCGACCTGGCGATCGCTCCTTCCGACACCACCACCACCGCGGACGGCTCGGCGGTGCCGCGAATCTCGATCCCCGCGAACAGGAACACCTGTCCTTCGGCGGGCGAGACGATGACCGGCGCCTGCGGCGGGGTGAGGTCGACGGTGAAGGTGTGCGACGCCGGCCCGCTCGCGAAGCCGTTGGGATCCGTCTGTGTCGCCTGGACGGTGTGGGCCCCTTCGGTGAAGACGACCGGGCCGATGCTCCAGGTTCCTGCCGCGCCGACGACGCCGCTGCCGAGCGGCACGCCGCCTTCGCGTACGGTGACCGTCGCCTGCGGCTCGCCGCGGCCGGCGATGACGACCCCGGAGACCCGGATGCGCGAGCCGGCGGCGGGCGAGGTCACGACCGGCGGCGGGGGCGCGTCGTTGTCGGCGATGCGCACCACGATGCCGCCGACCGGCGTGCCGTCGAAGTTCGGGTCGGCGCTGACCGCGCGGTGCGCGATCGTCGCCAGGTGCGGTCCTTCGCGGAGCGTGTCGTCGGCGGCCGAGACCGTGACCGTGCGGGGAACCGACCAGTCGGCGGGCGTGAACACCGTCGTGGCGGGCGAGACCACCAGCTGCGAGCCGGCCGTGGCGATGACGCGCACGTCGGCGCCCGGCCGGGATCCGAGCACCACCGTGTAGGTGTCGGTGGCACCGCCTTCGGCGACCTCGGTCGAGCCGCCGGTCTCGGCGATCTGAACCGAGCCCGGATCGTCGTCGAGCACAAACACCAGCAGCGTCCGCGCGATCCCCGCGTAGGCAGCGTCCGCCGACGCGACGGTGTGGGTGATCGCCTGCAGGTGCGTGCCTTCCGGCACCGAATCCTGAACGGCCTCAATGGTGACGGTGCGGGGCGTGGCCCAGTCCACGGGCGTGAAGGTGAGCACCGAGGGCGCGGCCGTCGCGTTCGCGCCGCCGGCGATCGAGACGGTGACGTCGGTTCGGGGACGCAGCGTCAGCGCGACCGTGTAGACGTCGGTGCCGCCGGCTTCGGCAACCGTGGTGCTGCCGCCCGTCTCGGCGATCGCGATGCCGGCGGGCGCGCATTCGCCGTTGGTGGGCACGAGCGAGCCGCCCGGGAAGTTTGCATTCGTCGTCGCGCCCGAGACCTCGATCCGGTTGGGATCGTCAACCGATCCGTGCAGGTCGTTGCCGCACAGCACGCTGGCGGTGACCGAGCGCGGCAGCGAACCGGCCGGGCCGCGAATCTCGGGGCCGAGCGCGATCGCCGGTCCCTGCGAAAACACGACCGTGTTGTCGCTCGCGTCCACCCACGACGCGCCGGCGACCACGAGACCGCGGTGCGCGCCGATGCCCGGCTGGCCGGGCGTGCCGATCCGGTTTCCGGTCACCTGCACGCGCGTCGTGGCGGGCGGGCCGCCCGCGGCACCGAAAGCGGCGTCGAGATCGTCCACGACGCCGATCGCTCCGAGGTCCGCCGGCTCGGTCCCTTCCCCGGCCACGACCACCACGGCGTTGTCGCGCACGGCCGCGTCCCGCGTATCGGCCACGACGATCCCGCCGCCCGGCACGTCGGCCGCGGGTGTGGCGCTGACCGTGGCGCGCACGCGGTTTCGCTCGACGACGACGCCGGCCGCGCGGTGAACCAAGATCCCGACGCGGCCGCCGGAGGCGGTGGATGGGGCCGGCTCGCCGAGCTCCTCCGGCCGGCCGATCGAGTTGCCCGCGATCGCGACCGACTCGGCGGGCACACCGGCGCTTCCCTGCACCCGGATGCCGTTCATGTCGAAGGAGCGAAACTCGTTGGTCACGAACCAGACCGCGTTGCCGTCGATGCGAACGTCCTCGATGCGTCCCGCGCCCACGGCCCGCACGTCGATCCCGATCATCGGACGGACGGCGTCGGGCACACCGGCCGCGTCGTAGGCGATGCGGTTGCCGGCAACGGTCAGCCCGGCGAGCCGCGCGCCGGCCGCCGGATACGACGCGGTCCGTCCGCCGGCGACGCCGTAGCGGACGGGAAGGGTCCCGTTCGGACCTCCGGGATCGGCGACCGCAAGGATCGCGCTGCCGGTCGAGACCCCGCCGGTGAGCGCGTTGCCGCCGGCAGAGGGAACGGCGGAGCCCGCGACTCCGATCGTGATGCGCTCGGCGTTGACGATCACGACCGGTCGCGCGAAGCCGGTGAAGCGAAGCCCGCGGATGGTCACGTCGCGCGCGCCGGGCGGAACGAAGAACGCGGCCTGCACGCCCGTGCCGGTCACGGCCGCGGAGCCGGGTGGACCGTCGGGCTCGATGACGAGGTCGCGGGCGGGCGACGCGCTGCCCACGACCACGGCCGCCGCCTCGATCGAGGCGGCGGTGCCGCCCTGCGGCGCGGCCGGCCCGAAGTCGCACGATCCGCGGAGCCGCACCCCGAAGCCGGGCGGAGCGGCGTCGATCGCGGTCTGCACGGCGGCGATGTCGTCGGTCGCGGCCGCGCAGTCGGCCACGCGCGCCATCAGCTCGAAGTCGTAGAGCCCGCCGCCGGCGCGCACGGCGTCCACGAAACCGTCGAATCCCTCCCAGGACGGGCCGCCGCCGGCGATGACGCGCAGCGCGGCGACGTCACCGGCAACGCGGGCCGCGGGATGCAGCGCCTGATATCCGGCGAGCGTGACCAGCGGCGGCCCGTAGGTCCCGGCGCGCAACGACCACCAGCCGCCGGCCGCCGCGTCCCAAGCCTGCCAGCCCCCGGTCGCGACACAGCCGTTGACACCGCCGCACTGGTTCGGCACCGGCGTGCCCGGCGCGCCACCGTGCTGATGCACCGGCTCGAAGGTCAGCACGTCGTCCTCGGCCGTTCGGAAGCGGCCGTCGCCGTTGCGATCGATGAGCAGCTGCATCGCCGCCGCCGCCCCCGCACGGCCCTGCCGAACGTAGGTCGAATACGAAAGCGGTCCGATGTCGGCCGGCTGCAGCCCGCCGAGCAGGCCGGTCTCGATGCGCGCGCTGTCGTCGGAGGCGCCGACGATCATCTGCAAGGACCCGAGCCCGGCCGGCGTGGCGGCCGGACCGTCGGCGAAGCCGGTGCGCGTTCCGCGCGGCGTCGGGCCGGACGTTTCGGCGCCGGTGGGCGCGTCGCGATTGAGGATCGTCCACGGCCCGGACGAGCCGGGATGCACGATGACCGGGGGCGGCGTGGCGCGCGCGGCGGGCGGCAGCGCGAGCAGCGCGAGCACGAGCATGCCGGGCAGAGCACGGCGGCGCGCGCCCGGCGGAAACGATGCGGCCATGCACCTCGGGTTCGTCACGCGGGCGAAGCGATCCTGGCCGCCGCGGCCGCCCGGGAACGGCTCTGCCGCATTGCCCCATCGGCCGGGTTCGCAATGATTCAGGTTTCGCTTTGCCCGGCGGGCAAACGGGACGTTCGTTCCGGCGGGGCCGAGAGCGGGAGGAAAGCCCCGGGGTTCGAGCGAAATCCCGCAGCGTCGAGGAACGAGGATTCGGAGGAGCCATGCGCAGGGGATTACTCGTCGCAACGATCGCGTTTGTCGCGCTTCACGGGGTCGCGTCGCATGCCGGCCCGATCGCGTCCTGCGGCTCGCAGGCCGGGCCGAACGGCGTGTTGGGCAACCCGTCCGTGAGCGGTGTGTGCTCCGCGCCGGTTCCGGTCACCGAAACCGGTGAGGTCACGATCCGCCTGCATCCCGGGCCGGCGTTCACCGGCGTGCTCACGGCGAAGGTGACCGCGCCCGGGTACGGCGGCCTCGCGGTGACGGGGATCTACGTGGCCGGCGAGCTCGTCAACGGCATGGACGAGGATACGCTCACGCTGGTCGCCGCCGAGGATGCGGTCTGGACCTTGAGCGTCTCGGCCGGAGACTCGTCCACGACCTCCACGTACCTGTTCCCGCCGTTGCCCCAGCAGGCGACGATCCCGGGAGCGGCGTTCGGCCGGTTCGGGGCCGAGGTCGTTCCGGCCGCGTCCCAGGCCTGACCCACGTCGCTCCGGCATCGCGACGCGGGCGCCCGATTCGTCCCGCCCGGCCGCCATCCGCCAACGGTTCCCGTGCGTACCAACGGGCAGGGGCACCTCGCCTCGACGATGATGGAAGGCCGATGGCACGACTCCTTGCACTTCTTGCCGTGCTCGCGGCCGCGCTGGCCGGCACGGCCGTCCCGGGCGTGACGCGTGAGCCGGCGCCGTGCGCGCCGCCCGCGGCCGCCGATCCGATGCCCGAGGGCGGCAGCCACGATCACGCCGATCCCGCGCACCATCGCTTCCAGTGCGGCCTGCGCGCGGTCGCGTCGCTGGACCTTCGCGACACGGTTCCGGACGCGCAGATGTTCGGCGAGCTCGACATCGCCGGCGAGATCCTGGTGATGGCCACGACCTTCCCCGACGCGGGCTTCGTGCTGTTCGACATCTCCGATCCGCTCTCCCCGGCCGTGCTGTCCCGATTCCGCGGACCGGCGTGCGAGACCAAGACCGACGTGGACTGCGGCGCCGACGTCAAGATCACGCCGGACGCACGCTACGTCTTCATCGGGATCCAACGCACCGGCGGCGGCGGCGAAGCCGGGCGCCTGCAGCCGGGCATCATGACCGTGGACGTGTCGGATCCACGCGCACCGCGCGAGATCGCCTTCGAGCGGATCCCGCCGGTCGGCGTGCACATGCTCGCGTTCCATAAGATCGGCGACCACGGCTGGGTGTTCGCCCGCGCGCGCGGCCTGGGGCGCGCGAACGCGCAGCCGGGCGTGGCGATCTTTCGCGTCGAGCCCGGCGGAAAGCTGCTCAAGACCGGCGAGATCGTCGCCGACGGCGCCCACGACGTGTCCCTCTACGACGACCCGAAGGACAAGACGACCTACCTGTATCTGTCGGGGGCGCAGGCGGGCGTGCTGCAGGTCTACGACGTCGGCGATCCGATCCGCCCCCACAAGGCGGGCGAGTGGCAGCCCGCGGTTGAGGTTCCCGGCAACGCCTGGTACGTGCACAACGCCTGGACGTTTCGCGACGGCTCGCGCCGCTACACGCTCGCCGGCCCCGAGCTCTACACCGAGTTCGCTCCCCTGCCGCCCGGCCACGGCAGCGTCGCCGGCCCGATGTGGCTGCTCGACACGACCGATCACGCCAACATCCGGATGATCGGCGAGTGGCGCAACCCGGGCGGGCACGCCGCCGGGGACCTGACCTTCAGCCCGCACAACAGCTGGTACGCCGGCGACGGCGTGTCGTGGACGGCGCACTATCACGGCGGGGTGTGGGTGCTGGACTGGCGCGAGGTGATGGCCGGCGACGCACGGCGGCCGCGCGAGATCGGCTACCACGTGCCGCATGCCGTGCGCCGCGACTTCGTCACCTCCGATGCCGAGCGCAAGGTCTTCACCGGCGAGAACATGCAGGTTCGCCCGCTGATCTGGGACGTGGTCGCCACCGGCCGCCACGGCTACGCCAGCGACATCAACGGCGGGCTGGTGGTGCTCGAGCGGCCCGAAGGGCCTGCGGCAGGCGCGCAACCGCCGGGCGATGGGAGCGTGCCCCAAGGATCGGGGGGCGGCAACGCCGCAGCGATCGGGATCGTGGTGCTGCTCGTGGTCGGCGCGCCCGCGCTCGCTTACGCGATGCGCCGCCGTTAGCCGAGCGCGTCGCGCAGCGCGGTGACCAGCTGCACCACCCGCTTGGCCGGCTCGGGGCCGCCGTCGTCGATGGCCTGCACCAGCGCGCTGCCGACGATCACGCCGTCGGCGTAGCCGGCGACCTCGCGTGCATGCTCGGGCGTGGAGACGCCGATGCCGACGGCGACGGGCTTGCTGGTCGCCTCGCGCAGCGAGGCGACCAGCGTGCGGGCGCGATCGCCGAGCGAGTCGCGCACGCCGGTGACGCCCAGCGTGGACGCGGCGTAGATGAAGCCCTCGGAGGTGTGGGCGATCTGCCGCAAACGCTCGGGCGAGGAGGTGACCGAGGCCATGAACACCGCGGCGATGCCGGCCTGCTCGCAGGCCACGCCCCACTGAAGCGACTCCTCGACCGCGAGGTCGGGCACGATCACGCCCGACACTCCTGCCGCAGCGCAGTCGCCGGCGAAACGCTTGAGTCCGCGGCGCAGCAGCAGATTGTAGTAGGTCATCGCGACCATCGGGCGGCCGAACGCGGCCGAGGCGCGCGCGAGCAGCCCGAACGCGTCGTCGACCGTTTGCCCGCGGTCGAGCACCTTCGTCGAGGCCGCGGCGATCAGCGGCCCGTCCATGATCGGATCCGAGAACGGGATTCCGATCTCGAGCACGTCCGCGCCGGCGGTTCCGGCGGCCTCCACGCACGCGAGAAACGCGTCGGGATCCGGATAGCCGCACACCAGGAAGGGCATCAGCAGCGCCCGTCCTTCGCGCTTGCCGGTCTCGAACGCCGACGAAAGCGAGCGACGCGGCGAGCCGTCGCCCACGGTGGTGACGACGGTGTGCTCGGGCAGCCGCTCGTCCCGCTTGAACACGCCCATCGTTATGCCTCGCCTTTGAGGAGCCCGCGGACCGTGTCCACGTCCTTGTCGCCGCGGCCGGAGATGTTGATCACCACGACCTTGCCGTCCAGGTTCGCGGCTTCGCGCATCACCCACGCGAGCGCGTGCGAGGATTCGAGCGCCGCAATGATTCCTTCGGTGTGGGCGAGCAGACGGAACGCCGCGAGCGCCTCCTCGTCGGTCGCGGTCGTGTAGGTCGCAAGCCCTTCGTCGCGGAAGTACGCATGCTCGGGACCGACGCCGGGATAGTCGAGGCCCGCCGAGATGCTGTGGGTGGGGATCACCTGACCGTCGGCGTCCTGCATCAGGATGCTCATCGCGCCGTGCAGCACGCCCGGCTCGCCGGCGGTGAGCGTGGCGCTGTGCTTGCCGCTCTCGACGCCTTGGCCGGCGGCCTCGACGCCCACCAGCGTCGTGTCGCGCTCGCCGACGAAGCCGTGGAAGATGCCCATCGCGTTCGATCCGCCGCCCACGCATGCGACGACGTAGTCGGGCAGGCGGCCTTCGGCGGCCGCGATCTGCTCGCGCGCCTCTTCGCCGATGACCCGCTGATACTCCCGCACCAGCAGCGGAAACGGATGCGGCCCCACGACCGAGCCGATTACGTAGTGCGTGGTCTCGACGTTGGTGACCCAGTCGCGCAGCGCCTCGTTGATCGCGTCCTTGAGCGTGCGGCTTCCGGCCGTGACCGGCACGACGGACGCGCCGAGCAGCTCCATGCGGAACACGTTGAGCGACTGGCGGCGCGTGTCCTCCTCGCCCATGTAGACGACGCATTCCTGGCCGAACAGCGCCGCCGCGGTCGCAGTCGCCACGCCGTGCTGGCCGGCACCGGTCTCGGCGATGACGCGTTGCTTGCCCATGCGCTGCGCGAGCAGGCACTGGCCGAGCACGTTGTTGATCTTGTGCGCACCGGTGTGGTTGAGATCCTCGCGCTTGAGATAGATCGTGGGTCCGCCGAGCCGCTCGCTGAGCCGGCGCGCGGGCCACAGCGGAGTCGGCCGCCCGGCGTAGACGCGCCGCAGCCGGTCGAGCTCCTCATTGAACGAAGGGTCGCGCCTTGCTTCGTCGAAGGCCTGCTCGAGCTCGCCGACCGCGCCCATGAGCGCTTCGGGCACGAACTTGCCGCCGAACGGGCCGTAGTGCCCGGCGGAATCGGGATCAGTGCGGACGCGCGCCATCGCGCGGCGAGTCTATCAGCGGCAGCGAGCGTCGTTGCGTTCCGTTCGATTCCCCGGCGAGCATCGGCGGCGGCGGTCGTGACGAGGGTGAGCGCGATGCGGATGCGCCGCGTTCGCGCGCCTACTCCAGCAGATCCCGGATCGCGGCCGCCGGATCGGGCGCGCGCATGAGGGTCTCGCCGATGTGCACCGCGTCCACGCCGGCGTCGCGCATGCGGCGCACGTCGGCGACGGTCTCGATGCCGCTCTCAGCGACCGCGAGCACGCCGCCCGGGATGAGCGGCCGGACCTTTTCGACCGTGGCGAGGTCGACGTCGAGCGTCGCCAGGTTGCGGGCGTTGATCGCGACGATGCGCGCGCCGGCGTCGACCGCCCGGCCGACCTCGTCGGGATCGTGGACCTCGACGTCGGCGGCCATACCGCACACCGCGGCCGCATCGATCAAGGCGACGAGCTCGGACTGCGTGAGCGCCGCCACGATCAGCAGCACCGCGTCCGCGCCGGCGGCACGCGCCTCGTAGACGTGAAGCTCGTCGCAGACGAAGTCCTTGCGGAGCACGGGCACCTCAACGGCGCTCCGGACGCTGCGCAGATCCTCGAGCGTGCCGCGAAAATGGTTCGGCTCGGTGAGAACGCTCACCGCGGCCGCTCCGCCGTCTTCGTACGCGCGGGCGATCGCGACCTCGTCGGCTCCGGCGGCGATAACACCCTTGGACGGCGAGGCGCGCTTGATCTCGGCGATCAGCGACAGGCCGGGCACGCGGAGGGCGGCTTCGAAGTCCCGCACGGGTGGCGCGGCCTCCGCGGCCGCCTTGGCCTCCTCGAGCGCGCCTTCGGCGCGGCGGCGGAGCGCGTCCTCGCGACGCTCGGCCGTGATGCGCTCTAAGAATGACATGGCTCCAGTATAGAAGCCACGCTTACAGCGACAGCGTCCGCAGCGTTTCCCATGCGACAACCCCGGTCCGGCGCAGCGCATCGGCATCGACGATCGCGGCCACGTCGCGGCGGGTGTGCAGCTCGTCGAACTCGCCGGTGTAGAGCCACGCGACCGGAAAGCCGGCACGCTCGAACGGCCGGTGATCGCTGAACAGGCCCGTGAGCACGCGGACCCGGGACGCGATGCCCAGCCGCATCGCCGTGGCCTCGAGCGCGTCGATGACGGGCGGCGCGGTCTTTCCGTCGGAGGCGATCTGCACGTGCGTGCCGCGTCCGACGACGTCCATCACGATCACGCCCTTGAGCGCCGCGTGCTGCGCGCGCGGCATCGAGTCGAGGTAGGCGCGCGAGCCGAACAGCGCGCCCGCGTCGCCGGGTACGCGCCGCTCCTCGCCGCCGAAGGCCACCCACACCACCGGCATGCGCGTAGGCGCGAGCCGCGCGAGCCGGGCAAGCTCGAGCATCACCCCGATGCCGCTCGCGTTGTCGTTCGCGCCGGGCGAGACGGGCACCGTGTCCAGATGCGCGCCGACGAGCAGATGCGGGCGCGCCGGCTCGTATCCGGGCGGCGTCGCGATCACGTTGACGGTCTCGCCCGCGGGCACGTCGCGCTCGCCACTACGGCCGGCCGGCACGCCGACGGTCTGGCGGCGCACGGAATAGCCGTGGGCGGTGAACGATCGCTCGACCAGATCCGCGGCGCGGCGGTAGGCTGCGCTCGCCGCGTCACGCGGGCCGACGCCGGTCGCCAGCGCCTGGACGGTGCGCAGCGCGCGCGCCCCGTCGAACACGGCCGGCGCAGGCGTGGCCGGCACGGAGGGCGTGACGGACGGCGAGGGCGAAGCGGATGGCGAGGGCGAAGCGGACGGCACGGTGCGCGGCGCCTGCGGCGCGGTGCAGGCGGCGGCGAGCAGCACCACCACGACCGATCCCGCCGCGCGCCTCATACGGCCGGCAGCCACAAGCGGAAGGTGGTGCCGCGGCCGGGCTCGCTGGCGACGTCGACGCGGCCGCCCAGCGCCGGCGCGAGCTCGCGCACGATCGCGAGCCCGAGCCCGGTTCCCACGCTCCGCCGGCCCGTGTAGGCGTTCCATAGGTATCCGCGCTCGAACACGTGCGGCAGATCGGCGGCCGCGATCCCGGGTCCGGTGTCGGCGACGTCGATCACGATCCACCCGTCCTCGGCGCGGCCGGTGATGCGCACCCGACCGCCGGGCGGCGTGACGCGCAGCGCGTTCTCGACCAGGTTCGAAAGGATCTGCCGCACGCGGGCGGTGTCGGTCACGCCGCGCAGCGACGGCGCGGCGTGCGCGTCCAGGTGCACGCCCGCGTCGGCGGCTTGCGCGGCATGTGCCAGAACCGTCTCGTCGATGGTGGCGGACACGTCGACCTCGCCGAGCTCGAGACGAAACTGATCGGAGCCGAGCCGCCCAAGGTCCACCACGTCCTGCACGAGCCGCTCGAGCCGCTCGGCTTCCAGGTCGATCACGCCCAGCGCGTCCGCCTGCTCCTGCGCCGAGGATGCCGTGCCGTCGGCGATCGCGCCCGCGTAGCCCCGGATCGCGGTCACCGGGGTGCGAAGCTCGTGCGAGACGCTGGCGAGAAACTCGCGCTCGCGACGCCGGGCCTCCGACAGGGAGGACGCCATCAGGTTGAACCGGTGCGCGAGCTCGGCGATCTCGTCGCCGCCTTCGACGGAAACGCGGTGCGCGAGGTCGCCGGCGGCGATCGAGCCGGCCGCCTCGGCGAGACGGTGGACGCGTCCCGAGAGCCGCCGCGCGATCACCCACGAGATGGCGAGCGCGATCGCGAGCGCGACCATGCCGCCGAGGGCCACGCGCGCCGCGACCGGCCGGAGCAGGTCCGCCGCGAGCGACGCGGGACGGGCCAGCAAGACCGCGCCCGGCGAGCGCGAACCTTCGAAGATCGGCACGAGAACGTACGCGTATCGCGTTCCGCCGGCCTCGATCATGCCTTCCGCACGCGATGCGGTGCCGCGCTCGCGCACGACCGCCGCCGCCACCGCCTCGGCGACGGCATCGCCGGCGACGATGCGCTGCCCGGGGCCGATGCGCGCGAAATGATCGCCCGACGCCTGCAGCAGCTGAAGCGCGGTCCGAAGGTGCACCGGAACCCGCGGGCGAGGCGCGTCGTCGCCCGATAGCGACTGCCGCGACAGCACGGACGCATCCCGGCGAAGCTGTTGCAGCGCCTGCTCCCGTGCGAACCGGTCCAATAAGCCGTAGGCGACGGCGGCGGTGATCCCGACCGAGACCGCCGCGACCGCGGCGAGCGCCGCAGCGAGCCGGCCCCGCAGGGAGAACCTCATGTCTCGGCCTTGTATCCGACGCCGCGGATCGTCTTGACGACCTGGGCGTCTTCGCCGAGCTTGGCGCGCAGCGAGCGAACGTGCGAGTCGACGGTGCGCGTGTCGATCGCACGCTCGTAATCCCAGACGCGCTCGAGCAGCCGGTCGCGGCCGAAGACGATGCCGCGGTTGCGGGCGAGGAACGCGAGCAGATCGAACTCCTTCGGCGTGAGCTCCACCGCACGCTCGCCCACGCGCACGAGCCGGCGTGCGACGTCGATGAAGACCGGGCCCAGCGTGAACGTGTCCTCGAGCCGGTCCTCGGGCGCCGGCTCGGAGCGCCGCAGCACCGCTTTCACGCGCGCAACCAGCTCGCGGGGGTTGAATGGCTTGGTGACGTAGTCGTCGGCGCCGATCTCGAGCCCGATGATTCGGTCGACGTCGGTGTCGCGCGCGGTGAGCATGATGATCGGAATGGCGCTGCGCGCGCGCAGACGGCGGCAGATCTCGAGCCCGTCCATGCCGGGAAGCATCACGTCGAGCACGACGAGCGCGGGCCGGGCCGTTCGCGCCGCCTCGACCGCCGCGGCGCCGTCGTCAACGCACACGACCTCGTAGCCTTCCTTGCGCAGATACATCTCGACGAGCGATGAGATCGACCGCTCGTCCTCGACGACCAGAATCGTGCCCGTCGCCATGATCGTTTGCATCGTAGCCGTCACAGACGTGCGGAGCCCCGAAGGACCCCCCGCACGACGGCTCGGAAGCGGCTATCCCGAGAACGAGGCTTCTTCCGGCCCGGGATCCGGCTCGCCGGGCCGTTCGCGCATCTCGTCGCGGCGCTTCTCCATCTCGGCACGGCGCTCCTCCATCTCGGCGCGACGCTTGTCGCGGCGCTCCTCCATCTCGGCGCGGCGCTTCTCCATCTCGGCCCGGCTCTTGTCGCGGCGCTCCTCCGTCTCGGCGCGGCGCTTCTCGCGGTTCTCGGTGCGCTCGGCCTTGAACTCCTCGTCGCCGGCGCGGATGAACCGCACGGTGGTGGTGCCGTCCTCGACGACCTGCATGATCATGGCGTGATCGCCGGTGCGCAGGTCGGCCGTCGTGGCCTCTTCGCCGTTGCGACGAATCTTGGTCTCGTCGGTCGCGGTGACCGTCACGGACACGCCGTCGGCCCGCTCGATCGTGACGGTGTTGCCGTCAACGGCGGAGACGACGCCGGCATCGACGATCTTGGTGACGAAGGTTCCCTCATCCGTCTGAACGATGGTCTCGGAATGCACGATCCCGTGGTTCATGCGCTTGCGTTCCTTCGCGGCGGCGGCTCGCTCGCCCTGGTCCGCCCGATCGATCCGGTCGGCGCGCTCGCCGAGCGCGGCGACCGGGCTGCCCGAGGCGACCGCGGAGAACGCCACCAGCCCGGCGACCGCCACCAGGGCCGCCATTCGAGTCCTTGCTCGCATCGATCCCTCTCCTTGTCCTCGAGATCCGGTCGCCCGATTCAGCGTCAACCATGTCAGACGGACCTGATGCGAATGTGAAGGCCGTGTGAAAAGTTTCCCGCCGCTTACCGCTTTTCGGCTTTCGAGGCGGTTTCGCGGCCCGCGGACGGCCGGTTGCGGCCCGCGAGCAGGGCGAGCGTGACGGCAGCGACCGCCGCCGCGCCGGCAAGCACGACCCACACCCCGAGCCCCGGCCGGGCCGCGAACTCGGTGCTGACCGCTGCCCCGTCGACCTCGAGCAGACGGGCCAGGACGCGCGAGGAGGCCGCGCGCACGCGGAGCAGGTAGACCAGCGACAGCGCGCCGGCCGCTCCGGCGGCGACGAGCGCGCCCACCGCGAGGTCTCGCCCGCGGAGCCGCACGAACGCGATGCAGAGCCCGAGCGCGGCCGCCCCGCACACGACGGTGATCTTGCCGTCGGTCTCCAGGCCGAGCTCGGTCAGCGGGGTGAGCGGCGACGCGACGTGCACCCACGGCGCGGCGGAGCCGGCGACGATCGCGAGCGCGCCGGCGGTCCACACGGCCAGGCGCCGGTCCTCGACGAGCGCGGCCAGCAGGGAAATCATTCCCACGCTCCCTCGTCGCGTTCCGCGGCGCCGGGCGGTCCCTCCGGCATGGTCAGGCGAGGCGCGTTGCGTACCCGGGTCAGCAGCCACGCCGCAGCGGCGATCATTGCGATCCCGCCCGCGACGGCGATCAGCGGCGCGGCCGTCGGTGGCGAGAGGGCCAGCCGGTCCGCATGCGCTCCGCTGAGCCATTCCTCCGGCACGGACTCGATGCCGCGCGTGATCGCGGCACTCGCCGAGATCATGAGCCCGGAGGCGCCGAGGAACGCCGAGGCACCCATCCGCGGCGTGGCCGACAGCATCGGCGCGACGAGGGCGGCGGCGGCGCCGACGATCGCGAACAGCGCCAAGGAGGCGTCCTGCGTGGTGCCTTTGATCGCGCGTCCGCGATCGAGCACGACCTGTTGCTCGCCGATGGTCACGACGAAGTCGCTGGTGGTGACCGTGCGCCAGGTCGCGTTCGCAGCGGCGAGCACGACGACGGCGGCGGCAAGTCCGGCGAGCGATCCCAGCAGCAGCCGCGTGCGCGGGCTCACGGGGCGGTGAGCCCCTCGGCCGCGCGGATCGCGGTCAGCAAGGCGCGCGCCTTGTTGCGGCATTCGGTCTCTTCGGCGTGCGGATCCGAGTCGGCGACGATGCCCGCGCCCGCCTGCACATAGGCTTTGCCGCCGGTGATCAGCGCGGTGCGCAGCGTGATACATGTGTCGAGGTTGCCGCTGAAGTCGAGATAGCCGACGGCGCCCGCGTAGGGGCCGCGCCGCGCCGGCTCGAGCGCGTCGATGATCTCCATCGCGCGGATCTTCGGCGCGCCCGACACGGTCCCGGCCGGGAACGAGGCCTTCAGCGCCGCGATCCCGCCGGTGCCCGGCTGCAGCGCGCCGCGCACCTCGCTGACGATGTGCATCACGTGGCTGTATCGCTCGATCGTCATCAGCTCGGCGACGCGCACGGTGCCCGGGGTGCAAACCCGGCCGAGGTCGTTGCGCGCCAGATCCACCAGCATGACGTGCTCGGCGCGTTCCTTCGGATCGGCGAGCAGCTCGTCGGCGAGCTTGGCATCCTCGTCTTCGGTGCGGCCGCGCCAGCGCGTTCCTGCGATGGGGCGCTGGACCGCTTCGCCTTCGACGACCTTGAGCAACGGCTCGGGTGACGAGCCCACCACCGACAGGCCCGGATACTGAAGGAAGAACATGTAGGGACTCGGGTTGATCAGCCGCAGGACCCGATACACGTCGAACGGGTCCGCGGTCGTGTCCATCTCGAAGCGCTGCGAGAGCACCACCTGGAAGACGTCGCCCGCGACGATGTGCTCCTTGGCCTGCTCGACCATCCGGTGAAAGTCCTCGGGCTCCATGTTCGAGCGCACCCCTTCGGGCGGCGCGTCGAGCACCGGCGAGACCGGCGTGGAGTGCGTCGGGGTCGAGGCGAGCCGCTCGACGATGGCCTCGGCGCCCGCGACGGCCTCGTCGTACTGGGCCGCCGGATCGTCTCCGATCGCGACGTTGCTGATCACGGTCATGCGCTGACGCAGATGGTCGAACACGAGCAGCCGACCGATGAACAGCATCGCCATCTCGGGCAGGCCGCGGTCGTCGTCGGTTGTCTGCGGAAGCCGCTCGATGTAGCGCACCACGTCGTAGCCGAGGTAGCCGACTGCGCCGCCGTGCAGCGGCGGCAGGCCGGACAGCGTCGGCGCGCGATAGGCGCTCAGCGCGGCCTCGAGCGCCGACAGCGGGTCGGGCGCGTCGGACACGCCCGGCGGCGCCGCGCCTTCCAGATGCACGACACCGTCGCGGCTGGTCATCACCAGGAACGGATCGACACCGATGAACGAGTAACGTCCCCAGCGCTCGCCGTGCTCGACAGACTCGAGCAGGAACGAGTTCGGCGACGCGCCGAGCTTGCGATAGGCGCCGACGGGCGTCTCCAGATCGCCGAGCACCTCGCGCCATACCGGCACGACGGTGTGGGTGGCGGCGAGCCGCACGAACTCCTCGCGGCTCGGCTGGTACGCGCTGGCGCTCACGCCGTCAGCCTTCGATCGCGCGATAGAAGCAGGTTCGCTCGCCGGTATGGCAGGCCGGCCCGGCCGCGTCCACCTTGACCAGCAGCGTGTCGGCATCGCAGTCGTAGAGAACCTCGGTGACGGCCTGGGTGTTGCCCGAGGTCGCGCCCTTGTTCCAGAACTCCTGTCGCGAGCGGCTCCAAAACCAGGTCGTCTTGGTCTCGAGCGTCTTGCGCAGCGATTCGGCGTTCATGTAGGCGACCATGAGAACCTCGCCGGTGTCGTGCTGCTGCACGACGGCCGGAATGAGGCCGTTCGCGTCGTACGTGAGCTCGGGAACCATCATGTCCTCCATGCTACAGGCGTATCGGCAGGCCGGCGGCCGCGCAATGCCGTTTGACGTCGGCGATGCGCATCTCGCCGAAGTGGAACACGCTCGCGGCCAGCGCGGCGTCGCAACGGCCGTCGGTGAGCGCGTCCGCGAAATGCTGCGGCGTGCCGGCGCCGCCGCTCGCGATCACCGGCACGCCGACCGAGTCGGCGACCGCGGCGCACAATGCGACGTCGTAGCCGTCCTTGGTCCCGTCGCCGTCCATGCTGGTGAGCAGCACCTCGCCCGCGCCGTGCTCGCCGGTCGCCTCGACGGCCCAGTGAACCGCGTCCAGGCCCGTAGGCGTACGCCCGCCCTCGACCACAACCTCCCAGCCTCCGCCCTGATCGCCGGGGCGGCGGCGCGCGTCGATCGCGATCACGATGCACTGTGCACCGAACTCGTCGGCGGCGGCGCGCAGCACGCTCGGATCGCGCACCGCGGCAGTGTTGAAGGAGACCTTGTCCGCCCCGGCGCGCAGCATGCGGCGCACGTCCGTGGGCGTGCGGATCCCGCCGCCGACGGTCAGCGGGATGAACACCTGCTCGGCGGTGCGCCGGACCACGTCGATCATGGTGTCGCGCTGCTCGACGCTGGCGGTGATGTCGAGGAAGACCAGCTCGTCGGCGCCTTCGCGGTCGTAGATCGCGGCCATCTCGACCGGGTCGCCGGCGTCGCGGATGTCCACGAAGTTGATGCCCTTCACGACGCGGCCCGCGTCCACGTCAAGGCACGGGACGATTCGCCGCGCCAGCGTCACGCGCGTGCCGCCTTGATCGCCTCGGGCAGGGTGAACGCGCCCGCGTACAAGGCCTTGCCGACGATGCATTCGGGCACGCCGAGCCGCGCGAGCGCGCGCAGGTCGGCGAGCGAGCTCACGCCGCCACTCGCGACGAGGGCGGCGGGCGTGCGGCTCATCACGTCGGCGAGCAGGTCCAGGTTCGGCCCCGACAACATCCCGTCCCGTGCGACGTCGGTGACGACGTAGGTGCGCGCGCCGGCCTCGTCGAGCGCGGCGAGCGTCGGATACAGCTCGCCCGCGTCCTCGGTCCAGCCGCGCGCCTGCAGCCGCGTGCCGCGCACGTCGAGCCCGATCGCGATCGCGTCGCCGTGCTCGGCCACGACGCGCGTCACGAAAGCGGGATCGTTGAGCGCGCGCGTGCCGATCACGATCCGGGTCGCCCCGGCCGCCAGCGCGGCGCGCACGGCGTCCTCGTCGCGGATGCCCCCGCTGATCTCGACCTTCAGGCCGACGGCATCGACGACCGCGCGGATCGCGTCGCGGTTGCGCGGCACGCCTTCCAGCGCCGCGTCCAGATCCACCACGTGCAGCCATTCGGCACCGGCGGCTTCGAAGCGTTTCGCGACCGCGACCGGGTCGTCGTCGTAGACGGTCTCTTGATCGAAGTCGCCTTGCGTCAGGCGAACGCACCGGCCGCCGCGAAGGTCGATCGCCGGCAGCAGGATCATGCGCACATCCCGAGGAAGTTGCGCAGCAGCGCAATGCCGGGTTCGCCGGACTTCTCCGGATGAAATTGCGTGGCGACGACCGTGTCGCGCACGGCCGCGCAGGCGAAGGTCACGCCGTAGTCGGTGGTCGCGGCGACGTCGGCGGGCTCGGACGGCGAGGGATAGTAGGAGTGCACGAAGTAGAAGCGGGTGCCCGGCGCGATGCCTTCGAAGATCGGCTGCTCCCCCACCGGGGTGACCTCGTTCCAGCCGATGTGCGGGATCTTCAAGGTGCCGTCGAACCGCTTGACCGTTCCCGGCAGAACGCCGAGACCGGCCGCGTCTGCCTCCTCGCTGGAGGCAAACAGCACTTGCAGCCCCAAGCACAGACCCAAGTACGGCTTGCCGTCCTCGATCCAGCGCACGATATCCTTGGTGCGCGCGCCGAGGTTCGTCACGCACGATCCGAAGTGCCCTTGGCCGGGCACGACCAACCCGTCCGCGTTCACGGGTACGTCCTCGACCACGTCCACGGTCGCGCCGGCCTTCTCGATCGCCTTCGCGACCGAGCGAAGGTTGCCCATCCCGAAGTCCAGGACGGCGAGCCGCGTCACAGCTTCCCTTTCGTGGACGGCACGCCGCGGCCGCCGGTCTTGGCGCACGCGTCGCGCAGCGCGCGCGCGAGCGCCTTGAACTCGGCCTCGACGATGTGGTGCGGGTTCTTGCCCGCGAGCAGGTTCACGTGGATGGTCATGCCGCCGGACTGCGCGAACGCGCGCAGGAACTCTTCGGTCAGGCGCGTGTCGTAGGCGCCGATCGTCTTGGCCTTCGCATCCACGTTGTGGACCAGGAAGGGCCGCGACGACACGTCCAGCGCGACCTGAATCAGCGCTTCGTCGAGCGGCACGAGCGCGTTGCCGAACCGGCCGATGCCGGTCTTGTCTCCCAGCGCCTGCGCGACCGCCTCGCCGACCGCGATCCCGGTGTCCTCGACGGTGTGATGCGCGTCCACCTCGAGGTCGCCCTTGGCGCGAACGTCGAAGTCGAAGCCGGCGTGCTTGCCGAGCTGCTCGAGCATGTGGTCGAAGAACGGCAGGCCGGTCTTGGCCGTCGCGGTGCCGTCGCCGTCGAGCGTGAGCTTCACCGTCACGTCCACCTCTTTGGTCTTGCGGTGGACGGTCGCGGTGCGCGCGGCGCCCTTGGCGGCGGGACGGGCGGCGCTACGCTTCTTCGCCGGCATGCAGCACTCTCCTCAAGGTCTCGACGAACGTTGCGTTTTGGTCGGCGGTCCCGACGGTGACGCGCAGGCAGCGCTCCAGGCCGGGCACCGACGAGAAGTCGCGTACCAGCACGCCGCCGTCGGCGAGCCGCTTCCACAGCGGCGTGCCTTCGACCGGCGTTCGCAGCAGCAAGAAGTTCGCGTCGCTGGGAAAGACCTCGACGCCGGGCACGCGCGCGAGCTCCTTGGCGAGCCGCTCGCGCTCCATCACGATCTCAATGACCGCGCCGAGGGCGCTCTGCGCGTGGCGCAGCACCGCCTCGCCGATCAGCTGCGAGGTGGCCGACAGGTGATACGGCAGTCGCGCGACCTGGATCGCCTCGACCAGCCACGGGTGCGACAGCAGATAGCCCAGCCGCGCCCCGGCCAGACGCCAGGACTTCGAAAACGACCGGACGACCACGACGCGGTCGTGCTTGCCCGCGAGCCCGAGCGCCGAGACACCGCCGAAGTCGCCGTAGGCCTCGTCCACCACGACCAGCCCCGACCCGGCCGACAGCGCCGCCTCGACCGCCTCGACCGGCTGCGCGTTGCCGGTCGGGTTGTTCGGCGAGCACACGAAGGTGAGCGCGGGATCGGTCTCGGCGACGGCTTCGGCGACCTCGCCGGGATCGAGCACCCACGGCTCGGCGATGCGGCGCGCCGCGACCTCGGTGCCGGTGACGAGCGCGATGTGCGAGTGCATCGCGTAGGTCGGCTCGAACAGCAGCGCGCGGCGTCCCGGCCCGCCGAAGGCGAGCATCAGCGTCTGGATGATCTCGTTGGATCCGTTGGCGACCCAGACGCCTTCGGCGGGCCATCCGTTGCGCGCCGCGAGCGCGCGCCGCAGGCCGCTCGCGTCGCGGTCCGGGTACCGGTTCAGGTCGAGCTTGCGGATCGCGTCGCCGACCTCGGCCATGACCTTGTCGGGCGGCGGGTAGGGCGACTCGTTGGTGTTGAGCCGGACCGGCGCGTCCTGCTGCGGCGCGCGGTACGGTGGCAGCTTCGCAAGGTCGTCGCGAAGCTCGAACGGCCGGCCTTCGCCGTCGCTCACGCCTGCTCCTCGCGCGGCGGCGATTCGGGAATCTCGTGCGCCGTGCCGTCCTGGCTCATGGTGGTGTGGATGTGCTCGAGCCGAACGTTCAGGGCGCGCGCGTGCGCGTCGAGCCCTTCCTCGCCGGCGATCTTGACCGCCCACGGCGCGATCCACTCGAGCCCCGCGGGCTCGAACCGGATCGTGGCGGTGGACTTGATGAAGTCCGACACGCGAAGCGGCGAGGCGAAACGCGCGGTCCCGGCGGTCGGCAGCACGTGGTTGGTGCCCGCGACGTAGTCGCCGAGCGAGACCGGCGACCAGACCCCGATGAAGATCGCGCCGGCGCCGGTGATCTTGGGCAGCCAGTCGCCCGCGTCGGCGAGCGCCAGCTCGAGATGCTCGGGGGCGAACGCGTTGACGACGTCCACCGCCTGATCGATCCCGTCGACGAGCACCGCTCGTCCGTAGGTGCGCAGCGCGGACTCGATGTCACCCGCGCGCGATGCGGCGGCGACCTCCTTCGGCAGGATCTCGTTGACGGCCTCGATGAGCGGCTCGCTGGGCGTGACCAGCAGGCAGGTGGCGAGCGGGTCGTGCTCGGCCTGGGCGACCAGGTCCGCGGCGAGGAACTCGGGCGGCGCGGTCCCGTCGGCAACGATGGCGATCTCGGTCGGACCGGCGAAGGAGTCCACACCCACGTCCATGGCGACCTCGTGCTTGGCGAGCGTCACCCAGATCGATCCGGGACCAACGATCTTGTCAACGCGAGCGATCGACTCGGTGCCGTACGCCATCGCGGCGACGGCTTGCGCGCCGCCGCACGCATAGACCTCATCCACGCCGGCGATCGCGCATGCGGTGAGAGTCGCGGCGTGCACGCGGCCGTCGGCGGCGGGCGGCACGCAGACCGCGATCTCGGACACGCCCGCGGCGCTTGCGGGAATCGCGGTCATCAAGACGGTGGACGGATAGGCGGCGCGGCCGCCCGGCACGTAGCAGCCGGCGCGCCGGATCGGCCGGGTCTCCTCGCCGACCTGCGCGTGCGCGGGACCGATCCGCCAGAACGGCGCGCGTTCCTCCCCGGCTTGGCGCGCGTGGTAGTCGCGGATGCGGGCGGCGGCCGACTCCAAAGCGTCGCGCAGGTCGCGCGGGCAGTCGTCGAGCGCCTGCTCGATCCGCCAGTCCGGCACCCGCAGGTAGTCCACGCGCTCGCGCCCGAAGCGCATTTCGGCCTCGATCAGCCCGGCGTCGCCGCGCTCGCGCACGGCGCTCACGACCTGGCGGACCGATGCGCGCGCCGCGGCCTGATCGGCAGTGGCGCGTGGCAGTCGTGGCGATGGATCGCCGGTGAACCCTCGGAGATCAACGATTTCGAGCATAGGCACGGGATTCTAGCCGAGCACGCCCGGCGGCTCCGGAGGGATCCGAGCGGGGGGACGGGACGGGGCGATCCGGCAAAGAGCGTCCGGGCACACGCATCCGGCGGCGCGCCTCGCGCGTTGCCCGGACAGGACATGACCGGTATTCGCGGCCCGCTCGGTGCGGCGCTGGCGCTCGTCGCCGCGCTGTCGGCCGCCGTGCCCGGCGGCGCGTTCGGCAGCGTGCCGCGCCCGGGCGATCACCGGCTGCTGGTCTCGTTCGAGCCCGGCGCCGACCGCGGCGCCGCTCACCGCATGGCCGGCGCGGCCAGGCTTCGCACCCTCGACGCGCCCGGCGGCTGGGATCTGGTGTCGCTGCCGGCCTCGGCCGAGGCGGCCGCGGCCCTGGCCGTGTACCGCCGCCTTCCCGGCGTGCGGGCGGCCGAGCCCGACGTCCCCGCTCGCGCCGCGAGCGCCCCCGACGATCCGTGCATCTGGACGCCGTGCGCCGGAGCCACGCAGTGGAACATGGCGATGATCGAGGCGCCGCTCGCGTGGGATCTGTTTCCGCCCGCGACCGCGCAGGAGCGGCTCGGCGCCGACCCGGTGCTCGTGGCCGTGCTCGACTCACGCATCGACGCGACTCACCCGGACTTCTCCAACACCGGCGGCTTCTCGAGCGACGCGACCGCAGGCGGACAGATCGACTGGTCGTCGCAGCGCTCGTGGGTGGCGGCCGCGAACCGGACCGGACCGCTCGCCTGGCACGGGACCTTCGTGGCGGGCATCCTGGCCGCCGCGGGCGGCAACGCGGCCGATATCGCCGGCGTCGCCTATCCCGCGCTTCTGCTTCCCTACGAGGTGCTCGACGGCAACGGACGCGCAAGCGCGTCGGCGGTCGCCGAGGCGATCACCGCGGCGCATCGCGCCGGCGCGCGCGTGATCAACCTCTCGCTCGGCCTCGAGGCTCCCTCCCACGCGGTGCGGGACGCGTTGATCGCCGCGACCAGCGGACCGGCACCGTCGTTGGTGGTCGCCGCGGCCGGCAACAACACGCGGGACGAGCCCTTCTATCCGGCGTCCTATCCCGAGGCGATGAGCGTCGCGGGCGTGGACGCGACCGGCGCGCCCGCCTCGTGCTCGAACTACAACGACAACGTGTCGGTCGCTGCACCCGCCCGCGCGGTGCTGTCGCTGTCGCCGATGCCGGGCCGGCTCCGCACGATCGACTGCGGCACCTCGGCGGCCGCGCCGCACGTGTCGGGCATCGCGGCGCTGCTGCTCGCGCGCGACCCGTCGCTCACGCCGGATCAGGTTCGCCGCATCATCGAATCCACCGCGACCGACGACGCGGCGCGTCCGGGACGGGACCATCATCTCGGCCACGGGATCGTCAACGCGGACGGCGCGCTCCGCGCCGCCGCCACGGCCCGCGTCTCCGACGTCGCGGCGGCCGTTCCACCCCGCGGCGCATCGACCACACGCGTGACCGCGATCGCGCGCTCGCCGAAGGGCGTCACCGGCGCCGAGATCTACGTCGACGCACCCGGCAACCCCGCCGCCCGCTTCCTGTTGCGACCGGCCGACGGCGCGTGGGGCGGCACGACCGAAGATCTCGTCGGCGAGGTTCCGGTCCCCGAGCACGGCTCCTCGGTCCGCACGCTCTTCGTGCGCGCCACCGACGGCGCCTGGGGCCCCGCCGCCCGCGGCCGGCTCGCGATCGACCGCGAGCCGCCGCGCATCACGAACGTGCGCGCCGACACGGTCGTGCGCGCGCAAGGAAAGCGTCCCGCCGTGACCTTCACGCTTTCCGACGACACCTCGACACGGCTTGCCTACACGGTCGGCGTGACCGGCCCGGACGGCGTCAGCACAGTCTGGCAGTCGAGCCGGCGCGAGAGCGGAGCCGGCCCGGCATCGGCGACAGCGACAGCACC
>DATLFO010000158.1:0-14144 GCA_035541035.1 Actinomycetota bacterium
CCCGGATCGATCGGGAACCCGCAGAACTGGCATTGCGGCCGCCCGCCGGAGCACACGATCTCGGCATGCTCGGCGAGGGCCTTCATCTGCGCTCGCGTGGCCACGAACCGCGCGTGCGCCAGGTCCTGGGCGGTCTCGTCATCCTCGTCCCCGCTGCCGGCTTCCTCGGCGACGAACACCATCAGGCCGGTATCTTCCTCGACCTCGATCGCCATCGGCCCGATCCGCCACTCGGGCAGCAGCGGATCTTCCAGATCCATCTCGTCCGACGTCGGCGGAAGCCCCTCGTCCTCGATCGGGTCGAGCGTCTCGAGCAGTTGCGAAAGCGTCGTGGCCAGGACCTGCACCTGCTGCTTCTCGGCCAGTAACGTGACGAGCACCTCGTCCTTGCGGGCCTGGATGTAGAAGGTGCGGTTGCCGGGCTCACCGATCGCCCCGGCGGTGATGCGCGAAACGGGATCCAGCTCGAAGGATGTGCTCATTTCTTCCTCGGGACGAGCTCGTCGAGCGAGCCATTGTCGTTGACCTTCAGGATGCGCGGCGCGCCGTCTCCGACCCACACCGCGCTCACGGAGGCGGGACCGACGGCGAGCCGGGCGTAGAGGTCGAGATGGATGCCCGCGTAATGGGCCAGAAGCATCTTGATCACGTCGGCGTGCGTCACGATCGCCGCCATGCCCTTCGGGTGCCCGGCCGCGACCTCGGCGGCGGCGGCCACGACCCGCGCCGACGTTTCGCGCAGCGCCTCGCCGCCGGGGAAGCGTCCTTCCGACGGGTGAGCGATCACGTCGCGCCAGTGCTGCGTCTTGGCGAGCTGCTTGAGCGGACGGCCTTCCCAGTCGCCGTAGCGGACCTCGCCGAAGCCCGGCCGGATCTTGAGCCGCATCTTCTTGACGGCCGCGAGCGGCTTGGCGGTCTGCACTGCCCGCTCGACCGGCGACGAGTAGAGCGCGTCGAGCGGGATCGAGGTGAAGCGCTCGGCCATCGCCTTGGCCTGGAGTACGCCTTCATCGGACAGCGGAACGCTCGACCAGCCGGCCAGCTTCACGCCGGTAAGGGGCGTCATCGCGTGACGAATGAGAAACAGCAGCATGGCCGCAGCATATCCGCCGAGCCGCTCGCAGCGACGGGCTAGGCCTGCTCGTCGTAGAAGAGAGCGAGCGAGGCGGTGAAGCCGTGCAGGAAGACGCGGCCGCCGACCGGGCCGATCTCGCCCGCGCAGCTCATGCCCGCCAGCGGCGCGCGCCACACCGACGACAGCACGCCCGCATCGTGATCCGGCGCGCCGAACAGGTGCGAGCCGCGACCGTTGCAGGTGAAGAGCATCGCGCCGGCCGGCGGTGGCACGGCGGCCGCGGCGGCGCGCAGATCCTCGTCGGCCGTCGCCGCGTCGCGAACGTGGAACTGAACGGTCTCGCCGACGCCGACCAGATCGCCGACGGCCATCGCGCCCGTGGTCTCGTCGGCGCCCATGACGTTTCGGATCAGAAAGTCGCCGCGTTCGAACTCGGTCTTGTACTCGTCGACGACGCGGCCGATGTGCAGGCCGCGCTGGATCAGCGCGCGCTCGTCGGGCGAGGCTTCGATCCACAGGTCGCGCAGACGCTCGACCGGCGGCAGGCCGGCCAGCTCGACGATGACGTTGCGCTGCGCGTTGGTGACGGTCGCGGGCGTGCCGATCGGACGGCAACCTTGCGAGACGAGCGTGCGGACCTTGACGCGCCCGCGGATCACGACGCCGGCCGCGCCGCCGTTGGCGACCTCGCTGCCCTGCCAGATCCGGTGCCCGCCGGGAGCCCCGGCGCCGGAGGCGAGCCCGCCCACCACGGTCAGGCCGGGCTGCTCGGTGTTGACCGTGTCCAGGAGCCGGTCCACCGGCACCGTGAACGGATCGGCGAGCATGATCACGGCCGCGCCGGCGGGCGGCGAGGGCCAGCCGAGAAACGTCGGCCCGTCCGGCGTCTCGGTGAACTCCAGCGAGAACGGCTCGACCTCGGTGTCGGGCAGATGGGCCGCCCAGACCGCCACGGCGGGACGGTCCTCGATCTCGCGGCCGCCTTCGGCCACGGTGCCGCCGGTCGCACCGATCATCGCGCCCGGCTCGAGCGCGACGTGGACCGCGGCGGCGATCTCGACCGCGGCGTCCGCGTGCGCGGCCGACACGAAGATCGCGGCCAGGTCGCACGGGGCACCGCTCAGGCCGCGCGCGGCCGTCGCTGCCGCCTCGGCCGCCGCCGCCACCCCGTCCGGGTCGGTGGACAGTCCGGTCGCGACGACGAGACGGCCGGTCACTTCTTCGATCCCTCCGGCGGGAACGTCGCGCGCGTGTCGGGCTCGGAATAGGTGGTCGCGCCCGGCGAGGGCCGCGCGGCTTCGGGGACCCAGTCGCTGTGCGCCTGCACCGGGTCCTGGGTCTCGTTCCAATACGACTGCATCGCCCAGGTGAACGGGTTCTTCAGCTTCGACAGCAGCGTCAGCGGAATGTCCGCGCGAACCTCGCTCTCCGTGATCTTGAGCGTCGCTCCTTCGGCGGGCTCGTTGCAAACCTCGGTGCCGGGGCACACCGACAGGCGCCAGCCCTTGATCTGCTCGCCCGCTCGGCTCGGCTCGCCTTCCCGGACGATCGCGACGAAGTACGCGGGGGAGGCGGCCTTGGTGTCGGCGAACAACTGCATGAACCAGGCCGGGCCTTGCAGCGGATCGGTGATGGAAGCAGACTCGTAGGGCGAGCCCGCGATCGCGATGCGGATCGACAGCGAGTCCTCGCTAGCGTCCAGCCGCACGCCGGTCACATCGGCGGCGTCGGGCGGGTTCTTCGGCTCGACGCCGTCGGCGTTGAGGGCCTTGGCATGGTCGCCCTTGACGTCCACGACCAGCTGCGCGCCCGACAGCGGATCGTTCGTGGACGCGTCGCCGCCGCAGGCGGCGAGCCCGAGCGCCAGCACCAGCGCCGGCGCAGCTACTTGGGCGCGCACGTTTCGACCAGGTCGCGCGACGGGGGCTGATAGAAGCTGAGTACGACGTGTTCGCATCCTCGGTCCTCGTATTCGGGAATTTTGGCGAGCTGCTCTTCGGGCTGCCCGTCGATCGCGGGATGCACGAACAGTTGCACGCCGCGGCGTACGTGTTTCGGATCCCGTCCGATCGCGGCGCAGTTGTCGTCGATCTGCTTCGACAGCTGCGACCACAGCTCGGGATCGGCGCCCGGGACGTTCCATTCGTCGGCATGCTCGGCGACGACCTTCAGCATCTTGGGCTTCACGCCGCCGACGACGATCGGCGGCCGCGGCTGCTGCACCGCCTTGGGCTGCGTGATCGCGTCCTGCAATTGGAAGTAGCGGCCGTCGAAGGTCGCACGATCCTGGGTCATCAGCGCCTTGATCACGTGCAGCGCCTCGTCCAATCGCGCGACGCGTTCGCCGGGCGGCGGAAACTCGATGCCAAGGCCGGTGTGCTCGGCTTCGTGCCAGGCGGCGCCGATGCCCAGCTCCAGCCGTCCGCCGCTGATGTGATCGACGGTGATCGCCATGTTCGCCAGCACCGCCGGATGCCGGTAGGTGACGCCGGTCACCATGCAGCCGACGCGCGCGCGCTTGACCAGCACCGCCATCGCCGCCAGCGTCGTCCAGCCTTCCAGCGTCGGGGCCTCGTGTTCCTGGCTTTGCGTGCCCAGACCGTAGAAGTGGTCGTAGTTCCAGACCGCGTGATAGCCGGCCTCATCGGCCGCGGTCCAAAACTCGGCGAGCGTGGCGTAATCGAACGTCGGAGCGAGCTTCGCGGAGATCAGCATGGCCTCGAATGCTACCCGTCCCGGGCCGGACCTGGCAGGAGGCGGCTCCCTCGGGCGCGAAATACCGGTCTATGGGAATTCTTCGTGCGATTCTTCCGTTGGCGCTGGCCCTGTCGGTATCCGCCCCCGCCGCCGCCACCGATTCGCAGATTCCCGTGACCGTCTACGCCCACCGGGGCGGCGCGGCGATCGGGCCGGAGAACACCATGGCCGCCTTCGAGCAGGCCGGGGCGTTGTTCGCGGCGGCGGGCGTAGACGGCTGGCTCGAGCTGGACACCCAGGCGTCGGCCGACGGCACGCTGGTCGTGATTCACGATCACACGCTCGACCGGACGACCGACTGCGCCGGAACCGTGATCGACTGGACCTACGACGCCTCGTGCAACGCCGCGAAACGCTGGCCGTCGTTCGGGCATCAGCCGGTCCCGAAGCTGGCGGATCTGCTGGCGCGCGGCCGGCAGGCGACCCCCGCCTGGGGCCTGATGATCGAGATCAAGAACATCCCCTACGAGACCAACTTCGATCCGGCCGGCATGCTGGTCGCCGACTCGCTGGTCGCGATGATCGACGCGAGCGGCTATCCGAAGGACCGGATCATCGTCCAGTCGTTCTGGCCGCCGTCCCTCGACCGGGTCGAGCTGCTGGATCCCGAACTGGACACGATGCTGCTGACCACCTCGCAACTGGGTTTCATGGTCTGGCAGAACGCGCTGTATGCAACCGCACGCGGCTACGAGATCAGCGCGCCGGAATGGCAGTCCGCGGACTTCCGCGCCGAGACGGTCGCGGCGGCGCATGCGCTCGGGCGCCGCGTCATCACCTGGACGGTCGATTCCCGCGCCGCCGGCGACGCGCTGATCGCGATGGGTGTGGACGGCATTATCACCAACGACCCGAGGATCTTCCTATGAGACGTCTTCTGATTCTATTGTCGGCGCTGGCGATTGCCGGCGTGTTCGTGCCCGCCACCGCCGCCGATCCTGCGTCGGGCACGCTGTCGGATCCGTCGGCCACCGTTGCGTGGACGGGCACGCATTGGCGGACCGACGACGCGCCGATCCCGGACCAGTTCGATCTGACGATCGATCTGCCGGCCGGCTACTGGGACGCCAACGACGGCGGCGTCGAGGTCGCGATCCGATGGGTCAGCGAATACAACGTGTTCGATCTATACGTGCTCGACGCCGGCGGCGCGACGGTTGCGTCCTCGACCGGCTTTCCGACCTCGGCGCACTCGCTGATCATGCGCGAGCCCGCGAACGGCCTGTATCACGTCGTCGTGGTCCCGGCCGGCGTGCAGGTCGACGAGGAGCGGCCGTACGAGGGCATCGCGCAAGTCGAGCTGGACACGACCAGGACCGGACCGCTGGTTCCCGATCTGGTCGCGCTGCCGCCGGCCGAGTTCAAGATTGCGGCCGGAACGCTGTCGTTCATGCCGGTCGAGTATCAAGAGACGGGCGGCTGCTATCCCGACGAGATGGCCGAGAACCCGTCGCTGACGCGCTGTCTGCGCTTCGATGCGGGCGTCGCGAACCTGGGACACGGTCCGTTCGAGCTGCGACTCGACACCACGACGATGGCGGGCGAGCCCGTCGTGTGGCAGGACATCTATGCGGCCGACGGCTCGCGCACGACCATCGGCGCCGGCACCTACACCTGGCACGCGACGCACGCGCACGTGCACTACCAGAACTTCGTCGAGTACCGGCTGCATCGCGTGGGCGAGGACGGAACGCCGGGCGAAGAGGTCGTCGGGTCGCGCAAGGCCGACTTCTGCATGATCGACACGCGCCTGATCTGGTTCGGCGAGTACGGCAACGGACCGCGCAATCACCACTTCCCGCAATGCAACATCCCGGGCGGGGACGGCGCCGGCCCCACCGAGATGCGCCAAGGAATCGACGTCGGCTGGGCGGACATCTACACGTGGGATCTGCCCGGCCAATACATCGACATCTCGAACGTGCCGGACGGCATCTATGCCGTCGTGCTCGAAGCGGACCCCTCCGGAGTGCTCAGCCAGCTCACCCGCACCAACGACATCTCTTGGACGAGGATCCGGATCGCCGGCCTTTCGGTCACCGAGTGCACCGCTCCCCCGCCCGGCTGCTGAACACGAAAGCACCTACTCAACGGGTATCGGGCGCCGGGGGGTATACTGCCGACGGCTTCGGGATCGACGAGCCGGCCGGCAGGCCGGTTTTTTGTGGAGCGAAGCCGACCACTCATGGCAGGAAGACCGAGAAAACCCGGCGGCAGGCCGGGAGGGCAGCGAGGAGGGCCGCGCAAGGGCGGGGCCGCCTCGCGGGCGGCGCGCGCCCAAAGCCGGGCCGAGCAGCGCGAAAAGCAGCTCGCTCGCTCGCAGAACACCAAGGAAGAGCCCATCGAGATGGAAGGCATCATCGTCGAGGCGCTCCCCAACGTCATGTTCCGCGTCGAGCTGGAGAACGGGCATATCGTGCTCGGCCACATCTCGGGCAAGATGCGCAAGCACTACATCAGGATTCTGCCGGGTGATCGCGTGAAGCTGGAGCTATCGCCCTACGATCTGAACCGGGGCCGGATCACGTACCGCTACCGCTGACCCGCTAGGCAGCGGTGTTCGCGCGCGTCTGATCCACGCCGTGGAAGCGCCGGCGAACCCGCCACGATCCGTACGAGAACCCTCCGACCGCCAGCCCTGCCCCCGCGATCGTGACCCACGAAATCGGCTGCCCTTCGCCGCGAGCGCCGGCCGGCGCCTGATCCGCGGTGGTCGTGCCGCCGTCGTCGCGCACGCACTTGGTCGCCGGCCCGAGCGTGACGCCGGGGACGGATCCGGGATTCGAGTCGGGCTCGGACACGCAGGATTCCCCCGCGAACGCGGGCAACGACAAGGCGAGCACCGCCAGGATGACCAGCAGCGCGCGCCCGAATACCCCGATACCCCACCGCATGATGATTCTCAGAGAGTGTAACGGCCTACGTGCCGGACGGCTATGGGCATCCACCGCGGGCAATTGCGTCGCAGGCGGGCCTTACGGCATCCGGGGCATCCCGGGCGGCAGGATTCGATCCGGACAATGCAGAACCAATCAGGCAGCGGGACCCGCCGTCCCCGTCACGCCGGATCGATCCGACCCTGGAGGGGATCTTCGTGAAGATCAGACGAGCGCTGGGCTTTGCCGTCGCGCTGGGCATGCTGGCTTCGCCGGCCGCGACCCGCGCCGCGCAGCCGGTCAAGTTCACCGACGTGCCG
Organism: Actinomycetota bacterium; assembly: GCA_035541035.1. GTDB lineage: Bacteria > Actinomycetota > AC-67 > AC-67 > AC-67 > DASWHR01. The sequence continues at coordinate 7,029 of DATLFO010000158.1, forward strand.
TTCGTGATGGACGACGGCGTGCGTCTGACGGCCGACGTGTACCTGCCCGGTGACGGCGACGGTCCGTTCCCGTGCGTGGTCGAGCTGACTCCCTACCGCAAGGAGATGCGCGCGTCCGAGGGCGTGTCGTTCCTGCCCGGGGCAGGGATCGCCCTGATCGAGGTGGACGCGCGCGGCACCGGCGGCTCGGAAGGCGAATACGACATCGTCTTCTCGATGCGCGAGCAGCTCGACGCGGCCGCGGTCGTGGACATGGCCGCGGACCTTGCGCTGCCCGGCTTCCCGGATGCGTGCCTGGACAAGGTCGGCATGTACGGCGGCTCGTACTCGGGGATCATCCAGAACTTGGTCGCGACGCTGCCGCCGCATCTGGCGCCCGCGCATCTGGCCGCGATCGCGCCGCAACGCGCCTACGGCGACTTGTACCGCGACATCGTCTATCACGGCGGCCAGGTGATCGGATCATTCGGCCTGGCGTGGTCCACCGCGACGACCGCGCTCTACACGCAGCCGCCCACGAACGTGAACACGCCGCAGGGGCAGGCCGCGTGGATCGATCATCTGACCAAGAACGATCCGATGATGCTGCACTACTTCGACGCACCCTACGCCGACGCGACCTATACCTCGAACCACACCACGCCCTCGTTTACGCAGAAGCTCTACGACGATTCCTCGTCTCTGCCGCGGATCGAGAACCTTCGGGTTCCGGTACTGCAACTGGCCGGCTGGTTCGACGCGTTCACGCGCGGCAGCATGGAGATGTTCCGCCAAGCCCACGAGCAAGAGTCCGACGGGACCGGCCGCGGCCCCAACTACGTGATCGTGGGTCCGTGGAATCACGGACAGACGCACTTCATCACGCCCGAGCCCAAGCCGGGCCTGCGCGATGCGCTGGCCGCCTGGTATCTGCATTGGCTTGCCGGCGCGCCCGCGCCCGCGTTCATGGCCGGCGCGCGCGTGCAGTACTACATGATGGGAACCGGCGCGCATCTGGACGCGACCGGGCTGTGGCACGAAAGCGAGTCGTGGCCGCCGGCCGAGGTTCGCTATCAGCGCTACTACTTGCGCGAGGGCGGCGTCCTATCGCCCGAGGCGCCCGGCGACGATGCGGACGCGCAGTACGTGTACAACCCGGCGGCCGGCACGGCCGAGATCGCCTCGCGGTGGGACAACGCGCTCGCCGGCGCCGCGTACATAGACTGGGATCAGCGCACCGACGAGCCGAAGGGCCTGACGTATACGACCGCGCCGTTCACCGAGCCGCTCGCGATCGCGGGAACGATCAACCTGCACCTTCGCGCGACGTCGGTCGGGCTTGCCGGCGCGGGCGAGCCTGCAGCGCTTCCGGGGCTGCTGCAGACGCTCCCGCCGTGGCACGACACCGACTTCGTGGTGAAGCTGACCGACGTGGATACGGCGACGGGGCGCTCGACGCTGATCACGCAGGGGTATCTGCGCGGCTCGCACAAGGCGGTCGACGGCTCGCGCACGGTGTTCGCGCCGAACGGCGATGTGATCGCGGCGTTCCATCCGCACACGGCCGCATCGCTGCAGCCGTTGCAGCCGCAGGACACGTTCGAGATCGAGATCTGGCCGACCGCCAAGACGTTCGCGCCAGGTCACGCGCTACGGATCGACATCTACTCGGCCGACACGCCGAACCATCTGAACCTGCTCAAGCCTGCGCTCAACACGATCCATCACCGCGTGGGTCTCGAGTCGTGGCTGAACCTGCCGGTGATGCCGGCCTGATCCGGATCGCCGTTAGGGGCGCTCGACTTCCAGGCGCCGCCCGGCCGCGGATGCGATGGCCGTCAGGTCGCTCGCGTCCGAAGTGACGACCAGGTCGCGCCGGCGCACGGCGCCTTCGACCACGCACGCGTCCACGATGTCGGACGTGCCGGCACGCGCCGCCACGGTTCCGGCCGCGCGGGCGAGCTCGTCGGTGAGCGCTTCGATGTCGGATCCGACGAGCAGGCGTGCCAGCAGAGCCTGCTTGGGTTTCCCGCGCCACGCTTGCGCGAGGACGGGTGCCGGCACGACCGGAACGATGCGCATCGCCAGAAGCGCGCGATGCCGCGCCCACATGCGCCGCTCACCGCGATCGGCCGCGACGAGCGCGCCCGTGTCGTAGGTGATGCCCATTACGCGGTTCGGCGCTGCCGCGCGCCGGTGCGTTTGCCGCGCCGGACCGAGGTCGCGGCCCATTCGGCGGCCTCGGCCAGCTCTTGGGCCGTGAAGCGTCCGTGCTCACGCTCGAACGCGATGACGGCCTCCAGACCGGCCCGAATCGTGAACTCTTTGCGCGCGGCATGCATCAGCCACCCGCTGTAGGTCATGCCAGCCTCGATGGCCGCCGCCTCGATCTTCGAGTCCAGGTCGGGCGGAACCGAGATCGACCGCTTCTTTCGCAGCCCCATGGACCCGATGGTAGCACAGCGGTAGGACACGATTGGGTCGTTCGGGTCTTTCGACCGGCGATCGTGGCGGCGCCACCTAGGATGACACGCCGTTCAGGGTGAGCGTCGCCGACGCGAGCGTGGATGCTTGCGGCTCGGTGTCGGGCTTGAAGGTCGGGAAGTCCACCGTGGAGACGGTCATCACCAGACGGTGTCCCGGCGCGAGCACGTGCGAGGCGGGCCAGAGGTCGAAATCAGCGATGCCGTCACCGGGGGTTTCGTCGCTGAGGCATCCGCGGGTGATCATCCGCCGCCGCCCATCGTGCTCGTCCCACAGCTTGACGTTGAACTGGGCCACGCGCTGCGCGGTGCTGTCGTAGCGGATCGCCACCCGCGGCGCCCCGGTGAACTCGAGCGGCGCGGCGACCGGGTCGGTGGCGAACCGCAGCGTCGCGGGCGAGCCCGGCGAGTCGGGCACGTTCGACACGAGCGGGCCGGCGCGGTTCGACAGGATCGGCTCGGTGGCGAGGTTCGCGGACGCGACCGTGTTGACGATCGTGCCGAGCGTTGCCGCGGCCGCGACCTCACCCAGGCCGCCGCCGGCCGCGGCGTGCAGCGTCACGTCGTCGCCCGGCACCGGCCAAGTCGGCGCGGTCTTGTGCGTCCAGCCGCCACCGGGCACGCGCTGCGCGTACTCCACCTTCGGGCGGGCGCCGCTCGCATAGCCGTGATCGACGCCGAGCAGGAACTCTTCGAACCACTCCAGCATCGCCAGCTCTTTCGCGGCTTCGTCGGGTCCGTGGGTTTCGGGAACCTCGTGGCCACCCGACGCGAACCACAGGTGCGTCGGGATGTTTCGCGCCTCCAGGCCGGCAACGATGCCGAGCCCGTGATCGGCAGGAAAAAGCGCGTCCTCCCACGAGTTCGTCCAGAAGACCGGAACGTTCAAGCCGGTATCGTAGACCGTGCCGGGCGTGGTCGAGACGTGCGCGGCGGGCGAGTGCAGCGCGGCATCGTGTGTGGTCGAGCGCACGTGCGCCGCACCGGTGATCGGGTCGACGAACGGGATCGCGAGGTCCTCGGTGTCGGTGTACCACTGAGCGCCCCATCGCAGCGCGGTCGCATCGTCGGTGCGTGCGGCGGCCGACTTGTAGGCGAGCGCGAAAATGCCGGTGGCGAACGAGTACTTGAAGCAGTCGTTCGGGTTGAGCGCGTGGTTGAGGTCGTCGAACGTGTTGCCCGCCGCCACGACCTTGATGCGCGGGTCGGTCATCGCCGGCATCAGCGACAGCGCGCCGCCCTGCGAATAGCCCCACATGCCGGTGCGGCTCACATCGATCCGGGGCACGGTATCCGCGACCCAGTCGAGCAGCTCGGACACGTCCGCGGCCGACCGCTCGCCGAAGAAGTCGAACACGCCGCCGCTGCCGCCGTGGCCGCGATGCGAGTACATCAGGACCGCGAACCGGTTCGTGTGAACGGCTTTGAGCGCGTAGCGCACGTCGTATTCGCTGTCCTTGCTCGATCCGCCGCCGTGCTGCCGCACGATCAGCGGAAAGCCGCCGGGCGGCGCCGGCGCGAGCGGCGTGTACAGCGACACGTCCAGCGCGACGCCGTCGCTCATCTCGACCGACGCCACCGACACCTCGTAGCCGAGGCCGGCGCGGACGGGAAACCCGACGGTGACGGACACGAGCACGATCATGGCTGCGATGCGCTTCATGAGATCCCTCCCCACCCTCGACTTCGGCACCGCGGCTCGCGGTTCCTGCCGCGCGCCGCTAATTGCTGGGCGGGACGTAGCCGGTCGGCAGATCGGTGACGGGGAACAGCGGCTCGAAGTCGTCGTCGCCCGGCTCGCCCACCTCGGTCGCCTCGAGCGTGACGTCGATGTTGCCGCTCGCGATCTCGTAGAGCAGCGCGATGCCGGTCTTTGCGTCCAGGCACATGGTGAAGCCGTCGGGCGAGAACTCGGGTTTCCATGTGCCGCAGGTCGCTTCGCGGCCGGCGATGGTGCGGCCCGGCGCGGGTGCGTATCCTTCGAGCGCCTGCTCGCCGTGGAACATGTCGAACCCTTGCGCGAGCGGCCCGAGGATGGCGGCGCCCGCTTGCGCGATGGACGATCCGAGCCCGGGGATCCGGAAGCACTCCTCCTGGCCGCAGGTGACTACGTCGCCCGCCTCGGTTGCCACGATCAGCGATGTCTGTCCTTCGGTGACGCGGAACGAGCGCTGCGGCGGCCGCTGCGCCACGATCACCTCGCTGGTTTCGTCCCCGGCGGCCACGCGGTAGACGATGCGCACGGTGGCCTCGGCGCCGGCGAGACCGAGATCCCGGAACGCGCGGCCTTCCGCCGACAGTGACGGCAGCGCGTCGGGGCCTTTGCCGTCGCCGCCGCATGCCGCGAGGAGCGCGGCGAGCGCGAGGATCGGTGCGAGACGGGGCATCGGCTATTGACGGTTGATGGCCATAGGGTACGGGACCAGCCCGATGTCGGCATCGGCTCCGTGGATCTCGAGCGCGGCGCCGATCGCATCCTCGACCGTGGCGAACGGCTCGTAGCCGACGTGGCGCGCGAGCGCGGGGTTCTCGATGCCCGCGACGAAAACGCGGCCCGCGTGCTTGAGACGCTTGAGCGGGAACAGCGCCATGATGCCGTGCACCGGATGGAACCCGTTGTGGAAGCGGTAGCGCTCGATGTATTCGGGATGGTGCGCGTACTCGGCTTCAAACTGCCGCTTGGCCTCGTACGGGTCGCGGGTGACGGGCAGCACGCGCTCCCAGACCTCGCGATACGACGGATGTGCGCGGTCGTCCCAGCGGTCCGGGCAGGGCGTGGCGAGGATGACCGTGCATCCGGGCTTCCCGGCCGCCTCGATCATGCCGCCGAGATAGCCGAGCCCGGTCGAGATCAGCGTCAGGATCGGGTTGGTGTGCGAGTACGCGGCGTAGGGGCTCCAGTCGGGAAGGCCGTAGAGCACCACGTCGGCCTTGTCGGTCGTGGCGCGCGCGCCTTGCGCGGCGCGGTTGGTCTCGACCGCGACGGCGCGGGTGCCGTCCACCGTGCCGGCGTGGATGCGCGCGACCGCGAGCGGGTTGGCCAGGATCGTCTCGACCTTGAAGATCCGCTCGCGCCCGAGCCGCTCGGTCACGAGCGCGCCCATCTCGTCGAGCATCTCGTGCATGCGGTTGCGATGCAGCGACATCGACATGTCGTCGGGATTGTGGTGATGACGGATCGAGGCGTAGGTGGACAGGCCGACGCAGATCGACTTCCAGCCGCCGCTGAAGCCGCGGATCGTCGAGGCGTTGACGTAGACGGTCAGGTCCGAGTCGGTGACGTGGCGGCTGAGCTCGACGTCGAAGCCGCTGGGGGTCACGCCGAGCCGCTCGATCATGCCGGGGTCCTCGGCATCGTGGCAGGTCAGCCGGTCCGCGAACTCGCGGACCAGATCCTGGCCGATGATGCCGCCGAGCTCATCGTGGCTGAACTGGCGGTGCAGCGCGTTCGCGCACAGCAGCGTCACGTTGCGGCGGTCGACGCCGCCCGCCTCCAGCTCGGCGAGCACGATCGGGATGGCGGTCTGCCACACGGGCGCGAAGCACGGCACGGTCGGATCGTCGAAAGCGATGGTGACGCGACGCTTGCCGCGCGCGAGCTCGCGCAGCGGCGGCGTGTCCACCGGTTCGGCGAGCGCGGCCCGTACGGCGCCTTCGATGTCGTCGGTCGGCTCGAGCGTGGTCGACAGGCCCGCCGACAGGATGCGCGTCCGGTCGGGAAGCTCGACCGACAGGAAGCGGTCTCCGAAGACGATCTGCTGCTCCACGGCGCGGAGCGTACGTCATCCGGACGGGGGACGAAAGGGGCAAGGAAGTCAAGCATGGGGCGCGGCGCGCCGAAACTCAATCAGGATGCGTCATGCGACGGGCGCCGGCGTCGCGGCGGGCCTGGCCCTTGCCGCGTTGCTCGCGCTGCCTGCGGCCGCGGCCGAATCGACACTCGAGCTCAAGGCCGGCGGATATCCGGTCCCCTACCTGTCGGTCCCGATCGACGCGTCGATGCCGGGACCGGCTATCGATGTGGGCGCGGGCGACTTCACCGTCGAGCTGTTCCTGCGCGCCTCACCCGGCGCCAATACCGTCGAGGCCTGCGACCTGACGCCGCAATGGCATCTGGGGTCGGTGCTGATCGACCGTAGCCGCGCGGCCGACCAGGGACGCCGGGGCTTCGGCCTTGCGTTGTCACGCGATCGGCTCGTGTTCGGCGTGACGGGACCCGACGGAGAGCACGCGAGCGTTTGCGGCTCAAGGCGCATCGCCGACGGAGCCTGGCATCACGTCGCGGCGCAGCGACGCGCGGCCGACGGGCGAATCACGATCTGGGTGGACGGCGCCCTCGACGCGTCGGCGACCGGACCGTCGGGTGACGTGTCGTATCCCGACGGCGCCACGTATCCGTTCGGCTGCAATTGCTCGCAGGATCCGTACCTGTTCATCGGGGCGAAGGAGCATCACTCCGCCCCCTCGTTCGTGGGGCGCGTCGACGAGCTACGGATCTCGAGCGCGCTGCGCTACGCGGGTCCGTTCACGCGGCCTGCGCGCGCATTCACGCCGGACGCGAAAACGGCGGCGCTGTACCACTTCGACGAGGGCTCGGGCAGCGTCGCGCGAGACGCGACCGGCCGCCTCGATGCAACGTTCGGGACCTGGACGG
>DATLFO010000159.1:0-5379 GCA_035541035.1 Actinomycetota bacterium
GTCTACCAGCGCCTCATCAGCTGGACCAAGCCGTACGCCGTCGAGGAGCGCGGCACGAGAGCCTACGAACGCTACGACTGGAACAGCCTGATCGCGGTCGAGCCGGAGAACCGCTCGCTGGTGGCGCCGTTCATGGACGGCACTTCTTACTTCCCGGCGCGCGCGGAGATGGAGCAAGGTCTCCTGGAATTCGCCTCCCGCACCGGACTCGCGGTCAATTACGGCTGCAGGTGGGAGGCCACGCGCCGAGAAGACGAGGGGCTCGTGCTGGAAACCTCGCACGGAGAGTACCGGAGCCCGATCGTGATCTTTGCGATCGGGGCGACCAGGCCGTGGAAGCCGGCCATCCCGGGGTTGGAGGACGTCCCCCACTACGTGGAGGCGAAGCCGGCCCGTCACTACGCGGGCCGGCGCGTCTTTCTGATCGGCAAGCGCAACTCGGGTTTCGAGTTGGCCGACGGTCTACTGCCGTGGGCGCGCCAAATCATCCTCGCGTCGCCCCGGCCTGCGTCTCTCTCGGTCACGACGCGTTCACTGGTGGGCGCGCGGGCGCGTTACGTGCAGCCCTATGAAGACCACGTCTTGGCCGGCGGCAACGTGGTGCTCGACGTGGCGATCCGGAGCGTGGAGAGGGGTGGCGACGGGTACCGGGTTCATGCCGTCGGAACCACAAACCCCGGCGACTTCGTCCTCACCGTAGACGACGTGATCGCGGCCACCGGCTTCGAGGTCGGCCTCGGGGACCTGCCGGGCTTGGGCGTGGCGACGTTCAACCAAGGCCGTCTCCCGGCGCAGACCCCTTTCTGGGGCAGCGCCTCGGTGCCGGGCATCTATTTCGCCGGGTCCGCGACCCAGGCCGCTGCCGGCCTCAGGAAGTACGGGATCTCGTCGAACTCCGCCGCGGTGCACGGCTTCCGCTACAACGCGGGCGTCCTGGTCCGCCATATCGCAGAACGCCATTTCGGCATGATGTTCGACGATCCGGTCATGCCGCCCGATGGGTTGATCGAACACCTGCTGCACGCAGCGACCAAGGCGCCCGAGCTGTGGAACCAGCCGTCGTATCTGGCGCACGTCGTGGAACTGGGCGCTAGGCCCGGCCCGGTTGCCCGCGGCATCACGCCGCTCGCCCATTTCGTCGACGCGAACGGTCCGGACGCGGTGGCGGTGACGGTGGAGAGCGATGCGTCCGGAGACATCCACCCGGCGGTGTACGTCCGCTCCAGAGGCACGGTGTCCGAGCACTTGCTGCCGTCGGCGCCGTTCCACGATTACGAGACCGAGGACCACCGGTCGTTGCTCCGAGCGGTACTCGATCCGGTCACCCGAGGTTGACTAGCTCCCGTCGGCCTCCGGGTCCTTCTTGACGTAACCGATCACCTCCGCCGGCGACATCGCCAGGCCCTCGTTCCAGGCCCGTTCGATTTCGTGCTCTGTGAGGTAGCGGCGGGCGAGCTCACGCGGGTCGGCCGATATCAGCGTCAGCGGAGGGGGCGCGCCCCCTCCGGCCTTCTGTCGCAGGCTTTCGCCTGCGCCTGCCAGAACGAGACCGCGCACCGCGTTCCCCTCCAACAGATCGATGTCGGCGACCATGTCGCACAGCGACGCCAGCGCCGTGAGATCGCCGGAGCTCTCGGCACCGTCCACCTGTTTCAGCATTATCTCCCGGGCGCGGGCGAGATCGCCCTCGAGCTTCGCAACCTGAGAGAAGACGGAGTCGGTCAGGGACTCGCCGAACCAGTCGCCTTGTTCGGCATAAAGACGGGCGGCTACCTCGGCCAGGGCGCGTGCTTGCGCCCCGTCTTCTCCCAGGAGCGCGGCCATCGCCAGACCCCAAGTCGCGTTCGCCAGGCCGTGGTCGTCGCCCAACTCCCGATACAGCGACGCGCTCTCTTCGTAGCGTTCTCGTGCCTCGTCGAGGCGACGCGCTACGAGCGCCACGAAAGCCCAGTTATAAAGCGCGCCCGCCATCGCCACGCGGTCGTCGAGCGCTCGGTAGATCTCGAGGCTTTCTCGGTAATGCGCGGCACACGACTCGAAGTCGTTTTGCCAGTAGGTCACGCTCCCGAGCGCAGTCAGGCCCTTGGCCCGGTTCCCGTCGGGGGCGGGATGAGCGGCCAGCAACTCCGTGAGCCAGGTGCGGCCTTCCGCGAGGTGGCCCCGGACCTGCCAAAAGCGCCACAATGCCGAGGCAATGAGAAGTCCGATGTCGGTGCGGTTTCGTCGCAGCGCCCACCGGAGGGCGGCGCGCAGGTTATCGTGCTCGTCGGTCAGCAGATCTCCCCAGCGTTGGTCTTTGGTGAATTCGCTCTCGCCCTGCTCGGCGATCTTCAGGAAGAAGAGGGCATGCCGCTCTTCGACGTGCTCGAGGTCTGCCCCTTTTTCGAGTACCTCGAGGGCGAACTCGCGGATCGTCTGCAGCATGCGGAAGCGCGTCTCTCCCGATTCGCCTGCCACAAGGCGCACGAGGTTGTTGTCGACGAGCGTTTCCAGCTCCGTCAATGCGGTGGCTTCGAGATCGTCGGCCACCACACGTTCGGCGGCTTCGAGCGAGCACCCGCCGACGAAGATGCCCAGCCGAACGAAAAACGCGCGCGACGATTCACCGAGCAGGTCGTAGCTCCACGCGATCGCGCCACGCAGCGTCTGCTGTCGTGACGGAAGGTCCCGGGCCCCGCCGCTCAGCAGTGACAGGCTCTTTTCGAGCCGCTTGAGGATGTCGGCGGGGGTGAACAATTTGACGCGGGATGCGGCCAGCTCGATGGCGAGGGGCAGCCCGTCGACGCGTGCGCAGATGGCCGCCACCACCGCGGCATTTTCGGGCGTCAGCTCGAAGCGCGGATCGACAGACCGTGCGCGCTGCGCGAACAGCTCGACGGACTCGGCCGCGGCAAGCTCCTCGAAGGACGCGCCGCGCCCGGGATCGGGCACGACCATGGGGGGGACGGGATACTCCTGCTCCCCATAGATCCTGATCGGCGCCCGACTCGTGACCACCAAGTGGATTTTGGGCGCCGCCGACAGCAGCTCGGACACCACAGGACCGGCTGCGATGATCTGCTCGAAGTTGTCGAGGACCAGGAGCATGTGCTTGTCGGCGAGAAAGTCTCGGAGTCTTTCCTCGATCGGTTGCATGCCGTGCTCCATCACGCCGAGAACCTGTGCGATGCGAGGCGCGACGAGCGTCACGTCGCTCACCGGGGCCAGCAGGACAAGAAAAACGCCATCTGGGAACCGGTCGAGCAGGTCGGCCGCAACCTTGAGGGCAAGACGCGTCTTTCCGGTGCCGCCGGGACCGGTGAGGGTCACCAACCTGCGGTCTGATACCAGCAACTCGATCTCGGCTACCTCTCGATCTCGGCGTACGAACGGCCCGAGAAAATCCGGGAGGTTGGTCGGGCGGGCGTCGAGCGTGCGAAGCGGAGGAAATTCGACAGGCAGTCCTGCGACGCACAACTGGAACAAGTGCTCCGGCCGCTCCAGGTCCTTTAGGCGGTGGGTCCCAAGGTCGAGCAGCGTGATGTCGTCGCCGAGGGAGCCGTGTATAAGTCCGCGGGTAGCGTCGGAACAGATGACCTGTCCGCCGTGGGCGGCGCCGGCAATGCGCGCCGCGCGGTGGACATCGATTCCGCCGTAGTTGTCACCCACCTGCTTTGCCTCGCCACTGTGCAGGCCCATGCGGACCCTGACTTCGACGCCGCCCGGCCATCGGTGTGCCGCCAGCCGGCGCTGCGCGGCGGCCGCCGCGCGCGCCGCGTCCGTCGCGCTCTGAAATGCAACGAAGAAAGCGTCGCCTTCGGTGCCGACCTCGAAGCCGTCCGAAAGAAAGACTTCCCGCATCAACCGGTGATGGTCGTCCAGCAACTCCGCGTAACCGTCGCCGAGCGCATGCAGGAGCTTGGTGGAGCCTTCGATGTCGGTGAAGAGAAACGTCACCGTGCCGGTCGGAGCCGCCATGGCCGTCAAGCCCCCGCGGTCGTATCTTGGGCGGCGGCCGGATCGATTATGCCGAGCCCGTTGACCGCGGCTCCGGTGAGGCACATGCCGGCGGCGATGAGCATCGCGACGTGGAAGGCGTCGGTGGACGCCTCCGCGGCGGCCTTGTGGAGCGCGGGGTCGGCGTCGGCCGGGGGCGGATTGAGCGGGCTCACCTGCTCGCGCACCCTCGGCGTGGCTTCGTTCGGGAGTTCGTCGTTGAGTGACGCGTAGAAGGTAGTGGAGATGAACACGAAGATCAGGGCCCCGGCGAGTTGTGGGCCGACTCGCGAGATCGCGTTGTTGAAGGCCGACGCCACGCCCGAGTTGCGCACGGGGACCGATCGCATGAGCGCGGTCGTCAGGGGCGCCACCATGATCATTAGCCCGATGCCGAACACGACGAGCGCCGGAAGCACATCCGTCAGGTATCCGGTCGATGGAACGAACGTCGAGAGGTCCGCGACGTCCGGTCTCCATGCCGCGCTGTGGGACGGGATGCGGGTCAGCCACAAAAGGCCGAGAGCAAGAACGACCGGACCGAGGGTCATGAAGCGGCGCGGGCCGTAGCGGGCGGCCAGCGCGCCGAAGCGTGTCGAGAAGAGCGCGAGAAAGACCGTCGTCGGGATCGTGGCGATTCCGAACCCGATCTCGTTGTATCCCAGCACGCCGATGCTGTAGAGGGCGAGGAACTGAACGAAGACGTAGAGGGCGCCGTAGATCAGGAGCGTCGAGATGTTCGTCACCGTGAAGTTGCGCGATTTGAAAAGGTCGAGCGGGACGAGCGGATGATCGGATCGCCGCATGACGATCGGAAACGCGATCATCGAGACCGCTCCGACGGCGAGCGCGACGTACGGAGCCACGCCTTGCCATTCTTGCGCCTGCCCTCGGATCGTGCCGAAGGTGAGGCCGCCTATGGAGAGCGCGACGATCGCCGCTCCGACGAAGTCGAAGCGACCCGACGATTCCTCATCGCGCGTCTCGGCCATATACCTCGCCGTCACCCACGCCGCGAACGCGATCACCGGGACGCTGACCAGGAATGCGGCGCGCCACGAGATGTAGGCGACCAGAGCGCCACCCACCACGGGCCCGAGGATCGTCGTGGCCGCGGACGCGCCCGCCCATACCCCGAAGGCTCGTCCCTGCTCCTCCCCTTCGAAGGTAGCCGTGATGATCGCCAGTGATCCGGGCACGAGCATGGCGCCGGCCGCGCCCTGCAGGACGCGCGCTGCGATCAAAAATTCCATGTTGGGCGCCACGCCGCAAAGGATGGAGGTGGTGCCGAAGCCGGCGAGACCGAGTAAGAACATCCGTTTCCGTCCGTGGTAGTCGGTGAGCGCGCCGGCCAAGATCAACAAGGAGCTGAGCGACAGCAGGTAGGCGTAGTAGATGTAGCTC
>DATLFO010000160.1:0-8632 GCA_035541035.1 Actinomycetota bacterium
AGTTCGGCGAGGTCGCGCAAGCCGGGATCCTCGTGCTCGCCCAGCAGCCGCAGCGCGCGCAGCCTCTCCTCGGAATCCATGGCTTCGAACAAGCCCGCTTCGAACGGCACCGACCGGCGCGCAGCCGCGACACCGTCGAGCGCGGCCGCGAGCAGTCCGGGCAAGGACGGATCGAGAAACGTCAGATAGTGGAGGACGAACCGCTCGGCCGCGACGTCGCCGGCACCCGCCGTCTGATCGTCGGGTGGGGACGGGATGACGGCCTCGGCGAGCGCGGCGATCGTGCGCTCCGGTGAGGCCATGGCCGTGCTACGCGCTCTGCCGCGCGGAGGTCACCTTGCTGCGCTGCGCCAGCGCCGCGCGGAGCGGGTCGAGCAGCGAGTTCTCGTCCATCTCGAAGACCGGTCCGAGCGCGTCGAGCTGATCCAGCGCGGCCTCCAGAGCCGAGCCGAGCCGCTGCACACTCGCCAGCGCGCTGACGAAGTTACCGCTGTAGTCCGCGTCCATCGGCGTGCCGCAGAAGGGGCAGCGACCGACGGTCTCTCCCTCGATCACCAGATCGGCCGGAAAGTCGCGGCCACAGACGGTGCAGCGTCCCTTGATCTTCACTCGCTCCTCCTCGTCACGGTTGCCCCCCGGTGCGTCAGCGCCTTCGCCGCATCGGCGAGCGCGAACGAGTCGATCGGCCGGACCAGCCATCGGTCGGCGCCGGACCAGCGGGCCAGCCAGTCGTCGCCGGCTCGTTCCAGCAGCACGATCACCGCAGGCGGGTCGATCATCATCTTCAGCTCGCGCGACAGCCCGAAGGCGCCGAACGGCTCGGCGGTCTCGTCGGTGATCACCAGATCGAACGGATCCGTCTCGGCGCGCGCGAGCGCGTCCCGGCCGTTGGCCGCCTCGACGAAGTCGTAGGCAGGGCCGAGCGCGCCGGCGACGAACCGATGCCGGGCGGGATCCTCGGAGACGGTGAGCACCTTCATGGCGGGCAAATCCTACGGGGGGGCGCTCGGCCGCGCACATCGCTCGACGCCGCGGACCGCGCCCCTGGTCCTTGACTTCGATGGGCCCTGCGCATAGGGAAGGTGCGGCCTTCTTTCCCGGGGAAGGAAGGATCCTCCTGCGGTAGGAAAGGAGCCTCATGGAAAAGAGCATGGGCCAGCGTCTGGTGGCCGAGTTCGTCGGCACGCTGACGCTGGTCTTCATCGGCGCCGGGGCGGTCCTTGCCGCCAGCATCGGGTTGCCGGGCGCGGGACTGGTCACGTACGCGCTCGCGACCGGTCTGGCGATCGCGGTGATGGTCTCGGCGCTCGGTCACGTGTCGGGCGGCCACTTCAACCCGGCGGTCACGATCGGCATCTGGATCGCCCAGAAGATCAAGTCCTCGGACGCGATCGCCTACGTCGTCGCGCAGCTCGCCGGAGCCACGGCGGGGGCGGCGCTGCTGCGGTTCGCGCTTCCCGAGACGCTGTGGAGGGCGGGCGCGCTCGGGACGCCGCAGGTCACGACCGGCGTCACGAACGGACAGGCCGTGTTGATCGAGGCCATCCTCGCGTTCTTCCTGGTCTGGGTGGTGTTCGGATCAGCCGTTGACGCCGAGGGCTCGTTCGGCAAGATCGCCGGGCTGGGGATCGGGCTCGTCTACACGATGGACATCATGATGGCGGGCCCCCTCACGGGCGGCGCGCTGAACCCGGCCCGCCACGTCGGACCCGCGCTCATGTCGGGAACCTGGAAAGGCTGGTGGGTCTACTGGATCGGGCCGGTGGCCGGTGGCATCGTCGCGGCCGCGCTCTACGACGGCGTGATCCTTCGCAAGAAGGAAGTGGGGCTCGCGCCCGACGAGGCGCCGCACGGCTTCGGCGCGCACGGCGACGAGGAGCTTCCCCCGCTCGCGGATCCGCCGCTCGCGGATCCGCCGGTCGGCGAGTAACCGTTCAAAAACCAGAAGGGCCGGCGATCTCTCGCCGGCCCTTCGCTCGCCTCTCGGCTCCGTCGCTACGACCAGCAGACGCGCTGGTTGCGGCTGACGTTCCAGAGGTGGTCGGTGTCCTGGGTCGGGTAGGCGATCCGGAACAGCAGGCAGAAGTTCCCGTTGCTCTTGAACTGGAACTGATACCGGCCGTTGCCGTCCAGGATGATCTCCTGGACCCAGACCCACGTGCCGCTGGGCCCGTCGAGACGCTGCAGCCAGACCTTCTTGCCCGGGTGCGCGGGGATGACCGCGCCGGACAGCTGCACGTTCACGCCTCGCGGCAGCGATGACGCCGACGAGTTGAAGATCACGCCGGGCCGGATACCCACCCGCAGCAGCGGGCTCGACGATGGCTGGTTCTCGCCGTCGCCGGCGTAGCTCGCCTGATAGTCCGACGAGGCGCTCGGGTTCGTCTCGGCGAACTGGAACGTACCGTCCGCGGCGGTCTGGACCGAGCCGAGCTGAATGAAGCCGCTCTGCCCCACCACGCGCCGCCGGATCGAGACGGTCTTGTTGGCCAGCGGCGAACCGTCCCCGGTGAGCGTGCCGGTCATCTGCGGGTCGATCCCGTACACGCCGAGGTCGGGCGTGATCGAGGCGGTGATCGCCGTCACGCTGCGGCCCCATCGCACCAGCACCACGTCGGTCGTGTCCGGCTCCACGATGTTGCCCGGCACGTTCGTGCCGCCGGCCGGCTCGTCCGGCGGCTCTCCGGCGTCCGGCCCTTCCGCGGTGTCGGCCGGCATGCCGTGGACCCAGGCGCGCACCGTCGTCGTGCCGTTCGTCTCGCTGGTGAAGGTGGTAGACGAGCCGATCGCTCCGGGCGGGCCGGTCAGGCTGCACGTTCCGTTGTCGCCGGTGGTGCACTGCCGGTCGGGCGAGGCGGGCGAGTCGCCCGAGTCCGGGTCGCCGGCCCCGATCAGCTCGAAGCTGACGAGCACGCCGCTCATCGGCTGCAGGTTCTCGTCCTTGACCGTTGCGGTCAGCCCGTAGTGCGTGCCCTGAGCGACGTTGCCGCCGGGCGGAGTCTCCGGCGTGACCTCGAGCTGCGTCGCGACCGAGGTGCCGCCGGACCAGGTGACCTGGCCGCGATCGGTGAGCGCGTTGCCGCCGTCCTCGCCGGGGGCGTCCGGCTCGGTCGCGCACGCACCGCCGTCGCCGACGGCGCCGCCGGGCGCGTAGAAGTCCGCGGTGCCCGTGTCCTGCCAGGCGCAGAACCGGTCGACGCCGTTGTTTCCGTTGGACGCGTAGGTAATTCCGCAGGTGCCGTTCGCGAGCGTGGTGCATTCCTTGTTCACGGTCGATCCGGTCTGCGCGTTCGGTCCGCCGAGCACGTACAGGTCGATGTTGACGTTGCCGATCCCGTCGCCGAACTGGTCGATCGCCTTGACGTTGACGGTGTGGTTCGGCTCGCCGGGAAGCACGTTCGCGTCGTCCTCGTTGAGGATGTCGATCGTGGTGACCACGCGCGTCTGCCAGGTCACCTGCATCACGTCGGTGCCGTTGTCGTTCTCGGCGGCGTCCACCGGCTCGTTGCAGTTGCCGCCGTCGCCGGCCGTAGCGTCGTTGACCTCGTCGTCGTTGTCGCCGTCGATCCAGGCGCAGATGAGCGCCGTTCCCGCCTGCAGCGTGCCGGTCTGCAGCGGCACGTCGAACGTGCAGGTCCCGGCCGCGGTGGTCACGCAGCCGTAGTCCGGCGGAGCCACCTTGCCGGCGTCGGCGTCGTTGACGCCGGCGGTCAGGTTCTCGGCGTCGATGGTGACGTTGGCGACGCCGGTGCCCGAGACGGTGACCTTGCAGGTATAGGTGACGTGTGTTGCGGCCTCGCTGCCGGTGGTGGGCACGACCTCGATGTCGTCGCCGTTGCCGGCGGGCGCCTCGTCGTCGCAGTCCAGCACCTGCGCGCCCCCGCCTCCGCCACCGGTTCCCACCACGACGCTCACCACGTCGGTGCGATCCGGCTCGGCAACGTCGCCGGGCACCAGCAGCTCGTTGATGCCCTCGCCGTGGTCGGGCTCGCTCTGCGGCGCGGCACCGCTGTGATGGACCCAAGCCCGGATGCTGTCCACGTTGGCGAACGCGGGCGTGTACTGGGTGACGCAGGACGACATCGTGATCGCGACGGTGCACGACATGTCGGGAGTCTCAGGCGTGTATCCGTCCGCGTCGTTCGGGCCGCCGGTGAGCTCGAAGTACACGACCGTCGACGTCGTCGCCGGCGCGCCCAGCGTGGCCGTCAGCTGATACGGCGAGCCGGTGGCTGCCGCTCCGGTCTCGGGCTCCACGTCCAGGGTCTGGAGGGCGTGGGCGGCAAAGCCGGGTTGCGGAACCGAGGCAAGCACCACCGCCGCCAACAGAACCATGGCGGCCGGTAAGGTCCGCCGCCGGCGTGAATTTGAGCGAGCCTTCAAAACTGCACCTCCGTGTCGATCAACGACGCCACATACCGCGAACTGTGTCCCACCCAACGATGGGGCGCAAGCAACGCAGCCGTATTTGTCCAGGATGAATCGTCCGTTATCGGATCAAACCGGGACCCCTTGGGTTGGCAACGCGCCCGGACGTGACCGCCGAAACCCGGTTGTCAACGTTTCGCGTCATCAAAGCGTATAACGAGCGTGAACGCCATCGTTGATCAACCCTCGAGGAGCGGCATCTCCGTCTTCGGTCCGTCGTCGGAGCGGCTCGACCGCCTCGGCGAGTGGTTCGCCGCCGAGTACGAGCCGCTTCTTCGCTTCGCCTATTTCGTCACCGGCGACCACGAGGCCGCTCGCGACACCGTCCAGGACGCGTTCATCAAGATCTACAAGGCGGGCGGACGCGTCGAGCACGAAGGGTTCCCCGCCTACGCGCGCCGCACGGTCGCGAACCTCGGCCGGTCACGCTTCCGGCGGCAGCGGAGCGAGCGCGCCGCGATCGCCGGCCTGCCGCGCGTCGCCGAAGGCGTGCGCGATTCCGACCCGGTCGAGCGCGACGAGGTCTGGGCCGCGATCCTGCGGCTGTCCAAGCAGCAGCGGGCCGTCGTCGCTCTCCGCTTCTACGAGCACATGACCGAAAGCCAGATCTCCGCGACGCTGGGCGTGAGCGCCGGCACCGTCAAAAAGCAGCTGTCGCGCGCGCTGGACCGTTTGAGCATCGAATTGGAAGGGAGGCCGCGATGACCGATCGTCGTCGCGACATCGAATCTCGAGTCGAGGAGGCTCTCATGCGCCGCTCCACCGATGTCGAACCGCAGCCCGGCGCCGACTGGGACGGCGTCCGCGGCGGCGTGCACCGCGCGCAGCGCGTCCGCGTCGCCGTCTCGACCGTCGCCGCGCTCGCGCTGATCGGCGCCGGCGTGTTCGTGGTGCCCAAGCTGATGGGCCGCGATTCCGGGATCACGCCCGTGAAGCCCGGCCCCAGCGTGACCTCGCCCACGCCGACGGCGACTCCTCCCGCCGTGCCGGCCGATTGGCAGGTGCTTCGCTACGATCCGCAGGGCTACTGGCTCACCGTTCCGGCCTCGTGGAGGACCGGCTGGTTCGAAGGCCACGCGGAGTACCGGCCGAAGGGACTGCCGTCCGCGGTACAAGGCGAAGACACATTCTTCGTCGAGACATTCTCATCCGGGGGCGTGGCCGAGCCGGAGGGCGATCCGGAAGCGCTCACGATCAACGGTGCCCCCGCCAAACGGTGGGAGACACCGTCCGAGAGCGGTGCCTACACGGTCACCTTCGACATCACGTTGCCGTGCTACGCCGGCCCGGGCTCCAGCGCACACATCGACTGCGCGCTGGTCCCGCTCCGCGTCGTCGTCTACGCCTCTACGGATGCGCTCTGGAAAGAGCACGGCAAGACCGGCGAGGAGATCGCCCGGTCGATTACCGCCGCCGAACGCACGATGCCGGTCCAGGACGGTCAGCTCTATCGAACCTTCCAAGGCGGATCGACGGTCGCATGGGACGCCAAGACCTGGGCCGTGGTCGAGTTCATGGAGTCGCGCATCTTCGGCGACACCGAGCGCGGCGACCGCTTCTTGACCGCAAACGCCAAGAAGCAATACGAAACCGGCGAAGGCGGCCTGGACCGGTACGGACCCGATTCGAAGTTCCGTTTGGTGACCTACACCATCGAGCGCCGCGAAGGGGCCGACGCGAACTCCGACGAGTTCACCGTTCGCATCACCGAGCAACGGCTCGGAGCCGAGCCCGTCAACGAGATCATCGAAACGCTCGGCGTCGGACCGACGGAATCGAATCACGTGTTCGTCCCGTATCAGATCCGCTTCGCGACCCGCAGCGAAGCGTAGAACCGTCTAGAGCCAGCGGCGGCGCTTGAAGAACACATAGAGCGCCGCCGCTGCGGCGCCCATCGCCGAGACGGCGACGAAGAATCCGGTCGTGCTTCCCTCGCGCGGGAACAGGGCGAAGTTCATGCCGTAGACGCTTGCGATCAACGTGGGGATCGCGATGATCGCCGCCCAGCCGGTCAGCTTCTTGGTCACCTCGTTGAGCGCGTTGGCCTGCTCGGCCCGGCGGAACTCCATCATCGCGTTCACTAGGTCCTCGACGTTGCGGATCTGGTCACCGATCCGAAGCGTGTGATCCAGCACGTCCCGGAAATAGGCGGCCGTCGTCTCGCTGGCCCCTCCCCCGGCTCGCGCGGCCTCGACGAAGCCGGCCAGCGCGCGGCTGCCCGGCATGACGTACCGCCGCATGCGCGCGATCCGCTGCTTGATCGTGTAGACCTGCTGGCCGGATCCACCGACGGGATTGGCCAGCGTGCCTTCTTCCAGCTCCTCGACTTCGGCCTCGATCGCGTCCGCGATCGCCTGGTACTCGTCCACGACCGCGTCCACCAGCGCGTGCATGATCCACGAGGGCCCCCGGCCGGGCTCGCGCTCGGTGCGCCGCGTTCGGGCGACCGCGCGCTCGACGAGCCGGTCGGCCCCGTCGTGGATGGTGAGCACGTAGTCCTTGCCGACGAAGCACGCGATCTGGCGCGCCTCGAGCTGACCGGCGACTTCGTCGAGCTGATGCACCACGACGAACAGATGATTATCGTAGGACTCGACTTTGGGGCGCTGGCGGGCGTTGAGCGCATCCTCCACGGCGAGCGAATGGAGGCCGAACTCCTCGGCGATCTGCGCCGCGTCCTCCGATGTAAGCGAACCGATATCGGCGTAGGCCCACAGCAGCTCGCCCGGCTCGGCGATGGCCTCGCTGATCCGGCGGAGATCGCCCAGCTCCGACCATCCCTCGCCCGGCCTGTGCGTGAACGCCTTCAGCATGCCCGAACCCTACCCATGATTCGCTTGCTCACCCGGACCGAGGAAATCGGACGGCGTGGGAGGGATGAGGACTAATTGTGCAGAACTAGCAAGGCAGAGCATTATCAGGCCTAATTCGGACTTTTCAGTACTTGCGGTAACCAGGACCGCGCGCCGTTCGAAACGACAGGGGGAGTTTCCGGTGTCACGAACACGAAAGCATTCCGTTCCGGTTCGCTTGCTGCTCGCGCTCGCGATCGCAGCGGGCATGGCCGCGGCTCCCGGCGGGGCGGTCGTGCCGCTCCGGCTCGGGCTGGTGCTGCCGGTCGACTGCAACACCTCGGTGGACGACATCGCGGCCGTGCAGGATGCGGTCGACGCCGCCGGAGACGGCGACACCATCCAGTTGTCCGGCGTCTGCGACTTCAGCGGAGCCAAGCCGCACGGAGGCGACATCGCCTCGATCACCGCGACCGCGGTTCTGATCCGCGCGGGCTCGCCCTTCTCCGCAGGCCTGACGATCGAGTCGGCCGAGGACGCCCGGGCGACCGTCCTGGGGTCGGGAACGCAGACCGCGTTCATGGTCGCTCCCGGCAACGACAACGTGACCATCCGCGGACTGAACCTGCTGGGCTTCGCACGTCCGATCGTGGTGTGGTCCGCGTCCAACACCACCATCGGCGATGCCGCGGCAACCTCGGCTCCCTCGGCGGACGGCAACCGGATCGCGGGCGACGCGATGAACTCGGCCGTGCTCGCCATCGGAAACAACAAGGACGCCTCGGGCGCCACGCCCCTCACCGCCGTTTCCTACGGCTCGGGCTCGGCCCGATCGGCGCTGCTTGCCAACAACGGCCGGCTGACCAACCTTCGGGTGCTCGGCAACTACATCACCTACGGCGCCGTGGACGCGCCCGACGGGCAGACCCGCGACGTGGTGGCAATCGACGTGCGCCAGCGCAACCAGGGCAACGTCGACGGCGTTGAGATCGCCCACAACGCGGTGGGCTTCCTCACCGCAAGCTTCCCGTCGTTCAACATCAACGCCGTTCGCGTGCACGCGCACTCCGGGGACCCGAACTATCACCTGAGCAACGTCTCGATCCGCAACAACAACCTCGGCCGCCTCGAGGAGCTCGGCGACCCGGTCGCCGACGTCAACGCAGGCGGACGCGCCGGCATCGTGCTGGTACGCGCGCGCAACTTCGAGATCGCCGGCAACGGCGTGCGGGTTCTCCAAACGCCGATGCCGATCGACATGCCGGGCGGCGGCATTGTGGTGTCGGACTCCAGCGACGGCGTGATCCGGGGCAACGGGGTCATCTCGGTGGCCGACTCGTCCGGGATCGCGGCCGACATGGGCGCCATCGCCGTCGTGGACGACGTCAACGTGCTGTTCGGCTCGCCGGCGG
>DATLFO010000161.1:0-10979 GCA_035541035.1 Actinomycetota bacterium
CGCTGAAGCGTTCGAACGCGGCGACGTTCTCGTCGGGGCCGCCGCTCGCCGGCCGCCGTCCGCCGGAGACGTAGATCCATTCGCCGTCGCTGGCCGCGGCGACATGATGCCGGGGCGTGGGGATCGGCGCGCGATCCACCCACGCACCGTCGACGAGCTCTTCGACGGGCGCGACCAGCTCGCCGGCGCCTTGGCCGCCGAAGACGAAGAGCCGTTCCTTCTCGACCACGGCGATGCCGCCGGCACGCGGCCGCCGCAGCGGCGCGGCTTCCTTCCAGGCGGATCCCTCGAGGCGGAAAACGCTCGCGACCGGACGGCTCGACGGGTCGAAGCCGCCGATGACGTGGACGGCGCCGCCGAAGACCGCGGCCATCGCGTGGTGCAGCGCAACCGGCAGCGGCGGGCCGTCGGTCCAGGAGTCGCCGGCCACGTCGTAGATGCCCACGCGCGTCGTCGCACCCGAGGCGGTCAACCCTCCCACGACGTAGACCTTGCCGCCGAGTCGCGCGGCAGCCACCTCTTGCCGGGGCTCGGGCGCCTCGGCGAGCACGCGCCAGCGCGGCATGCCGGGCGTGATCAGCGACGCGAGCGAGCTCGGGATCGGATCGGACGCCGGCGGATCGTCGGAGCCGATGCAGGCCGTCAGGCCGATCAGCAGCGCGGCGAGCAGAGCGACCGGCCGGGTGGGGGCACGCATGGCGCCCAGTCTATGCAACGGGGCGCGCTACTCGTCGAGGTAGTCGCGCAGCTTCTGCGAGCGGGACGGGTGCCGGAGCTTGGATAGCGTCTTGGACTCGATCTGGCGGATCCGCTCCCGGGTCACCCCGAACTCGCGTCCGACCTCTTCGAGCGTGCGCTGGTGGCCGTCGAAGAGGCCGAAGCGCATCTGGATGACCTTCTTCTCGCGGTCCGACAGCGAGCCGAGCACGCCTTCGAGCTGCTCTTGCAGCAAGATGAACGACGCGGCGTCCGCGGGGACGATCGCGCCCTCGTCCTCGATGAAGTCACCGAGATGGCTGTCTTCCTCTTCGCCGATCGGCGTCTCGAGCGAGACCGGCTCGAGCGCCACCTTTTGGATGTCGAGCACCTTCTCGACCGGAAGCTCCATCTGTTCGGCCAGCTCTTCGGGTGTGGCCTCGCGGCCGAGGTCCTGCATCATCTGGCGCTGGATACGGATCAGCTTGTTGATCGTCTCGACCATGTGAACCGGTATGCGGATCGTGCGCGCCTGGTCCGCGATCGCGCGCGTGATCGCCTGACGGATCCACCACGTCGCGTACGTCGAGAACTTGAAGCCCTTCGAGTAGTCGAACTTCTCGACCGCACGGATCAAACCCAGATTGCCCTCTTGGATCAGGTCGAGGAACTGCATGCCACGTCCGACGTAGCGCTTGGCGATCGACACGACCAGACGAAGGTTCGACTCGATCAGCTTCTTCTTGGCGAGGCTTCCTTCGAGCTCGATGCGGCGAAGGATCTCCTTCGCGACGTCGGGCGTGGCGCCCTGCCGCGGCAGCATCGTGGCGACGTCCGCTTTCTTCGCGAGCGCGGACAGCTCTTCCGGGCTCGGGCCGCGACGCTCGCCCGAGAGAAACGGGCCGGCTTCCAGGCCGGCCTCGATGCGCATCGCGAGATAGACCTCTTGCTCGCCGGTCAGCAGCGGGACCCGGCCGATCTCCCGCAGGTACATGCGCACGGGATCCGAGGTCTGCGACTTGGCGAGCGCGGCTTCGATCTCGCGGGCCTCGGCCTCGATCTCGGCGGCCTCTTCTAGATCCGGCGGGGAGGGAACCTCGACGACCTCGACGCCTTCGTCGGTGAGCGCCGTCTGAACCGAGTCGATCTGCTCGGGCGTCAGGTCCTGGGCGGCGAGGAACGCGTCGAGCTCGTCCTGGGTGACGAATCCGCCGCGAGCCCGCGCCTTCGCGACGAGCTGGGACACCTCGTCGGGTCGCGTCTCGCTGGGAAGGCCCACGGTCTCACGCTCCTGCTGGCTCGTCGATCGTCATCCGCCGTCGAGCCGCTTCGAGCGCGACGAGCTCTTTGAAAAGCGCGTCGTAGCTCGGCGGATCGTTGACGGGGTTTAGCTTTTCCAGTCGGCTTCGTACCTCGTTGATTTGCCGTGTGACTGCGAATTCCTCCAACCGGGTGAAAATTTCGTCGATCAGCCTATCGCCCGGCTCGCCATCCGGCACCCCCTCGACGGGCTCGACCGCGAGACGCGTCATCAGCGCCCTCACCCCATCTTCGGGGGCGTGCGAGGGATCGGTGTCGCCGCGGCGGATCTGCTCCCAGGCGGATCGATGGCTGGGGACCTGAAAATCGTCGGGGTCGAGCCGTTCGAGGTGCTCTTCGACCAGATCGGGGAACTGGAGGGCGAGCTTGAGCGCCTCGCGCTCCTTCGTGACCTGAGAAGAGGCTTGCTTTATGCCCGCCGGTCCGGGCGTGGAGGAACCCCGGAGCGCTTTGCGGACTTCCAGGAACACGATGTCGTAGTCGAGTCCGCATCGGTCGGCGACCCATCGGGTGTAGTCGCGAAGGACGACTTGATCTGCAACTTGTGCAAGGACCGGCAGGCACGCGCGGAGCCCGCGCGAACGGCCCTCGGGTTCGGAGAGGTCCAACCCTTGAAGCCGCGCGCGGAGCCGGAATTCCACAACGGGGACACTGTCCTGCAATGTTCTACGGAACTCCTCCCCTCCCCTTGCAACAACGTGTTCCGCTGGGTCGCTTCCTGCCGGAAGTGTGAGAACTCTGAGGCTCATATCGCGCTGCTGAGCGTCCAAGTAAGCGCGTTCGACGGCGCGCTCGGCCGCCGACTGGCCCGCGGCGTCGCCGTCGAGCGCGATCACGACGTTCTTGGTAAAGCGAGAAAGCGATTGAAAGTGTTCGACCCCGAGCGCGGTGCCGCACGTCGCCACCGCGAGCGGAATGCCTTCCTGATGGAGCGCGATCACGTCGGTGTAGCCTTCGACGACGATCGCGACATCGGCCTTGACGATCTCGGCCTTGCCCCAATTGAGGGCGTACAGAATGGTTCCCTTCTTGTAGATCGGCGACTCCGCGGAGTTCAGATACTTCGGGCCGTCGTCGTCATCGAGTAGCTTTCGCGCGCCGAACGCACGTGGTTCACCGGTCACGTCGAAGATCGGAAACATCACGCGGCCGCGGAATCGATCGATCAATCCGCCACGCTCCGTGCGCAGCGACAGCCCGCCAGTGGTCAGCTCGTCGTCGCGAAAGCCGCGTGTTTTCAAATGTTTCGTTAGGCCGTCCCAGTTCGCTTCGGCCCAACCAACCTGAAATCTCTCGAGCGTTTCGGGTTTGAGCTTTCGCGATGCAAGGTACTGCCGCGCCTTCTTGGCGCCGGCGGACGACTTCAGCAGCGCGTGGTAGTACGCGACCGCCTCACGGTGCGCGTCGATCAGACGGTTGCGCGTCTTGGATCGGTCACGCTCAGCGGCCGAGAGCTGCTCGTAATGAAGCGTGATCCCGGTCTTGCGTGCCAAGTGTTCGACCGCCTCGACGAAGTCGAGAGACTCGAGCTCGCGCACGAGCGTGATAACGTCGCCGCCCTTCTGGCAGCCGAAGCAGTAGAACACGCCTTTCGCGGGATCGATCGAGAAGCTCGGGGTCTTCTCGGAATGGAACGGGCACAGCGCCTTGAAGATCCGGCCGGCCTGCCGCACCTTCATATAGTCGGCCGCGACCTCCACGATCGAGGCCTTGTCTCGCAGCAGGTCCAGGTCGGCGTCGGCGATTCGTCCTTTGCCGGTTCCGCCGCTCATTCCGCTCCCCCGATCTCGGCGTGCCGGGTGAGCGCGTATCGGTCGGTCATGCCCGCGACGAAGTCGGCGGCGCGGGTGAACGGATCGGCCTCGACCGCGTGGTACTCGTCGCTGATCTCGTCCTGATGCTCGAGGTAGTAGCGGAACAGGTCCTCGACGATGCCTTCGTAGCGCGCGCGCTGTTCGGCGGTCTCGGGGATGACGTAGACGCGCTCGAACAGAAAGTCGCGGAGCGTCTGCATCGCCGCGGCCGCGGCCTCGGTCATGCGCACCTCCGGCTTGCCGTGCGAGGCTTCGACCACCGACGTCACGAGCGTGTTGATCCGGTCCGAGTGCGTCTGGCCCAGCACGTCGAGGACGCCGTCCGGGACGTCGTCGATAGTGATGATGCCGTCGCGGATCGCATCGTCGACATCGTGGTTGAGATAGGCGATGCGATCGGCGAACCGGACACAGGTAGCCTCGAGCGTGGACGGCTCGGGCTGGGACCACGTATGGGCCTTGATGCCGTCGCGAACCTCCCAGGTCAGGTTCAGGCCGCGGCCGCCGTCCTCGAGAAGATCCACGATGCGCAGGGACTGCTCCGAATGCTTGAACGGCCGGCCGAGCAGCCGCGAGAGCACACCCTCGCCGATATGGCCGAACGGCGTGTGCCCCAGGTCATGACCGAGACCGATCGCCTCAGTGAGATCCTCGTTCAGACGCAGCGCCCGCGCGATCGTGCGTGCGACCTGGGTCACCTCGAGCGTGTGAGTCAGGCGAACGCGGTAGTGATCGCCCTGCGGCGAAAAGAACACCTGCGTCTTGTGCTTGAGCCGACGGAAGGCCTTGGAGTGGACGATCCGGTCGCGATCGCGCTGATAGCAGGTGCGCAGCGGATCCGGCTCCTCGGGACGCTCTCTCCCTTTGCCGGCCGACGCCAGCTGCGCGTGCGGCGAGAGAATCTCTCGCTCGATGCGCTCGGTCTCTTCACTGATCGTAGGCAAGATTCTCCGCACCCAGCGTACTCGCTCGCACCGACATGATCGCTCGAAGGCTCAGGGATGCTAGAAACGCCGCCACAGAGAGTGCAAGAACGGGAATTTCGACCGTGGGTTGACGAGCGGGACGGGGCGTGCAGTGCGGCCGAAGCGGCCGTTCAGGCGGGGTCCCGCGGCGCAAGGGCGACGCCCCACGCGAGCATCATCGACGGGACCAATAGCCAGCCCATCCCGCCGATCATCGCCGGCGCCGCGGCCAGCAGCAGCAGCGTCGATGCCGCGATATCGGACGCGCGCGACCGGAGCCGAAGCAGCATGACGCCCGCGATCGCTCCGCCCGCGATCGTCCACACCGTCGCCGGGTTCACGGCATCCCGCACGACCACGACCACCGCAAGGAGCCCCGCGACCGCAAGCGCCACCGCACCCGCGATCAACCGAAGCTTCTCCATGCGGTCATCTTAAACCCCGAGGGTTGACAGCATGTCCGCTCGTCCATGGCGGCGGGGCCGGGAGGAAAGACTCTCCGACACCGCCGGCCCGGCAGACGGACCGGCGTCGGGGAGGCGGGACGGCGGAAGGCGGCTAGCCGCGAGCGCGCACGCGCGCCGGGCGAAGCAGCGTGGCGGCGGCCGCAAACAGCAGGGTGCCCGCGACGGCAAGGACGAGCTGGTTGCCGTCCATGTTGACCATGCCGAAGTCGCGCTGGCGCTCGCCGATGGCGTGGGCCGCCCACGCCGACACCAGGCCCATCAGCACGGCTCCGGCGCGAAGGACCGAATGCGCCAGGCCGAACGCGCGGCCGCGAAGCGAGTCGCGGACGCGGTCCTGCAGGATCGTCACGCCGCCCAGGAACGTGGCGACGAACGCGCCGCCGAACAGGAAAGCCATTCCGACACCGACGCCCGTGGACGGGAACAGCGCCATCAGCACCAAGATCAAGCCCATCACGCCGACGCCGCCGTGAAACACGTGGTGCAGGACGCCGCGGAACCGCTGCAGCGACACCACGCCCGCGATCGCGCCGGCACAGAAGCTGACCAGAAGGATCGAGTACGCGGTCGAGCCGGCGTGCAGCGTGCCGCGAACATAGGCCAGACCGAGCGTGATCACCGCACCGCCGCCGGTTGCCGCGATGGCGGCGCCCAAACCGACGCGGCGAAGGATCGCGTCCTCACGGAAGACCTCACGCAACGCGCGCAAGCCATCGAGGAACGACACGTGCTCGGGCCGCTGGATCGCATCGCCGCCCGCGGCGGCATGGGCGTTGACGCGGCCGACGATCAACGTCGCGATCGCGCACGCCAAACCGGCGGCAGCGAGCGCGAGCGTGACGGCGTGCCGCCCGGCAAGACCGAACAGCGCGAACAAACCGGAGCCGACCGGCATCATGCCGAACGCCGACGCCATCGAGATCGCGTTCGCGGCGGGAAGATACTCGGGAGCGCAGAGGCGCGGAAGCGTCGCGTCACGCGCGGTCGCGTAGGCGATCGCGCCGATCTCGGCCAGCAGCGCCAGCGCCAGCACCGGCGCGGTACCCGCGATGAACGGAAGCACGCCGTAGACGATCGCGCGGCCCCCGTTGCAGGCGACCATGACCTTTTTGCGGTCGAAGCGATCCACGACCGAGCCGAGCACGGTGCCGAGCACGGCCGCGGGAAGGATGCGAACGACGAGGACCAAGCCACCCGCGACCGCGGAGTGGGTTCGCTCCCAGACCAGAGCGACCAGGGCCATCGTGGCGAGCCATTCGCCGAGCCCCGCGAGAAGCTGGCTGGAGCATAGGAGGCGGAAATCTGCGTTGCGCATCAGGGCGCGGACGGCGGCGAACCGGCGTTCGGGGGTGGCGGCGCTGGTCACGTGATGCCTCCTGCGGGCAGGTCTCCCTCATGAATCGGCTCGCCCGAACCGTTCTTGAGCCTCAACGACGATGGTGCCGCGCCGTTCGGCTTGAGTGGCGGGAGAATCCGTACCCTGCGGACCGAGCGCATGGACCAGGCCGCGGGGAAGAGCGGATCGCATTGTCGGCGACCCCGCCGGGCCTCGCAACTGGGACTTTCATCCACCTCGAGTATGCAAAAGGTCATAGAAGGGACCCGCCGGACCCGCGCAGAATCATTGAGGCAGCAAGCTCTGGAATTGGGGGGACACGTGCGAAAGATTTGGCTGGGGTTCGGGATCGCGATCACGGCGCTTGCGGGCTCCATCCTGCCGTCCGGCGCCGGACAGCATTTCGGAGTTCTCGGAAGCGACGGCGGCACATTCGTAACCGGGAACGCATTCGGGCCGGAAGGGGCTCGCGGCGACGAGCTGTCCGCTTCGGGCGTCTTCGTTCGTGGTGCCCTCGTTGACGTACGAGACGGGTCAGCGACGCGGTCGAGCCTCTACGCGTGCGTTTCGGTCAAGACCGCGCAAGGCCGCGACCACGGATGCGTGAGCGGCGACGGCTTCCCGCAGATGTCCGATCCGATGCTGTCGTCCGCCGAGCTGTTCATGACCATCCCGTCGTCGCTGCATCAGGGCGGCTTCATCGAGATCGAGCTCCTGTGGTCGGCGGACTCGCCGTTCGAGCCGCAGGTCTCGTTCTCGCTTCCGGACGGCCAGATCTCCGCCTCGGTCGCGGCCGGCATCGCGCGGCGCGCCATCGTCACGGGAACGATCCGCTCCTCGGCCGTGGGCGGCGGTCCGATCAACGCGGACGGCTTCCTGACGCGCGGCACGTCGGTGCGGGCATGCTCGTCGGACACCGGCCAGGCACCCTGCTAGACGAACTCGACAGCCAAGAGCCGGCCCGGTCGAAGGGCCGGCTCTCCTCTTTCCTGCTTCTCTTTCCTACTTCGACGCGGCGTCGCCCGCGCCGAGCGTTGCGTGCGCGGCGGCGAGCCGCGCGACCGGAACGCGAAACGGCGAGCACGACACGTAGTCGAGGCCGATCTCGTCGCAGAACGCGATCGAGTCGGGATCGCCTCCGTGCTCGCCGCAGATGCCGACCTTCAGGCCCGCGCGCGCCGCGCGTCCCTGCTCGGTCGCGGTGCGCACCAACGCGCCGACACCCTCGCGGTCGATCGTGGTGAAGGGATCGACCTTGAGGATGCCGTGGGTGACGTACACGTCCAGGATGCGCGCGACGTCGTCGCGGCTGAACCCGAACGTGGTCTGCGTCAGGTCGTTGGTGCCGAAACTGAAGAACTCGGCGGTTTCGGCGATCTCACCCGCGACCAGCGCGGCGCGCGGAAGCTCGATCATGGTGCCGATCAGGTACTTGACCCGGACGCCGCGAGCCTTGAGCACCTCCTTGGCGACCCGGTCCGCGTCCCGCTGGCTGCGGCGAAGCTCCTCGCCGATGCTCACGAGCGGGATCATGATCTCCACGACCGGGTTGCGGCCCTCCTCCTTCAGGTCGCACGCGGCTTCCATGATCGCGCGCACCTGCATGGTGTAGAGCCCGGGCTTCATCACGCCGAGCCGGACGCCCCGCATGCCGAGCATCGGGTTGGCCTCGTGCAACCGCTCGACGGCGTGAGCCAGCGTGCGCTTCTCGCCGGGAACATCCTTCCCCTTGGCTTCGAGCTTGGCGATCTCGACGGCGAGCTCGACCCGGTCGGGCAGGAACTCGTGGAGAGGCGGATCGAGCAGGCGGATCGTGACCGGCAGGCGGTCCATCGCCGCGAGGATGCCTTTGAAGTCGGCGCGCTGCAGCGGCAGCAGCGCGTCGAGCGCCGCCTGCTCCTCGGCCTCGTTGCTCGCCAGAATCAGCCGCTCGACCAGCGGGCGGCGGTCGCCGAGGAACATGTGCTCGGTGCGGGCCAGGCCGATCCCTTCCGCCCCGAACTCGCGCGCCTTCGCGGCGTCGTCGGGCGTATCGGCGTTTGCGCGAACCTTCATGCGCCGGTGCTTGTCGGCCCAGCCGAGCAGCGTCGCGAAGTCGCCGGACAGCGTCGCCTGCTTGAGCGGCACCTCGCCGAGGAACACCTTGCCGGTGCTGCCGTCGATCGAGATCAGCTCGCCCTCGCGAACGACGGTGTCGCCGACGCGGAACTCGTTGGCTTTCAGGTTCACGTCGAGCGCGTCGGCGCCGCACACGCACGGCTTGCCCATGCCGCGCGCGACGACGGCCGCGTGGCTGGTCTTGCCGCCGCGGCTGGTCAGGATGCCCTGCGCGGCGATCATGCCGTTGAGGTCGTCGGGGTTGGTCTCGCGCCGGACGAGGATGACCTTCTCGGTCGCGGCGCGCTCCTCCGCGCGGTCGGCGTCGAAGACCGCGACGCCCACGGCCGCGCCCGGCGAGGCGTTCAGGCCGGTGGCGAGCACGGATCCCTCGAACCGCTCCTCGTCCACCTGCGGGTGCAGCAGCATGTCGATCTGCTCGGGCGTGACGCGACGGACGGCTTCCTTCTCGTCGATCAGCTTCTCCTTGCGCATCTGCACGGCGAGCTTCACCGCGGCCGCGGCGGTGCGCTTGCCGACGCGCGTCTGGAGCATCCACAGCTTTTTGCGCTCGATGGTGAACTCGATGTCACACATGTCGCGGTAGTGACGCTCGAGCTTGTTCATGATCTGCAACAGCTGCTTGTAGGCCTTGCCGTTGATCCGCTCGAGCTCGCTGATGGGCAAGGTGTTGCGGATGCCCGCCACGACGTCCTCGCCTTGGGCGTTTTCGAGGTAGTCGCCGTAGGGCTGCCCCGAGTCGCCGGTCGCCGGATCGCGTGTGAACGCGACCCCGGTTCCCGAGTCGGCACCGAGATTGCCGAACACCATCGCCTGCACGTTGACGGCGGTGCCGAGCTCGTCGGAGATCTTCTCCTGGCGGCGATAGAGCTTCGCGCGATCGCCGTTCCAGGAGTCGAACACGGCCTTGACCGCCAGCTCCAGCTGCTTGCGTGGATCGTTCGGGAACTGCTGGCCGGTCTCTTCCTTGACGATGACCTTGAACTCGTCCACCAGCTCGCGAAGGTCCTGCTCGTCGAGGTCGGTGTCGACGGCAACACCCTTGCGCTTCTTCGCTTCGTCGAGCGCGTGCTCGAAGCGTTCGCCGTCGGCGCCCATGACGACCTTGCCGAACATCTGGATGAAGCGCCGGTAGGCGTCCCACGCGAATCGCGGGTTGTCGCTGACGCGCGCGAGCCCGTTGACGCTGCGGTCGTTCAAGCCGAGGTTGAGGACCGTGTCCATCATGCCCGGCATCGAGAACTTGGCTCCCGAGCGCACCGAGACCAGCAGCGGGTCGTCGGGGTCGCCGAGCGTGCGTCCCATCGCCTTCTCGAGCGCGCGCAGGTGCCTCTCGACCTCGTCCATCAGATTCGGCGGGAACGTGCCGGTGTGCATGTACTCGCGGCACGCGTCGGTGGTGATGGTGAAGCCGGGGGGGACCGGCAAGCCCATGCCGGTCATCTCGGCGAGGTTCGCGCCCTTGCCGCCGAGCCGGTCCTTCATCTCTTTGGATCCTTCGGAGAACGAGGAGACGAACTTGCCGGATCGCTTCGCCGGCGCGCTCGTCTTCTTGGCCGCCGGGCGCTTCACCGACGCCGGCGTAGACGGGCGCGACCGGGCTTTCGCCGCCTTCGTGGCTCGCTTCGTCGTCGCGGTCGTCTTCGGCTTGCTCCGGCGCGCACTGGGCATACGGGTCCCTCCTACGGTCTGGTGGATTCAACATACCCGCCGGGCCGGATGACACGCGAGGGTCGCAGCAGCACAAAACGGACGCGCGGGCGCAATCCGAGACGGGCTACACTCGCGCCGATGAGCCCGCGAGTGGACCGAGTGTCGCTCCGAACGCCGCGTCTGACGCTGATGCCGTTCGCAGAAGCGCATGCGGCGGCGGTCTGGGCCGCGATCGAGCCGTCGCTCGAGGACCTTCGTCCGTGGTTGGTGTGGACTCGCTGGACCTCGGAGCGCGCGACCGCCGAGTTCGTCGAGAGCTGTCCCGGCGCGTGGCGCAACGGCAGCGGATTCTCGTTCGCGGTCTTGGAAGGCGAGGACCTGATCGGATCGTGCTCTTTGGCGATCCACAATCCGAATCTGACGCAGGGCGAGATCGGCTACTGGCTGCGCTCGGACCGTGCCGGCAACGGATACACGACCGAGGCCGCGCGCGCGGTGCGCGACTTCGGGTTCGACGCGACGGGCTGCCACCGGCTCAACCTCCGCGCGGGTGTCGGCAACGTCGCGAGCCAGCGTGTCGCCGAAAAGATCGGCTTCACCCGCGAGGGGC
>DATLFO010000162.1:0-10622 GCA_035541035.1 Actinomycetota bacterium
CTCGAGGGGGTCAAGCACGTATTCGGGATCCCCGGCGGCACGATCCTGCCCGCCTACGACCCCCTGCTGGACTCCAGCATCCGCCACATCCTGTGCCGTCACGAGCAGGGCGCCGCGCACGCCGCGAGCGGCTTCGCGCAAGCGACCGGCGAGGTCGGCCTGTGCATGGCCACCAGCGGTCCGGGCGCGACGAACCTCGTGACCGGCCTGGCCGACGCGTACATGGACTCCGTGCCGATGGTCGCGATCACCGGACAGGTGCCGCGCTGGGCGATCGGCGGGGACGCGTTCCAGGAATGCGACGCGACCGGCATCACGATGCCGGTCACGAAGCACAACTGGCTCATCCAGGACGTGCAAGAGATCCCGCAGGTCATCAAGGAGGCATTCCACATCGCACGGACCGGCCGCCCCGGCCCCGTGCTCGTGGACATCCCCAAGGACCTGCTCCAGGCCGAGATGGCCTGGTGGTATCCGGATTCGGTGGACCTGCCCGGCTACAAGCCGGTCACCAAGGGCAACATGAAGCAGATCCGCGAGGCCGCCAAGATGCTGCTCGCCGCAAAGCGTCCCGTGATCTATGCGGGCGGTGGCATCATCAAGGCCGGCGCGGCCGAGGAGCTTCGCCGGCTAGCCGAGCTGTCCGGCGCGCCGGTCGTCACCACGCTGATGGCGCGCGGCGCGATTCCCGACGATCATCCGCTGTGCCTGGGCATGCCCGGCATGCACGGCAACTACACCGCGGTCACCGCGATGCAGAAGGCCGACCTGCTCGTCGCGCTCGGCGCGCGCTTCGACGATCGCGTCACCGGAAAGCTCGACGCGTTCGCGCCGCACGCCAAGATCGTTCACGCCGACATCGACCCGGCCGAGATCGGCAAGAACCGGCCCGTGGACGTACCGATCGTCGGTGACGCCCGCAGCGTGATCCACGACCTCGTCGAGGCGCTCGCTGCCGCGATCGAAGACCGCGGCCCTGCGAGCTACGAGATGTGGATCGCCACCATCAACGAGTGGCGCGAGAAGTTCCCCTACAAGTACACGCAGCACGCCGACGGGCCGCTCAAGCCCGAGTTCGTGATCGAGAAGATCGGCGAGCTCACCCGCGGCGACGGCATCTACGTCGCCGGTGTCGGGCAGCATCAGATGTGGGCGTCGCAGTATCTGAAGTTCAAGCGCCCCAACTCGTGGATCAACTCCGGCGGCCTGGGCACGATGGGCTTCGCCGTTCCCGCCGCCATGGGCGCCAAGGCGGGACGGCCCGGCGATCAGGTCTGGGCCATCGACGGCGACGGATGTTTCCAGATGACCTCGCAAGAGCTCGCGACGATGACGACTGAGAACATCCCGGTCAAGATCGCGATCATCAATAACGGCCATCTGGGCATGGTGCGCCAGTGGCAGGAGCTCTTCTACGAGGAGCGCTACAGCCAGGTGCACCTCAACGGCGATGTGCCCGACTACGTCAAGCTCGCCGAGG
Source organism: Actinomycetota bacterium (assembly GCA_035541035.1). Lineage (GTDB taxonomy): Bacteria > Actinomycetota > AC-67 > AC-67 > AC-67 > DASWHR01. Next base: position 1,481 of record DATLFO010000162.1, read on the forward strand.
CGTACGGCGCGGTCGGCCTGCGGTGCGAGACGATGGACGAGGTCGAGGCGACCATCAACAAGGCGGCCGAGATCGACGACCGCACGGTCGTGATCGACTTCCGCGTGGACCAGACGGCCAAGTGCTATCCGATGGTGCCGGCCGGCGCGTCCAACGACGACATCATCCTCGGCCCGGAGTTCGAAGGCCAGGAGCCGCCCAAGCATATGCACGATTCTCCGGAGGCGATCTTCTAATGGCCAGGCACACGCTCTCCGTCCTCGTCGAGAACAAGCCGGGCGTGCTCGCGCGCGTCGCCGGGCTCTTCGCGCGGCGCGGCTTCAACATCCACTCGCTCGCGGTCGGTCCGACTGAGATCGAGAACATCTCTCGCATGACCATCGTGGTCAACGTGGACACCCAGCCGCTCGAGCAGGTGGTCAAGCAGCTGAACAAGGTGATCCCGGTCGTCAAGATCGTCGAGCTCGAGAAGGACTCGTCGGTCGAGCGGGAGCTGCTGCTGATCAAGGTCAAGGCCGACGCGCACTCGCGTGCGCAGATCGTCGAGATCGCCGACATCTTCCGGTCGAAGATTATCGACGTCGCCCCGAATTCGCTCACGATCGAGGCGACCGGCTCGCCCGACAAGCTCGCGGCGCTGACGGACCTGCTGCAGACGCACGGGGTGCGCGAGATGGTGCGCACGGGCCTGGTCGCGCTCGCGCGAGGCGACAAGGCGATGGCCGACCGGCAACTCCGGCTCGAGAAGGGGGCATGAGCTTCATGGCGAAGATGTTCTACGACGGCGACGCGGACCTGGCGCACCTGCAGGGCAAGACGGTTTCGATCATCGGGTACGGCTCGCAGGGTCACGCGCACGCGCTCAACCTCCACGAGTCGGGCGTCGGCGTCCGGGTCGGTCTCGCCGAAGGATCGAAGTCCTGGGACAAGGCCGCGGGCGACGGCCTGACGGTGCTGCCGGTCAAGGACGCGGCCGCCGAGGGCGACGTGGTGATGATCCTAGTGCCCGACACCTCGCAGCGCGCCGTGTACGACGACGCGATCGCGCCGGGCCTGGCCGACGGCAAGGCACTCGCGTTCGCGCACGGTTTCAACATCCACTTCGGTCAGATCGTTCCGCCCGCGGGCGTGGACGTGTTCATGGTCGCGCCCAAGGGCCCCGGTCATCTGGTTCGGCGTCAGTACACCGAGGGTGGCGGCGTGCCCGGGCTGCTCGCCGTCCATCAGGACGCGACCGGCAAAGCCCGCGACGTCGGCTTGGCCTACGCCAAGGGCATCGGGGCGACCCGTGCGGGCGTGATCGAGACGACCTTCAAGGAAGAGACCGAAACCGACCTGTTCGGTGAGCAGGCCGTGCTGTGCGGCGGCACCAGCGAGCTGATCAAGGCCGGTTTCGATACCCTCGTCGAGGCGGGCTACCAGCCGGAGGTCGCGTACTTCGAATGCCTGCATGAGCTGAAGCTGATCGTGGACCTGCTCTACGAAGGCGGCTTCGAATACATGCGCTACTCGATCAGCGACACCGCCGAGTACGGCGACTACTCGCGCGGCTCGCGCGTCGTCACCGACGCAACCCGCGCCGAGATGAAGAAGATCCTCGGGGAGATCACCTCGGGCGAGTTCGCCAAGGAGTGGATCGCCGAGAACGAGTCGGGCCGTCCCGGCTTCGAGAAGATGCGTGACGAGCAGGCCGGCCACCTCATCGAAAAGGTCGGCAAGGAGCTGCGCGCGATGATGCCCTGGATCGCCCAGAAGCGAACCCAGTAGCGCGGCAGAAACGAAGCGGCCGGGAGCATCGCTCCCGGCCGCGCTGCTTTCCGCGTCGCTATGCGATCTTGAGCTCGGTCATCATGCCGAGGTCGTCGGCGTGGTTCTTGCCGTCCTCGGTCTCGACTCCGCAGACCAGCGTGTACGTACCGGCCTTGAGGTTCGCCGTGAAGAAGGCCGACTCGCCGGGCGCGATCTCGTGCGTGCCGCCGTAGAAAGTGGCCGGGGCATCGCCCTTCAGCCCGCCCTCGAACCAGGCGTCTACGTCCGCGGGCTTCTTGCCCTCGGCGAACTGGACCACGATGAACTCGTGACGTTCCTTGCCGGCGTTCTTGAACTCGAGCGAGACGTCACCGGCCTTGACGCTGGGCGTCGAGAAGGTGTACTCGGTCATCTCGATAGTGGCGGCGGCCTTGGGCGCTTTGGTGTCGCCGCCCTCGGCGACCTCGAAGGTGTTGATCATGCCCTTCGCGACGTGCGGCTCGCCCGTCGGGGTCGGCATGAAGCACAGCAGCACGTAGGTGCCGGCGCTCTTGGCTTCGAAGGTGATCGTGGCCTTCTCACCGGGTGAGAGCAGGTTCACGTCGGTCGGCGAGTCGTCGAACCATTCCGGCGGCTCCTGGCCGCCCGCCTTCAGAAACGCATTGACGTCATCCAGCGTCTTGCCTTCGTCGAGCTTGCCGATGATGCCGTGGTGCAGCTCTTTGCCGGTGTTGGCGAACTCGATCGACAATGAACCGGTCGTCGGCTTGCCGCTCACGTCGAACGCGTATTCGTGTGCCTTGACGTTCACGGCGTTCGAGGCGGCACCGCCGCCCTCCGACGGCTTCTTGATCTGGTCGGTCTTGCCGCACGCGCTGAGCGTGAGCGCCGCGGCGGCGGCAAGGACGATGATCTTTCGCATGCACTATCTCCCTGTGTCGGCTCCGGCCGAGGCGACCGGGCGCGATGACCGTATCAGGGCCGTTCGCCGGGCGCCATCAGCCTTGCTAAAGGTTGAGGGCTCGGCCGTAAATCGCTTCGGTGAAGCGAGCGGCACCATCCCACAGCGGCAGACCGGGAAAGGTAGCCGCATCGAGGTTCGGGTCGCCGACGCCGAGCCGTGCGGCCTCCCACAGATGACGCACGCCCTGCAGCCGGAATCCCAGCATGCGCGCGGCGGCGACGTCCGCGGCGAGCGGATCCGTCGATGCAACCACGATGCCCGTCTCGACCGCGTGCCCGCCGAGCGGGCCGGTGCCGACCATCGCGGGATGGCCCGCCAGGATGGCCAAGCCGATGGGGAAGCGCTTGGCCATGGCGGCGATGAACGAGTGCATGTCGTCGAAGAACGCGTTGTCGTGCTCACGGCTCTTGCGGGGATGCCCGTAGTAGTCGGCGGCGGGATAGGACATTGCGATGTTCTTGAGCGCCAGCGTCACGGTCGCGGTCTCGTGCATCTTGATCTGCGCGAGCGACACGAGCATCTCGTATTCCAGGACCCGCGGGTTCACCATGACGGATTCCTGCGGGCCGTCCACGTCCTTGTCGGGCGCGTAGGTCAGGGTCACCGGGACAAAGGGCGGGCGGTTGTGGTCGAACAGCTCAACGTCTTCGTCCTTGATCACGTCGAGCATGCCGGCGTGGCGCATCACGTCCTCGGTCTCGGCCGCGCCCGCGCCGCCGCTGACGACGATGTGCCGGGGATCGAATTTCTTCAGATGGCGGATCACGGCGCGCAGCGTGTCCGGCTGGGTCACACCGGTCGCGTCGTCCTTGGTCGCCCAGGTCTCGTTGGGCTTGATCGCGACCAGCTTTCCTCTGGCCGCGCCGTCCAGGTCCAGGCGCGACAAGGCGCCCTGGACGGCCGCTTGGATACGGTCGTCGTGCGCGATCGAGATCACGGGCGGTGCCACGGGTCAGAACCGTAGCACTGCCACCGCCCCCTGGTGCTCACGAAGGGGCTCTGCGGGCGCGGTCAGCACGACCGCATCCTGAAGCGCGGCCTGCCGGACGAAGAACGAAGCGCGATCCAGCGACGGGTCGACCACGAGCGTTGCGACCCGCATCTGCTCGAGCGCCGAGGACACGTTCTCCGGGCCCGACGCGCTCAAGCCGTCGCCGGCGCGCGAGGCGGCACGGCCGAGGGCCTCGCGGATTCGCTCCCAGTCGCGCATCGCGAACAGCACGCCCGCCGCGTCGGCGACCTCCTCGACGGTGGTGTTCTGCACGTCCACGTCGAACCGGCCGCTGTAGCGGCCGCGCTCGTCGCCGCCGAGCGCGTCGAGGGTGCGCGGCTCCATCTCGGCGGTCGCACCGAGCGCGAGCCGGTCGAAGCCGCGGCGCCAGGCGCGAGTGATCACCTCCGCGACGTGCTCGAGGTGGCGATCGACCTCGACCTCGACGGAGCGCTCCCAGCGCGCCTGCGACCCACCGCCGGCGCTGTGCCGGCGGTGCACGTCGTCGTCGGCGTCTTCGAACTCCTGAAGGTCGCGCGCCGTGCCCGTCAGGATGCGGGCCGCGGCGCGGTCAACCAGCGCGACGCACCACGTCTCGGCGGCCATCAGGTGCGCGACCGGAGCCATCCCGGGGTAGGGCAGCGCCGCAACCGAGGTCGGCAGCGGCTCGGGCAGCATCATCGTCTCGAAGTATCCGGCCTCGCTCGAGGCGAACAGCGCCACGGCCCGGCCCTTCGACTGGTCGAACTCGCCGCCTTGCAGATACGTCATCACCGCATCGGCCTCGTCCTGAAGCTCGTCGCCGGCGGAGCGCCGCACGTCGTCTTGGAGCGAGCGGATCGCGGTGGCTCGCGCGGGAGCGGTGCCGAATTCGCGGGGATCGAGGTTGAAGATCACCGACAGAGCAGGGCCGTCCGGCAGGCGAGCGATCTCGCGGAGCGCCTCGCGCGTGGCCGGGCGTGTCTGGGGAGTCAGCGTGGGAGTCATGTTCCGGTCTTACCCGTTCGCCGGGACTGCTACCCCCGGCCGGCATGCCGGGGTCGGCATGATCGGGCCGGTATCGTTTCGCTCCATGGAGGGGCTGGATCGCGCGGCCGTCGAAGCTTTGCTGCTGGATGCCTATCCCTGGGCCCGCTCGCTCGCTTTGATGCTGACTCGCAACGGTTTCGAGGCCGACGACCTCGTTCAGGAGGCCATGAGCTCGTTTCTGCGGAAGCCGCCGCAGGTTGTGACCGCGGCGACCGTGCACGCGTGGCTGCGCACCGCGATCGTGCGCGACGCAAGCCGCCGCCGCCGCCGCGCCGCAAGCGAGCTGAAGGCGTTCGGCCGCCTGTTCGTCCAGCCGCCTCCGGTGCCCGCTACGAGCCAGCCGAGCGACGACATGCTGCAGGCCGTTCGGCGGCTTCCGCCGAAGCAGCGTGCGTGCATCGTGCTCCGCTACGTGCAGGACCAAAGCGAGGAGCAGATCGCCGAGATCCTCGGGATCGCCCCGGGCACGGTGAAGGCGCATCTGGCCCAGGCCCGTGAGCGGCTTCGGGATCTGCTCGGCGACTAACCCGGCCGGGCCCGTCCCCGCTCTATAGCTGCGATGAGAGACGACGAGCTTCGCCGGCGGCTCCGCAAGCTGGAGTCCGAGCTGGAGTCCGGCAATATTCCGCTGCGGCCCGCGCGTCCGGATGCGCGCCGCGGCGTGCGGATGCGTCCCGCGGCCGCGGGCCTGGGCATGGCGGCCTCGATCGCGGCCACGATCGCGCTGTTCCTGTCGGTCCTGCCGAGCCCGAACGACGGCATCTCGGGCGTCCGTCCCGCCGCCGGATCGCCGGCGAACGACGCGCTGCCGGACGATCCTGCCCCGACCATTGTGACGCCCGATGCGGTTCCGATCGAGCCGGGGACCCCGCCTTCTCCGACACCGACGGTGCCTGTCGCGCCGACCGGTGGGGCTCCGGCGGCGGACTGCTTCACCCCCCAAGGCAAGGACGCGGGCCAGGGCGCGTCGATCACGGCCGAAACGTCCCCGGGACAGGTCCGTCGCGGCGACACGATCACGTTGCGCGCGGTCTTTCGCAACACCGGCGGGTCCACGATCGAAAACGGTGAGGGCAATCCGCGCGCCGACTTCGAGGTCACGGACGCCGGCGGCTCCGTCGTGTGGGTCTACAGCCACGGCAAGGCCTTCACGAAGGAGCTTCGCCTGGCCGAGTACGCGCCCGGCGAGGAGGTCGCGGTCGAGACCACCTGGAACCTTCGGGCCTGCGGTCCCGACGGAGCAGACGGCCCGGTGATCGATTCCGGCACGTACCGGGTCCGGGCCTTGTGGGCCGGCGAGCACGGCGGCTGGTCGGGTTTCGCCTCCTTCACCGTTGGCTGAGCAGCGATTCGTGCGAAATCCGATTCGGCATCGGCCCTGCCGCGCCCTAGAATGGGCCCCGAGCCCGACCGATCGAAAGAGGTGTTTCGCGCGTGCGCAAGCCCGAGATCTTGATGACCCCCGGCCCGACGCCGGTTCCCGCCGAAGTCCTGCTCGCGCAGGCCTCGCCCATCGTCTACCACCGCGGTCCCGGCTTCGGCGCGGTCCTGCGCGACTGCATCGACGGCCTGCAGTGGATCATGGAGACGCGCAACGACGTGCTGACGTTCACGACCTCGGGGTCGGGCGCGATGGAGTCTGCCGTCGTGAACTGCTTCAGCCCGGGCGACAAGGTGTTGGTGGTCTCGGTCGGCAACTTCGGTGAGCGTTTCGAAAAGATCTGTCGCACGTACGGGCTCGACGTTCAGGTAATCGACTACGAGTGGGGCAAGACCGCGAAGGCCGCCGATGTCGCCGCCGCGCTGACGCCCGACACCAAGGGCGTCCTGATCCAGCACAGCGAAACTTCGACCGGCGTGGTCAACGACATCGAGTCGATCGCCGAGGTCGTGCGCGACCATCCGGCGCTGTTCATCGTGGATACGGTCAGCGGTTTGGGCGCGTCGCCGCTTCGCGTGGATGCCTGGGGGATCGACGTCGCCGCCGGCGGCGTGCAGAAGGCGCTCATGATGTCGCCGGGCATCGGCTTCGTGTCGGTCTCGCCCAAGGCGTGGGAGGCCTACGAAAACTCGACGCTGCCGAAGTTCTACTTCGATTGGGGTCCGGTCAAGAAGGCCCACGACATGCCCGAACCCGAGTCGCCGTATACGCCGGCCGTGTCGCTGTTCCTGGGTCTGCAGGCGGCGATCAAGCTGCTGCGTGAAGAGGGCTTGGAGAACTGCTTCGAGCGTCACCGCACGTTGGCGCGGGCCGTGAAGGCCGCCGTGCAGGCGCTGGGCCTGGAACTGGTCGGTGAGGATCAGGACCGCGCGGTGTGCGTGACGACCATCCGCGCGCCGGAGGGCATCGACGGGTCGTCGATCACGAAGACGGTGCGTGCCAAGTTCGGGATCGTATTCGCGCCGGGTCAGGGACAGTGGAAGGGCAAGGTCTTCCGCATCGGCCATCTCGGCTACTTCGAGCGCGCTGACGTGCTGCAGGCCATCGCCGCGCTCGAGATGGTGCTCGACGAGCTCGGCTACCCGCTCAAACAGGGTGCGGGGGTTGCGGCCGCACAAGACGTGTTCGCTCAGGCATGAGGGTCCTCGTCGCCGAAAAGATCGCGGCCGCCGGGATCGAGCTGCTGTCGGCGGAGTATTCGGTCGTGGACGGCACGTCGATGTCGCGAGACGAGCTGCTCGCCGCGATCGGCGACTGCGATGCGCTCATCGTTCGATCGGCCACGCAGGCGGATGCCGAGCTGATCGGCCGCGCGCCGAACCTGAAGGTCATCGGCCGTGCCGGGATCGGCCTGGACAACGTCGATGTGGATGTGGCGACCAAGGCCGGTATCGTTGTGGTGAACGCGCCGACGTCGAACGTGATCTCGGCTGCCGAGCACACAATCGCGCTGATGCTGTCCCAGGCGCGCAACATTCCGCGCGCCGACGCCTCGATGCGCGCCGGAAAGTGGGAGCGATCGCGTTTCGAGGGCGTCGAGCTGCACGGCAAGATCTTGGCGATCCTGGGCTTGGGGCGGATCGGCACGCTCGTCGCGCAGCGCGCGCTGGCGTTCGGGATGAAGGTGATCGCCTTCGATCCGTACGTCGCCAAGCAGCGTGCCGCGCAGATGGGCGTCGAGGTCGTCGAGACGCTCGAGGACGCGCTGTCGCGCGCGGATTTCGTGACGCTGCATCTTCCGAAGACGAAGGAGACCGCGTCGCTGATCGGCGCGCGCGAGCTGGCGCTGATGAAGCCCAACGCGCGCATCGTCAACGCCAGCCGCGGCGGCATGATCGACGAAGCGGCGCTGGCGGCCGCGGTGCGTGAAGGCACGATCGGCGGAGCGGCGCTGGACGTGTATTCGTCCGAGCCGGCGCCCGAGGACACGCCGGTGCGCGCCGAGCCGAACATCGTGCTGACCCCGCATCTCGGTGCCTCGACCGAAGAGGCGCAAGAGAAGGCCGGTGTGACCATCGCCGAGCAGGTGCGGCTGGCACTACGCGGCGAGCTCGCGCAGTACGCGGTCAACGTGGACGCGGGCCGCGAGATCAGCGACACCGTGCGGCCGTTCATCGGACTGGCCGAAAGGCTCGGCCGGCTGTTCGTTTCGGTGGCGGGCGGAAGCGTGACCAACGTGTCGCTTCGCTACAACGGTCAGATCGCCGATCACGACACCAAGGTACTCACCTTGTCGGCGCTGCGCGGCATGCTCGGCGCGGTCGTGACCGAGCCGGTTACCTTCGTCAACGCGCCGCTGCTTGCCGCCGAGCGCGGCATCGAGTACAGCGAGACCAAGTCCGCCGCTGCGCGCGACTACGTCAACGTGCTCGAGATCCGCGGTGAGGACGGTGTCGGTGTCGCAGGGACGCTGGTCGGCACCCGCAACGAAGAACGGATCACTCGCGTGTATGACTTCCATCTGGAGATGCCGCCGGGCGAGGTCATGTGCTTTCTCCGCTACGACGACCGTCCGGGCGTGATCGGCGCGATCGGCACCATTCTTGGTGAGCGGAGCATCAACATCGCCGACATGCGCGTGGGCCGCCAAGAGCGTGGGGGAGAGGCCTTGATGGCCTTGTCGGTGGACACCGAGATCCCGGCCGAGGTGCTCGACGAGCTGGGCAAGGGCTCGGGCGCGAAAAGCGCCGTCGTCGTGGTCCTCTAAATCGCGAGCGGTTTGTTACGCTGGTGCGCTGTGGACACGCCGGAAACGCTGTACGCGAACGTCGGTGATGACCAGGTCGCGTACCAGACGTTCGGTGACGGTCCCGATCTCGTCTATTCGATCGGGTTCCTGCTCAGTCACGTCGATCACCTATGGGAGCTTCCCGAACTCGCGCGATTTCTGGCACGCTTGGGCTCTTTCTGCCGAGTGACTCTGTTCGATCGGCGCGGCATGGGAGCCTCCGATGCGCTTCCGGCCTCC
>DATLFO010000163.1:0-5861 GCA_035541035.1 Actinomycetota bacterium
GCCCTTGGCCGTTCCGCTTCGGCTCGGCGCGGCATTGCTTGGGGAGGAGCGTGGCTTGGCATCGCGGCGCGCGACCCGGCCGGACGAGGCCGCCCGCGGCAGGAGCGGCGCGGGCACGCCGGTACCGGGCAAGGGCCGCACCAGAACCGGCGCTGCCGGCAAGGGCGCCACGAGCAGTGGGGCGACGGGCAAGGGCGCCGCCGGCCGGGTTCCTTCGAAACGGCAGGCCAAGCCGCCTAAGCCCCGGGCGCGCCCGTCCGATGGACCGCCTCCGCCGCCCCTCGGCGAACCGGGGGAGGCAATCCGCCTCCAGCGGGTCCTGTCGGCTGCGGGGGTCGCGTCCCGCCGGGCCGCGGAGGATCTGATCACGTCGGGACGGGTGAGCGTCGACGGCAAGGTGGTCCGGACGCTCGGCACCCGGGTAGATCCCGAAACGGCCCGGATCGAGGTGGACGGTGAGCGGATCGGCGTCCGCCGCAACCGCCAATACCTCATCATGAACAAGCCGGTCGGCGTGATCACGAGCGCGAGCGACCCCTTCGGCCGCAAGACCGTGCTCGACCTGGTCCGGGTTCGTGGCCGCGTCTTCCCGGTCGGGCGGCTCGACTCCGACACATCGGGGCTGCTGCTCCTGACCGACGACGGCGAGCTCGCACACCGGCTCGCGCACCCACGCTACGGGATCGAGAAGGTCTACGTCGCCAAGGTCGCCGGACGGGTCGAGACCGCGACGCTGAAGCGGCTCGAGAAAGGCATCCGTCTCGACGACGGGCCGGCCCGCGCCGTTCGCGCCCGGCTCCGCGGCAAGGCCTCCAAGACCAGCCAGGTCGAGATCGTCATGGCCGAGGGACGCAAGCGAGAGGTTCGAAGGATGCTCGAAGCCGTTGGCCATCCGGTCGACGAGCTCGTCCGCGTCGCCTACGGTCCGATCCGCCTATCCGGCCTGGTCACGGGGGATGTGCGAGAGCTCACCATCGCCGAGATCGGGGAACTTTATCGACTTGTCGGCTTATAGCCTTGGCGATGGATCCGTATCTCTTCTTGCGTCCGTAGAGGTTCAGTGCCGACTATATTTCCCGCCATGGAACGGCTTCGCGCACTCCGAGGAGCGACGACCCTGGAAGCGGATACCCGCGACCAAGTCATCGATCGAACCGGCACGTTGCTCAAGGAGATGATGGAGCGAAACGCCGTCGATCACGAGGACATCGTCAGCATCATCTTCACGGCGACCGACGATATCCACAGCGAGTTTCCGGCTGCCGCGGCCCGAAGCATCGGCCTCTCGACCGTTCCGCTGCTCTGCGCCCGCGAGCTCAGCGTGGAGGAGGGCGTGACGCTGTGCATCCGGGTGCTTATGCACTGCTACTCCAACACTCCGCGCGACGGCCTTCGCCACGTGTACCTCGAGCGGGCCAAGCCGCTCCGGACCGACCTCCCTCAGTAACGTGCGCGTCGCGTTGCTGGGATCGGGCCTCATCGGCGGATCAATCGGCCTGGCCCTTCGACGGCTGGACTCGGTAGCGGAGGTCGTGGTCTACGATCGTTCCGAGGAAGCCGCTCGCAGGGCGGTGGAACGAGGTGCCGCCGATCGCCACGAAGCGACGCCCGCCGAGGCTGTGCGCGAAGCCGACGTGATCTTCGTCGCCACGCCGGTCGGGGCTATCGCAAATACTATCAAAGCGGCTATTCCGGGCTTAAAATCGGGCGCGATTCTGACAGATGTTGGAAGCACAAAGTCTAGAGTCGTGGATGAGGTCACATCTATCCTCGGTGCGAACGTTACTTTCCTCGGCGGCCACCCGATGGCCGGCTCCGAGGAGGACGGCATCGAAGGAGCGAAAGAAGGGCTCTTCGACGGGGCCTGGTGGATCCTCACGCCCACCCCGCGCGTCGAGCCTGCGGCCTACCGGACGCTCCACGGGCTGCTGTCGGGCATGGGCTGCCACGTCATCGCGCTCGAGCCTGCACTGCACGACGAACTCATGGCCATCATCTCTCACCTGCCGCACCTCACAGCGGCCACGCTGATGAACATGGCCGCCGATCACGGGAAGGACAAAGCAAGCCTTCTGTCCCTCGCAGCTGGTGGTTTTCGGGACGTAACGCGTGTCGCCGCCTCCAATCCGGGCATCTGGATCGACATTTGCAGGGAAAACGCCGATGCCATCGTCCGCGCCTTGGGCGAGTTCATCGATCGGCTGAGCGAATTGCGTGATTTCGTGGCTCGCGGAGCCACAGACGACCTGCAACGGCGGCTGGAGTCGGCCCGGCTGGCACGACGAGCCCTCGCCGGCAAACGGACGGATGGCGAGCTGTTCGAGGTCTTCATCCCCATCCCGGATCGCCCGGGCGTGCTCGCCGAGGTGACGACGCTAATCGGAAACGCAGGCGTCAACATCGAGGACATCCAGATCAGCCATGCCGAAGAGGGGGGCCGGGGCGTGCTTCGCATCCTGATCCTGGGTGAGGACGAATCGACGAAGGTCCACAGCGCCTTATCGTCGAAGGGATATCAACCTAGATCGACTTCCATCTAAGTCGATACATCCCTTCATCTAGTATGCAATGGATCAGTAAAGGGCTGGTCACAGGCCATATATGGATTGCTTTATCGATATAACACCTCACCTAGATACCATTGAAGCGATAAAGCACTTTTTATCTTCATCGATTAAGCGATGAAGATCTCTGGAGGTTCATAGATCCAGCGTCTGTCCCCCCGCATAAACACGTGACTTGGTGGATAGATTCCTCAAGGGTTATATCTCGGGGTTGATAGATTGATTCATTGCTTTACCGCCGGGTCTACCAGTCACCAAGCCTCCACGACCGCACGCCCGAACGGGCCGGGCCCTCCCCCGGGCGGATAGGCCGCCGGGCTGCAGGACTCGTTTATGATCCGTTTGCTCGAGCGGGCCTGTGCTCGTCGAATCGCCGCGCGCCGGGGCGCCGACGATCCCTCGGACCCGGCGGCGCCCGTGCGGGTCCGTACGAGCAATTCAGGGAGCAGGAGGGCAGGTTGGCGGAGCACACGGTGAGACCGGCGGAGCGTGTCGAGGGCGACCTCGCCGTGCCCGGGGACAAGTCCATCAGCCACCGCGCGCTCATGATCGCGGCCGCCGGCCATGGTGACTGCACCCTGATCGGGCTCAGCTCTGCCCATGACGTGGCGAGCACCCTGGGGGCAATTCGCCACCTCGCGGACGTCCTCGGCCCCGATCTACCTTCACTTGAGGTTGAGGGTTTGGCCCATTCAGGGTCGCATTGGGAAATTATGGTTCGCGGACGCGGCATTGAAGCCTGGAGAAACCCCGGCCGAACGCTCGATTGCGGCAATTCGGGCACGACGATGAGATCGCTCCTCGGTCTGCTCGCCGCATGCAACTTTCAAGCAACCCTCGACGGAGACGATTCGCTGCGCCGGCGACCGATGGAGCGCGTGGCCGCGCCGCTTCGCCGAATGGGCGCGAGCATCACGACCGGAGCCGCGGGGCGGCCGCCGGTGGTGATCCGGGGGAGCGTGCTGACCGGCATCGACCACGAGCTCCCGGTTGCCAGCGCACAGGTCAAGACGGCGTTGCTCTTCGCCGGCCTGCACGCGGAGGGTGAGACCACCGTGCGGGGCGGGGGAGCCAGCCGAGACCATACCGAGCGCATGCTTCGCCATCTCGGTGTTGATATCACCGGATCTCCTAATCACCTAGTCGTTAAATCGACACAGATCCAAAATGCTGAATCGCTGAATATCCCCGGGGATTTGTCGTCAGGGGCATTCCTGCTGGTCGCGGCCGCCATCCGGCCGGGCTCGGACCTGCGGGTCCGCAACGTCGGACTCAATCCGACCCGCACCGGCATACTCGAGGTGCTCCGCTCGTATGGAGCGGATGTCCGCATCGAAGACGAGGCAGAGGTCTGCGGCGAACCGCGCGGGACCGTCCGCATCATCTCCGGCGATCGCCGGCCCCTCCATATAGACGCGCACCACGTCCCGGCCTTGATCGACGAGCTTCCCCTCGTCGCGATCCTCGGCGCGTTCGCCGAGGGGCCGACGGTCATCGAGGGGGCGGCCGAGCTTCGCGTGAAGGAGAGCGACCGGATCGCTGCCACGGCCGCCGGGCTCGAAGCGCTCGGCGTGCGGGTCGAGACGGCTCCCGACGGTCTGACCGTCACCGGCGACGGCCGGGCGGCGGGCGGCGTGGTCGATTCGGCCGGGGACCATCGCATCGCGATGGCGTTCTCGGCTGCCGCCATCGGCGCCGACGAGCCCGTCACGATCCGGCATTGGGAAGCCGTCGACATCTCGTATCCGTCGTTCGGCGCGGACCTCGACTCGATCGCCGTCCGGCCAGCATGACCCGTCCGATCGTGATCGCCATCGACGGGCCGGCCGGGGCCGGCAAGTCGAGCGTGTCCAGCGGGGTGGCCCGGCGGCTCGGCATCGCGCGGCTCGACACCGGCTCGATGTACCGGGCCGTCACCTGGGCGGCTCTCCGGGACGGCACCAACCTCGACGACGAGACGGCGCTCGCCTCACTCGCCCGGCGGCTCGATCTTTCCTTCGACGTCTCGGGCATCCTGATCGACGGCCGGCCGCGAGAGACCGAGATCCGGGATCCGGCCGTGACGGCCTCGGTTTCGAAGGTCTCCCGTCACCCGGCCGTGCGCGCTGCGCTGGTCTCGCGGCAGCAGAAGCTCGCCGAGCAGGGCCCCGCCGTGGTCGAGGGCCGGGACATCGGGACGGTCGTCGTGCCGTGGGCTCCGGTCAAGATCTTCCTCACCGCCTCCGCGCGCGAACGGGCCCGCCGCCGTGCCAAGGATCTGGAAGCGGCCGGCCACGAGGTGGACCTGGACCGCCTGCAAGCCGAGATCGAGGCGCGCGACGCGGCCGACGACAAGACCACGCCGCTGGTTCCGGCCGGCGACGCGGTGGCGATCGACTCCACCGCCAAGACGATCGACGAGGTCGTCGACGAGATCGCCGCGCTCGCCGCCGCGGCAGGGCTGGGGGTCCGGTGAGCGAAAGCCGCCGCCCCGTGGTCGCCGTCGTTGGCCGCACCAACGTCGGCAAGTCCACGCTCGTCAACCGGCTGCTGGGCCGGCGCGAGGCGATCGAGCACGATATGCCGGGCGTCACCCGGGACCGCCAGTCCTATCCGGTGGAGTGGGGCAGACGCTCGTTCCTGCTCGTGGACACCGGCGGCTGGGAGCCGCGCGCGAGGGGTCTTGCCGCGAAAGTGGTCGAGCAGGCCGAGCGGGCCGCTGCCCAAGCCGACCTGATCGTGTTCGTCGTGGACGCCTCCACCGGCGCGATCGGCGACGACCTCGTCGTGGCCCGCTCGCTCCGCCGCGCGAAGGTGCCCGTGATCGTCGTGGCCAACAAGGTGGACTCGGCCGCGATGGAGGATGAGCTGCACGCGCTGCAGCGCCTCGGCCTCGGCGACGCGTTGCCCATCAGCGCGCTGCACGGCCGCGGATCCGGCGACGTGCTCGACGCCATCGTCGCCACCCTTCCCGACGAGCCCGCCGGGCCGCCCGAGCCCGAGGACCGTCCCTTGCGCGTCGCAGTCGTCGGCCGTCCGAACGCGGGCAAGTCGAGCCTGTTCAACCGGCTCACCGGCCAGGACCGCTCCATCGTGGATCCGACCCCCGGCACGACGCGAGACACCGTCGACGAGACCGTGACCATCGGCGAGCGCGTCTACGAGTTCATCGACACCGCCGGCATGCGGCGCCGCGCCCGGCAGGCCGAAGGCCCCGAGTACTACGGGCTCGTGCGCTCGCTCCGCGCGATCGACCGCGCCGACGTCGCGATCATCGTCATCGACGCCGAAGCAGGCGTGACCGACCAGGACCAGCGG
>DATLFO010000164.1:0-15757 GCA_035541035.1 Actinomycetota bacterium
GGCGCCGGCAGCGGCTCGAACTTTCCCTTCTATCCGCCGGAGGTCACGCAGGTGGCCGCGGTCGAGCCGGAGCCGTATCTGCGCGGCCGAGCCGAAGAAGCGGCGAAGAAGGCGCCGGTTCCGGTGACGGTGCATGCGGCCACCGCCGCGTCGCTCCCCTTCCCCGACGCCTCGTTCGACGCCGGCGTGTTCTGCTTGGTTCTGTGCAGCGTCCCCTCGCAACCCGAGGCACTGGCCGAGATGTATCGCGTCCTCAAGCCGGGAGGCGAGCTGCGCTTCTACGAGCACGTCGCCGCCGCGCCGGGCAAGATGCTCCGCCGCGTCCAGCAAGCATCCGACACGGTCTGGCCGCGTCTGTTCGGCGGATGCCACACCCGCCGCGACACCGTGTCCGCGATCCGGGACGCCGGATTCGAAATCGATCGCGTCAAAGACCTGTCGCTCACGATCGCCGGTGTGCCGTCCCCGATCACCCCGCACGCCGCCGGCGTCGCGCGCCGCCCGCAAGCGAGCAAACCGGCCGCCGCCGAATAAACCTTCGCCGTCCCGGGTATGAACACGACGAGCGAAAGGAGCGCATCGCCATGTCTACCCTGATGTCTTCGATCAACCTGGATGTGCCCGTGCAAACCGCGTACAACCAGTGGACGCAATTCGAGGAGTTCCCGAAGTTCATGGACGGCATCGAGTCGGTGACGCAGATCGACGACGTGACGCTGCGCTGGGTCGCCAAAATCGACGGCGTTCAACGCGAATGGACCAGCGAGATCGTCGAGCAGAAGCCCGACGACATCATCGCGTGGATCAACCACGAAGGCCCCAACACGGCCGGCAGCGTCAAGTTCGAGCCGTCGGCGAGCGGGGGCTGCAAAGTCGAGGTCACGATGAAATACGACCCCGACACCTTCACCGAGAAGGCCGCCGAGACACTCGGAATCATTCAGCGCAGGCTGGACGGCGACCTGCGCCGCTTCAAAGACTTCATCGAAGAGCGCGGCCGCGAAACAGGCGCATGGCGCGGCGAGGTCCACACCGCCCAAGTCGAGTAGACGCAGCGTTCAACGCACGCAAGGAGGACGCCTCGAAAGCGGCGTCCTCTTTCGTGTCGTCAAGCCGCCAGCGACGCTTCGTCCAGGATCCAACCACGGCTGCGCACATTTCGCACGAAGTTGCGGCCGAGGCTATGGCGGACCGTGGTCAGCAGCACGTCCACCGACCGTGCGTGACGCAGCCCCAGCGAGCGAGCGATCTCCTCGCGCGCGACCACGCGATCGCGGTTGGCGATGAGCAGCGCCACCAGCTCGACTTGTGTCGAGGTCAACGCCACCTCGTTGCCCCCGAACCAGACCCGATACGCGGCCGGCTCGACGATCAGCGCTCCCGCTTCCAGCAGCACCTCCACGTGCGCCCGCTTGTTGGTGTCCGGGCTCATCGGCGGCGAACCGAGCGGCGGACGCGCTTGCCGGCGAACGCCGCTCTCAATGCGCGCTTGTCCGCCGCTGTCAGCGCGGCGCCGGTACGGCCCGTGACTTCGAACACGTCGATCGCTTCGGTGCCGATCGTGGTGATCGTCGCCTGGTGGATCTCGACACCTGCTCGCGAGATCGCGGCCGCGACCTTGGCGAGCAGCCCGACACGATCTTCGGCGCGCACCTCGATGATGGACCGAGCGCCCGTCCCATCGGGCGCGATCGCCAGGGTCGCGTCAACGGCTTCGGATGGCGTCCGGCCATAGCCGGCGACGAGGCCGGCATCGATCCGGGATCGCACGCGGTCCCAGTCGGTCCATTCCGAGGCATCAACGCGGAACACGTCGATGACGACTCCGCCGGGTCCGGTGGCGATGTGCGCGCTGCAGACCGCGATGCCGGCGCCGGCGAACGACGAGGCGATCGCGGCGAGCGCGCCGCGACGGTCGCGCAGCGCGACTCGCACGGTCCATTGCTCGGCTCCTTCGTGATCGGCGACCAAGCGCGTCTGGTACAGCCCGAGGTTCGCAGCCGATTCGCCGTCGATTGTTCGTGCCGGTTCCACAGCCTCCTCCTTTCGTGTGACGCGCTAGCTCGATTCGGGGATCGGTACCATGCCGGGCGAGTGGGCCCGCTGCCGCGTGGCTTCGCGCGCCGCCTCCAGCGCTTCCGGCGTGACGAGCGTGCCGCTGCCCAGGTGCTCCTCCGGGTAGCCCCACATGCCGTGCTCGCCGATGTCGAGCCCTTCCATCTCTTCCTCGGCGCTCACGCGCAAGCCGACCGTCGCTTTGACCAGACCGAACACGACGGCCGATGCGACCAGCACCCAGCCCATGACGGCGGCCGCGCCGAGCGCCTGCACGCCGAGCTGAGCCATGCCGCCGCCGTAGACGAGCCCCGGCGAGCCGACGCCGGCCGCGTCGATGAGCCGCGGCGAGGCGAAGACCCCCACCATGAGGGTGCCGAGCACGCCGCACACGCCGTGGACCGACACCGCGCCGACGGGGTCGTCGACCTTGACGCGGTCGAAGAACATGATCGCGCCGACGACCACCACACCGGCGATCGCGCCGATGACGAGCGCCGCCCAGTTCTCGACGAACGCGCAGCCCGCGGTGATGGCGACGAGCCCTGCGAGCGCGCCGTTGGCGCTCATCCCGACGTCGGGCTTGCGCCCGAGCATCCAGGACGCGGTCATCGCCATGATCGCCCCCGCCGCCGCGGCCAGGTTGGTCGTGACCGCGATGTCGGCGATCGAAAGCGTCGCGGCCATCGTCGAGCCGGGGTTGAAGCCGAACCATCCGAACCAGAGCAGGAAGACGCCGAGCATGCCGAGCGGCATCGAGTGGCCCGGCATCGGCCGCGGCCGTCCGTCTTTCGCGTACTTGCCGAGCCGCGGCCCGACCATGATCGCGCCGACCAGCGCCGCCCATCCGCCCACCGAATGCACGACCGTCGATCCGGCGAAGTCGAGGAACTCCTTCGAGGCGAGCCAGCCGCCGCCCCAGATCCAGTGGCCCGCGATCGGGTAGATGAGCCCCGAGATCAGGCCGCTATAGAGAAGGTATGCCTTGAACTTGGTGCGTTCGGCCATCGCGCCCGACACGATCGTCGCCGCGGTTCCCGCGAAGACGACCTGGAAGAGCCACTTCGCCATCAGCGGGGGCGTGGCCCAGTCGAGCGAAGAGAAGGCGGTCGGATCGGACGAGAACCATCCCGACGTGCCGATGAGCGCGTTGCCGGTGCCGAACATCAGCGCGAACCCGACGGCCCAGAACGCGATCGAGCTCATCCCGAAGTCCATCAGGTTCTTCATCACGATGTTGCCCGCGTTCTTCTTGCGAGTGAACCCGGCCTCGACCATCGCGAACCCGCCCTGCATGAGGAACACCATGAACGCCGCCATCAGCGTCCACACCGTGTCGAGCAGGATCTTCTCCTCCGAGGGCCCGTCGGCCGTCTGCGCGAACGCCGCCGTGGCCGTGACGATCAGAAACACCGCCGTCAGAGCACCGACGGTAAGAATTCTCCGCTTCCGCATGCCACCTCCCAAAGCTCGTCCCATCAGAGCCGATGGTGGCAGACGCAGATTTCAAAGCCGTATCCGCGGAGTCACGGCCAGGTAAAAGTCGCGTTACGCCGATGTTTCGGACCCTGGATCAGATTGCGATGCGGGGGTCACGTGCACGCACCTTCTTAGTCCCACTCTTCGCGACACCCGCGAAGATGTATTGCTTCGTCTGGGGATGCTGCCAGTGCTCGACGGAGCGGCGGTGAGGTTCGAAGCCGGCGCGGCGGATGAGCGTCTCCCAGGTGGCGAGCGGAAAGAGGCCGAAGGTGTGGATCTCGTGCTCGACGCGCACGCCGTTCGCGTCCCGCAGGACGTACACGTAGATCGTCCGCACGGTGGTGCCGACGGGCACGTCGTCCCATGAGAAGTAGCGCATCGCGCGATCCTCGCCGTCCTCGCCGCCGTGCTCGGTAGCCGGCACGTACTCCTCGGCGGTCTCGTCGGGCGCGAAGACGACGACGCCGCCCGGCTCCAGATGCGCCCGCGCGGTAGTGAGCGCGGCGAGCACATCCTGTTCGGTCGTCATGTAGGAGATCGCGTCGTCGATCAGCACGGCATCGAAGGTTCGTCCCAGCCGCAGACTGCGCATGTCGCCCTCGACGTGCTCGCACTCGGGGTTCAGGCCGCGAGACGTCGCGATCATCTCGGGCGAGCGGTCGGTGAGCGTCATCTGGTACCACGCCTTCAGATGCGAAGCGTTGTTGCCGCCGCCCGCCCCCAGCTCGAGCACGGTCCGGACCGGCTTGGACGATAGCGTCTCGAACAGCTCGCGATGGGACGCGGCGGTCTCGACGTAATCTTTGGGCGGGGTGAGCAGATGGAACCAGGATGCCAGCTCGCCGTACATCAGCGGCGTTGCCTCGCTCATTTCGGCTTGAAGCCTTCGAACGGGTTGCGGCACGCGTTGCAGTAGCGGATGTCGCGGCACAAGGTCGGCCCGAACGTCGAGTCGTGCGCAGTGTCCAGCGATCCGCAGTACGGACACGCGACCCTGATCTGCACCAGCGTCAGGCCGCGGCGCTCGCCGGGCGGCGCCAGCCCGTATTCCTTCATCGCCTCGCGCGCCCGCTCGCTGATCCGGTCCGACGTCCAGGCGAGGTCGCGGCGGAACGTGACGCGCACCTCGCGGCCTTCGGCGAGCGGCGCGACCGCACGCTCGACGTCTTCGCGGATGGCGTCGAGAGCCGGACAGCCGGTGAAGGTCGGCAGCAGATCCACCTCGATCGCGGCGTCGCTCGCTCTCACGTCTTCGACGATGCCGAGATCGGTGATCCGCACGACCGGAATCTCGGGGTCGTAGACCTCCTCCAGCGCCGCGCGGACGCGCGCTTCGAGCGTCGCGGCTACCACGTCGCCCCCGGATGCGCGCGATACAGCCCGGTCATCTCGTCCCAGAGCGCGGCGAAGTCGGGTGAGTGGCGGCCGGAGCGGCCGCCGGCGCCTTCGAACTCGCCGACGTGCACCCATTGTCCGTCCACTCGCTGCAAGCCGGGGACGCGAAGGGTCGGCGAGGATCCTTCCGCCTCGATCGCGCCCGACGATGTCGGAACCATCTCGCCGATCCGCGCTTCGGGAGCCAGCTCGAGCACTCGTTCCAAACCGACCTCTTCGAGTTCGCGCCCCACCTGGGTCAGCCACGCTGCGAGCATCTCGGAGCTGGCGCGCGGCATGGTGCCGTCGGCGAGCAGCGCATCTTCGCCGGGGATCGGCTCGAACAGCGACAGCGCCTCCCCGATCACGTCCTGCAATGCGGTGGTCAGCTTGGCGCGCGCCTCGACGGGTCCGTTCGCGATGCGCCGGAACCAGGTGCGCGCATGCTCGAGGTGATAGCGCTCCTCGAGCGTGACGACGTCGAACGCTTCCGCAAGCTCCTTCCACGACGACGCGCGCAGCGCCTCGACGCGAACCGCATCGGCGGTGTCGTAGAGGAAGTGCCGCGCGAGCGTGTAGGCGTAGTCGCGGTTGGGCCGCTCGCAGATGACGGCGTTGCGATACTCGTGCGGCTGGCGGCCCAACGCGAGCGTATCCACGCCGGTCGCCGAGACGATCTCGTAGAGCAGACGCGCGTGGGCCATCTCGTCCTGCGCGATCGAGGAGAACGCCAGATCCTCTTCGACGTAGGGCACCCAGCCGGTCCATTCGCTCATGCGATGGCCGATGATCAGCTCGTCGTCGGCGAGCGCCAGAAGCAGGTTCATCCGCTCCTCGCTCACGATCCCGCTCCCTTGGGCCGCGGCCGGTCGATGCGCACATCCTTGAGCTGTTCGGCGACGCGGCGCAGCTTCGCGCCGACGCCCGGATAGCCGTCCTGGCGCCGATAGGACTTGTCGGTGACGCCGCCGAGCGTTTCGGGATGCGGGTCGCGGTGCATGTCGCCGCGCCGCACGACCCAGCAGTCCACGCCCTCGCCGTGCCGGAAGTACGCCTCGCGCGCCAGCACCAAAGCCATCTCCGAGTCCGCGGCCTTGACCGCGCCGACGTGAACGAGCGGATCGTCGATCTGCCGGCGGCCGAATACCTCGAAGACGTCCACGGGGCTAAGCCGCAGCGCCGCCGATGCCGGCGAACACGTCGCGCAGCCAGGCGTGCGAATCCCACATCGCCTTGCGGTAGGTCAGCCGCGTCGCGGTCATCGGACCGTTGCCGCGCACGACCTCCCAGAACTCGTCCCAGCCGGGATCGCCCCAGCGCCACTGCCCGGCCGCCTCGTCGTAGGCAAGCTCGGGATCGGGAACGCTGATGCCCAGATCCCACAGCTTCGGCACGTAGGTGCTGAAGAACTCTTGGCGCAGGTCTTCGTTCGTGCGGACCTTGATGCCCCAATACAGAAGGACGTCCTTGTCGGCCTTGGACGGCGGACCGAAAAAGTGCATGATCGGCGCCCACCAGCGGTTGACCGCGTCCTGGAACATCGCGCGCTGCTCGGCGCTGCCGCCGCACAGCTCGAGCACCATGTCCTCGCCGTGGCGTAGGTGCAGCGACTCCTCGGGGCAGATGCGTCGCAGCGCGCGCACGTACGGAGCGTAGGACGAGTCGAGCAGCGCCTTCTGCGTGACCAGCGCCGCACCGTCGATCAGCCAGCCGATGACCGCGACGTCGCCCCAGGACTTGGTCGGATAGTGGAAGACGTTGTGGAACTTGGTGCGGCCGTTGACCAGGTCGTCGAACATCTGCTCGCGGCTTTTGCCGAGGTCTTCGGCGATCCGGTACAGGATCTGCGCGTGGCCGACCTCGTCCTGCACCTTCGCGGTCAGCGAGAGCTTGCGGCGAAGGGTTGGGGCGCGCGGAATCCATTCGCGTTCGGGCAGCGCCCCCATGATCTCGCTGTTGGCATGCATCTCGATGAACTTCAGGCACGCCTCGCGATACTGGTCGGGCATCCAGTCGGTCGCCTCGACCTTGCCGCCCGCATCGATGCGAGCCTTGAACTCGGCCGTCCGCTCCTCGTAGGTCATCCACCCATCTTAGCGCCTCCCTCCAGGGCGTTTGACCCTCGGCCGGCGGGGGGAGGCCACAACGGGAAGGAGGTCGCCATGCGCTGCGAGATGTGCGGAAACGACTACGACAAGGCATTCGAGGTGATCACCGCCGGCGAGCGACACGTCTTTGATTCGTTCGAGTGCGCGATCCACGCTCTGGCGCCGGTCTGCGAGCACTGCGGCTGCAAGGTCGTCGGCCACGGAGTCGAGGTGAACGGCCGCTTCTTCTGCTGCGCTCACTGCGCCCGAGAGACGGCCGGCACGAGCGAGGTTCGCGACCGAGTGGACATCGGCGCCTCCTGAGCCGGGCTTCGGGCACGCCGAAGTGGCCGCGAGAGGGCGGCTGGTGCGAGAACCGTCGCAGGCTACGGCGGGAGGCTGAGGAAGTGTTTGCCGCGGCGCTCGAATCGGATGGCGCCGTCGTCGTGCCAGGTGGCGGTCCAGCTATGGCGATGGACGATCCGGTGGCATCGCCGGCAGAGCAAGATCCCGTCGCGAGCGGTGTTGCCTGTGCCCGGCACGATGTGGTGGACGTCACACCATTGGGCGGCGGCGTGGCTGCAGAAGCGGCAGCGCCGATCCCGCGCCACAATCGCGCTTCGTACCCTGTCGGAGAACGTGTTGTGGGTATCTGCGGCGCCGATCACGTCGCGGCCGTTGAACACGATCGGGGTGACGGCCGCGTCGCAGACGAGCATGTCGCGAGCCACCGGGGTCAGCCGCGGGGCGCGGCCGGGCAGCGGCCACAGCAGCGTGGCGCCCCCGTCGCCGCCGCGGTCAACATCCTTGAGATCGATCACGGCCAGCACACGCGAGCGGGGTCGAAGGCCGCTCCCGTCACCCGCAAGCGTCGTCTCACAGATCTGAACGAGCGCATCAAAGCGTTGCTGCGCGCGAGTGACGCCGCGGTCCGGATGCACCGGCGCGTCTGCCACCGCATCCAAGGCACCCACGATCGTCGCGGCCGAAACCGCGTCGGCTTCGCCGTAGATCGCGGCCGAGCCGTCCAGGCGGCCCTGGATCGCCAGAAAACTCGACGCGATCAAGCGATCCTCGCGACGCTGCGACAGATCCGGCCGCAAACGCGCGGCCTCATCTGCAACCAGATCCACCAGCCGATCGGGACTGCCATCCCAGAGCCGTTTAGCCTGCTCGCCGATCAGCGCATCGATTGTCGGACGATCCTCGGCCCGGACGCACTTGACCGCAGCCAAGATCGCCCGCACCTGACTCCACGAGACCAGACCCTCGTCGAACGCGGCTGCCAACATGGGCATCGCGCGAAGCGAATCAGCCGCCCCCGCAACCGTGGACGCATCCCACGAGGTCAGCCGCGCCTCAGTACGAAGCACATGCTCCACCGGCCGGCCCGCCGCCGCCTGAACCCCGCCGCCGGCCATCAGACCCGCCGCCGCCGCGACCAACGCATCCGCACCACGCAGCAGCGCCGCAACCACCTCGGGCCGCTCCCGCAGCGTCGCCTCGGACGCCGCGTCGCGCACCGCGCCGACTGCGCGATTGATGGCTCCGACGGTTTCGAACATGTGTTCGAGCCTATCGCAGCCTGCTCACAATTGCAAGCAATTTTCTTGCCATTGCGGGAAAGACATGACGACGGCGGGAAGCATCGGTTCGCTAGCATGACGTCCGGATCACGAGTCCGGGAGGAACCCACATGGCCGACTACAAGCTTTTCATCAACGGCGAGTTCGTCACCGCCGAGGACGGCAAGGAATTCGAAACGATCGACCCGTCCACCGGCCAGGCGCACGCCACCGTCGCCCAAGCCGGCAAGGCGGACGCGGAAAAAGCCATCGCCGCCGCGCGTGCCGCGTTCGACGACGGACGCTGGAGCGGGCTGTCCCCCGCCAAGCGCGCCGGCTTCCTGACCAAGATCGCCGCCGGGATCAAGGAGCGCGCCGGCGAGCTCGCAAATCTGGAGACCAAGGATTCGGGCGGCACGATCCGCAAGACCAAAGGCGAGGTCGCGGGCGCGTCCTACACGTTCCGCGTCCTGGCCGAAATGGCCACGACCGTCCCGCTGCAGGAGACCCTGCCGGTCACCGTCGCACCCGGCCCGTCGCTGAACTATCTCAAGCGCGAACCGCTGGGCGTGTGCGCGGGCATCATCCCGTGGAACTTCCCGATCCTGATGGCCGCGTGGAAGATCGCACCCGCGATCGCGGCCGGCAACACGGTGGTCCTCAAGCCGAGCGAGAACTCCCCCGCGACCGCGCTGGCGCTGGCCGAGATCATCAAAGAGGCCGGCGTGCCCGACGGCGTGGTCAACGTGATCCCCGGGTTCGGCCCGTCGGCGGGCGAGCCGCTGTGCAACAGCATGGACGTGGACAAGATCGCATTCACCGGCTCGACCGCGGTCGGAAAGCGCATCATGCAGCTCGCGTCGAGCAACATCAAGAAGGTCACGCTGGAGCTGGGCGGCAAGAGCGCGAACGTCGTGCTCGACGACGCCGATCTGGATCTGACGGTGGACGGGGTCCTGTGGGGCATCTTCTACAACTCGGGTCAGGTCTGCAACGCCGGATCGCGGCTGCTGGTGCACCAGTCGCTGCACGACGAGCTGGTTTCGCGCATGGTCGAGCGCGCCCGCGACATGGTCGTAGGCGATCCGGCCGACATAGGAACCGACATGGGGCCGATCATCTCGCAGACCCAGCTCGACACGATCGAGCGGTACGTGCAGATTGGTTTGGACGAGGGCGCGAAGCTGGCGATCGGCGGCGAGCGCGCACCCGTGGCGGGCAAGGACGGCGGCTACTGGTACCAGCCGACGATCTTCACCGGCGTCACCAACGGTATGCGCATCGCACAGGAAGAGATCTTCGGGCCCGTGCTGTCGGTGATCCCGTTCGCCGACAACGACGAGGCCGTGGCGATCGCGAACGACTCCATCTACGGCCTGGCGGGCGGGGTGTGGTCGCGCGATCCGGCGCGCGCGATGGGCGTGGCCGACCGGATGCGGACCGGTACGGTCTGGATCAACGACTACCACCTGATCAACAACAAGTATCCGTTCGGCGGATACAAGCAGTCCGGCCTGGGCCGCGAGCACGGCGTGCAAGGCTTCCTCGAGTACACCGAGACCAAGCACGTGCACGTGGACACGACCGGCGACCGCGGCAAGCACCGCTGGTTCGACACCGTCGTTCCGCGCAGGAAGGCGTGAGCTTCGAAACCGAACTGGACGCCGTCGCATCCTGGTGCGACGAAACGGACCGCATCGCGCTGGAAGTCTTTCGCGAGGTGATCCAGCCCGACGTCAAGCCGGACGGCTCGCTGGTGACGAAAGCCGACCGCGACATCGAATCGTTCATCCGCCTCTCGATCGAGCGGAGCTTCCCCGAAGACGCGGTCCTCGGCGAAGAAGAAGGCTTGTCACGCGAAGGCGCGACGCGGCGGTGGATCGTCGATCCGATCGACGCCACCACCAACTACGTGCGCGGCATCCCGATCTTCGCGACGCTGATCGCGCTGGAGGACGAGGAGGGCCTGGCGCTGGGATTCGTCAGCGCGCCGGCGCTGCACGCCCGCTGGTGGGCGACCCGCGGCGGCGGCTCGTTCCACAACGGCACCCCGATCATGGTCTCCGACATCGCGACCGTCAACGACGCGCACATCGCAACCGGCGGCATGGACCTGTTCGGCCCGCACGAGCTCGGAGACGGCATCGAGTCCGTCGTCGAGCGATGCGACCGGCATCGCGGCTTCGGCGACTTCTACGGCCACATGCTCGTCGCGCAAGGATCGGTCGAGGCGATGATCGATCCGATCGTCTCGCCATGGGATCTGGCCGCCTGCCAGCTCATCGTGCAAGAGGCCGGCGGCCGGTTCACGTCCCTGCAGGGCCATCCCGGCTACGACCAGGGCACCGCGCTGTCGAGCAACGGCCGCGTGCACGACGAGATCCTGAGGCTGTTCGCCTAGCGACGCAGAACATCGATCTGCGCGAAGTCGATGCGCAGCGGACGCTCGCCGAAGTTCGCGTCGAACAGCGTCGCGTCGCCGGTCTGCTCCCACGGCATCTCGCATTGATCGCAGGCACGCACCGCGAACGCGATCACGCGCTCGTCGTCGAGCCAGACCGGATTTAGATAACCGCGCAGAGGCCGCGACGACTCGCCGTGCGCGAGATCGATCAGCGTGACGGTGCCGACGCCGTCGTCGACGGCGATCGAGCGGCCGAGCGGCGACAGAGCAGGGCGACGGGCCTTGTCCGGCACCGGAAGCTGTTCCACGCGGCCCGATGTCAGCGACAACCGGACCCAATCGTCGGTTCCCAGTTCGCGTGCGACCAGCGTGCCGTCGTGATCAAAGCCTGACCACACCAGATGCGACGGCTCCAGGATCGTCTCGCCGGTCACGGCCACGACCGTCACCGACGCGGCCGGCTGCGCGGCTACGTTCTCGACCAGGATGAAGCGGCCGTCGGGCGAGAACTCGACGTTGAAGTCTCCGTCCGGATCGTGAATGCAGTAGCCGTCGGGCACGATCAGCGAGAACGGAATCTCGCCGGCGACGCCCGCTCGGGTCACAACACGCAGATAGCCGCGGGTCACCTGCCGTTGCTCGTCCCATTCGCTGGTCATGTACGCGACCCGCGAGCCGTCGGGACTCCAATCGTAGGCGCCGATCCACGGATCGTTGCCGGCAACGACCGAGCGCAGACCGGTGGTCAGATCCAGAATCTCCAATCCCTTCTCGGAAACGAACGAAACGTTTCCGCGATCGACGAACCGCGGCGACCACGAGGACTGCTCGTCGCCGTTGTCGATCAACAGCCGCGGCTCGTCGGCGTCGTCGAGATCGTCGAGCCACAAATCCCCGCCGGAAACGAAGACGACCATGCCCGCAAAGGCGGACGAGGCGACCGGCGCGGCCGGGCCGGCCTCCTCGCCCACGGGAACACGCAGACCGGCCGGGGGGAGGTACGGCCCGTCCGCGTGCGCAGCGACCGGCGGGTTGCCACCGATTCCCGCCGCAGGCTCGGAGGCCCCCACCGCGGCGACCCGCACGAACGCGCCGGCCAAAGCGAGCATCGTCAGCAGCGCCATGGCAACCGGCTTTGCGAAGACTCTCCGAAGACCCATCGCGTCCTGCCTTTCGCGAGGGCGGCCCGGGTGGCCGCTCTCCTCTGCAGCGATGATGCGTCCGGCGACCCCGGCCCCGATACCGACCAGCGGCCATTTCGGCGGGCCGCTAGGACACTGTCCGAACGGGCAGGCCTACCCGGCAGCGCCGCGGATCCGCTCGGCGACCGCGGCCAAGGCGGTCCGGTCGCCATTGCGCTCCTCCAGCGACCAGGGCGGCCGAATCGGATCGCCGTAGCGACGCGGGATCAGGTGCAGATGAAAGTGAAAGACGCTCTGGAAGGCGGCCCGGCCGGTCGCGTGGACGATGTTCAGCCCGTCGGGCTCCAGTGCCGCCTTCAGCATCCCGCCGACCGTCACGGCGGCGGCCATCACCGCCTGCGCGTCGGCCGGCTCGATGTCCCACAGATCTCTGGCGTGCCGCCGCGGAATGACCAGCGTGTGGCCTTCGACGGCCGGATTGATGTCCATGAACGCGACCGCATGCTCGTCATCCCACACGCGAAACTGCGGGGCTTGATTCGCCGCGATGGCGCAGAAGATGCATTCGGACATGCACGGCAGTCTAGCGGCTTGTTTTGGCGCCGAGCCTCCCACTATCCTGACCGCGTCCAGGGGGAGGATACCCAGTGAAGAAATCAGATATCGTCGAGCACTTGTCCACGGTGCCGCTGTTCCGCGAGCTCAGCAGCGCGCACCTGGCGAAGATCGCGCGCGTCACCGACATCAAGACCGCCCGCCAGGGCGAGGCGCTGGTTCGCGAAGGCACCTACCGCTCCGGCTCGGGCCCGGCGTTCTTCCTGATCGTGGACGGCACGGCCGACGTCACCATCAAGCGCAAGAAGTTCGCGACGCTCAAGGCCGGAGACACCTTCGGCGAGATGTCGCTGCTGGACGGCCAGCCGCGCTCGGCGACGGTCACGGCCAAGACCGACATGACGCTGTTTCGCATCTTGGGCTGGCACTTCACCAAGCTCGTCAAGAGCGAGCCGGGTGTTGCGCTGGGACTGCTCAAGACGATGGCGCAACGCCTCCGCGCCGTCGAAAAAAAGTCCTTCTAAGGAATCCGGTTCGTCAGCAGGGTGCCGGCGATCGCGGCGCCGAGCAGAATGAGGCCGGCGAGCCCTGCGACGGCTGCCGTGACCTCTCGCTGCTCCAGGTCGTAGCCTAGGACCGAGCCGAGGTTTTTGTAGACGGCGGCGAGGGTTTTGGTGTCGCCCGAGCGGAAGTACTCCCCTCCGGTCGCCTCGGCCACCGCGCGTAGCGTGACCTCGTCCACGTCCACCGGGATCAACTGGCCGTTGAACTCGAGCGTCGCGCCTTCGGTGCCGACGCCCACGGTGTAGACGGGGACGTCCATCTCGGTGGCGGTGTCGGCGGCCTCCTCGGGCGGACGACCCAGATTCGACACGCCGTCCGACAGCAGCAGCACCGAGGCGGGGATGGCTTGTCCTTCGGCCTGGCGCGCGCGGGCGATCTCGTCGAGCGCGACCGCCAGACCTTCGCCCATGGCGGTGCCGGCGATCGGCTCCAAGCGGTCGATGGCGCCGCGCACCACGGCGCGGTCGCGCGTGATCGGCGCGAGCAGCGCGGCCGCGTTGCTGAACGACACCACCGCCAGCTCCATCTCGCCGGGCACCGAGTCCACGAACGCGAGCGAGGCGGTCTTCGCCGCGGCCATCCGGTTGGGCGAAAGATCGGTGGCGCGCATCGACCGTGACACGTCCACGACCAGCACAACGGCGGCTCGGCCGCGCGGTACGCGCACGTCCGTCGCCGGACGCGCGAAGGCCCCGCCCAGAAGCATCAGCGCGACGAGGATCATCGCGGCCGACACGTGCCGTTTCCAGCCGGGCCGTTTCGGTGCGACCGCCGCGAGCAGCGACAGGTTCGTGAAGCGCATCGCGTAGGCGCGGCGGCGGCGCTGCTGCCCGACGTAGAGCGCGATCAGCAGCGGGAGCAGCGCCAGCAGCCATAGGCGCCCGCCGTCCAGAAACGTCAGCGCGAGCGGGCTCACCGGCGGCCCTTCTTGCGCAGCGTGAGGTACTTGATCAGGTCGGCGCGCCAGTCGCGGTCGGTGGACACGATCAGGTGCGAGGCGCGGGCGCGCGCGAACGACGCCGCGCGGGCGGCGCGCTGCTGCGCGGCGGCCGTCTCGAACGCCTCACGCAGGCCGGCGATTCCGGTGTCGACCTCGAGCTGACGTCCGGTCTCGGGATCTTCGAGCACGACCGTGCCGACATCGGGCAACGTGTCCTCGCGCGGATCGCGGATCTCGGCCGCGATCACCTCGTGGCGGTAGGCCAGGAGCCGCAGCGGCTCCTCCCAGGCGCCCGCATCGATCCAGTCGCTGATCGCGAGCACGACGCTGCGGCGTTTCGCCATGCGGCCGGCGTCGGTAAGCGCGAGATCCATGCGTGCGGCGGTCCGATCCTTGGGCGGCGCGGCTTCCATCGCGTGCAGCAGCCGAAGCGCCGCGCGCCGGCCGGATGCGGCGCGCATGCCGCCGGCGCGCTCCTCGTCGAACAGCAGCCCGCCGATCCGGTCGCCGCGGCGCACGACCATCGCCGCGACCGCGGCGACGAGCTCGCGGGCGAGCCGGTCCTTGGTCGCGTTCGCGGTGCCGAACCCCATCGAGGCGCTCCGGTCGGCGACGACCAGCACCGTGACGTCGCGGTCGGCGTCATAGACGCGCACGTGCGGCCGTCCGGTGCGCGCGGTGACGTTCCAGTCGATGGTGCGCACGTCGTCGCCCGGCGTGTATTCGCGGATGTCGGCGAGCTCGAGCCCTTCGCCGAGCCGGATGCTGCGATGCCGTCCGGGGCCGTGCCCGTCCACGCGACGCGCCAGCCACAGGTCGGCGCCGCGCAACAGCCGGTCCGCGCCGGGTACGACGACCGGGTCGTCGGCGACGGCGGCCACCGCCGACAGATGCCTCATGCGCCTTGCGCCGCCTCGTTGATGTCGATCTCAGGCGGCGCGATCTTCTCGCGAACACGCGCCACGATCTGATCGGCGGTGACGTCCTCGGCCAAGGCCCGGTAAGACGGGATGACGCGGTGGCGGAGCACGTCCATCAGGATCGCGTCCACATCGGCGGGCAGCACGTAGTCGCGGCCGTGCTGTACCGCGATCGCGCGCGCCGCCAGGATCATGTTGATCGAGCCGCGCGGGCTCGCCCCGTACTCGACGTAAGGGCCGATCTCGCCGACCCCGTAGTCGTCGGGCCGCCGCGTCGCCGACACGACCGTCACCACGTACTCGCGGATGCGGTGGTCCACGAACACCTGCTGCGTGAGCGACTGCAACGCGAACAGCGTGCCCGGCTCAAGGATCTGGCGCGGCGGCTCGAGCGCGTGCTCGGCGCGCTCGACGACCGCGAGCTCCTCGCCGTGATCGGGATAGTCCACGAGCACCTTCATCATGAAGCGGTCCATCTGCGCCTCGGGCAGCGGATAGGTTCCTTCGGACTCGATCGGGTTCTGCGTGGCGAGCGCGATGAACGGCTCCGGCACCGCGTAGCTTTGGCCGCCGATGGTGACCTGATGCTCTTGCATCACCTCGAGCAGCGCGCTTTGCACCTTCGCGGGCGCGCGGTTGATCTCGTCGGCGAGCAGGAAGTTGGTGAAC